>UQUG01000045.1 GCA_900544205.1 uncultured Collinsella sp.
TAAAAGCGGGCACGGAATTTAAACGGCTGAAAAAGGGGCATCGACCTGCGCCGATACCCCCAACGTGGACACACATTTTGTCCTATAAGCCACAAATCTTTGTGCAACAAAATGGGGCCCGATGCAACCGCACCGGACCCCGTTGCGAATCTCTAGTTGTCGGGCAACCGAAAGGGACTACTCCTCGGAGTCGTACTGCCCAGCAGACTTCTTTTGCTGATCGAGCTTATGCTTGCCACTCACGATGGACGTGGCACCAAGCGTAGCCAGGCTCGCGCTGGCCAGGCTCGCCATCACGATAAGATCGCCCGTTTTGGGCATATTGCCGCCATCGTTGCCAGCATTACCATTGCCGGAACCGGAATCGTTCTTACCGCCGCCATTGTTATCTTTGTTGTCGCCGGCACCATCTTTGTTGACACCGGTATTTTCCTTGTTGCCTCCAGCGATATCGGCGCCGTTGTTATTGTTCTCGACACCGTCGGACTTGTTGTCCTTCTCCTCGGAGTCGTCCTTCTTCTCCTCAGAACCAGAACCCTTATCCGTTTCGGGCTTCTCAGATGTATCCTCGGATTTATTGTCCTTGGAGTCGGCCTGCGTGGCGTCGGTTTTCGTCACGGAGTTCTGACCGTCATTGTCCTTGTTAGAAGACGAGTTGCCGCTTGGACCAGCCATCAAAGACCCCAGCGTGGAGCCAAACACTTCGGAAACAGAGGGCTTCTTGTTCGTCGGGGTGACGGGCGCATCCGTCCCCTTATTCGAATCATCCTTAGAGCTATCGGAACCAGAAGCGGTGACAGAACCAGACCCTGTGTTAGTGCCGGAGTCGCCACCGGCAGAGGAATCGCTCGAACCGTTGGAAGGTTTAGAAGAGCCATTGCCGGTCGAGCCGGAGTTGCTGTTACCGGTACCAGTAGCAGACCCGTTCGTCTCGCCCCCATTGCCCTCATTGTTATCAGTATCGGGCTTCTGCGCGGGCTGAGACTCCTCAGGAGTCTGGCTTGAATCAGGCGTCGAAGGGAACTCGGACACCTCAGGCTTCTTATCAGCCGCTTCGTTCTTCTCGTCCTCGGCAATATAGACCAGACAATCCTTGAGCTCATTGCGGTAGCGGTTCTTCCAGCCCTCATGGTACTGAGGCTGGCTTGCATACTTGGTCGCCACGTTATTGACCACGCTGTTGGAAAGCGCCGTCACAAACTCGCGGTCCGTCATGCTGTTAGAAAGATTCGCCCACCGGAAGAAGTCCTGGCAGCCACCCGTGCCGCACATATTGGTGATGCTCCACACCATGCCCTTGACGCAATCGGCACGACCGGTAATATCAATGCCCAGAGCGTTCTTAAGCCACGACTCGGTCACCGCATAGTAGGAGTTGTACGCATAGGCATCCTGCAGAGCCGAGAACTCAGCAGGGTCGGTGTTATAAGCGCCCTGGAAGGCATCCTGCGCAATACGGCCCAGCTCGGTAAGCTGACCGTTCGCATACATGGGGTTACTCGCGTTTGAAATCTCGCTGCCGCGATCGATCGCGTCCTTAAGCATGCTGTACTTAGCAGAGTCGTAGTTATAGACCTGCTTCATAAACGGAATAAGCGACCAACGGCGATCGAACTGATAGTAGCCCAGCGCGTTATAGCCGTCGCCATACGAAAAACCCTGGTTATAGTTGCCATGGCTCTCGTACTTGGTAAAGTACTTCATCTCGGGAGTCACGTTGACAAACGAAACGCCCTGGACCGACCTCAGCACGCCCGAGAAGGACTGCTGGGTGTAAAGGCCTTTATCGATATTGGTGGCATCCGAGGCAACACCCGGCGTGGGCTCCTCGGCAACAGCGGTCACAGGCGCGGCAACGGCGCCAAACGAAAGTGCCAGCGTCAGGCCCGCCACAATCGCGGAATGCTTGGGCTGCATAAAATCCTCCCTGCATTGGTGTAGTTAAAGTGCAGTTTGCAAAGATAAAATTAAGTATTGCAGCTCGCCCGTTGTTGCACAACAACAACTCGGCAAACGGCAACAACCCTCCGCGAAATCTTAAGGAATTAAACAAACTGGTCGTCGGGCGCCAACAGAAGCTCGCCGTAACGCTCCATCAGCCCGTCCCTCAACTGGCAGAAAGCAGGGATATAGACGTTCAAGATGCGCTGAATCAAATCTTGAGCGAGCTTGTTGTCATAGATATGGACGTTCGTGTTACGGTCTCTGAGCATATCTAGCCAGGCTGCCTCATCAATAAAGTCGTAGAATCGGTAGGACTCCTTCAAGATGGCACGAGGAGACCCCGACGCGGCAAGCGTGGCGCCCTCATACTCGAGCAGACGCTTAAGGAGCGTAATTGAGATTCCGAAAACCTGCTCATAGATATACGCACATCCGGAGACAACATAGTCGTTGTCGAAATCTTGGAATCGAGCTGTCTCTAGCAGTGCCAGACGCGAATCAAAGGCTTCGTACGACTTCACGAAAGCCAGCCCTACAGCTTAATGTCAAAGTTGATCTCGGGGACGGCGGCTAGGTCGGCCAGCGTCACGCCGTCAACGTACTTTTCGATGACCTCGTCCAGGCCGCGCCAGAACTTGACCGTTGAACACAGATCACTACGGGTGCAGCTGTTGTCGATGCCGTCGCATGCCACCGGGGCCGTGCTGCCCTCGACGGCGCGCAGGATGTCGCCGGCGCGCACCTCGGCCGGGTCCTTGGCCATCATGTAGCCACCGCCCTTGCCGCGCACACTCTTAAGCAGGCCCGCCTTCATAAGCGGACGAACCAGCTGCTCCAGATACTTCTGCGAAATGCGCTCGCGGTCGGCAACCTCGCGCAGGGCAATCTTGCCCTCGGCGTCACCAAGCGCCGCGATATAGATCATCAGTCGGAGGGCATAGCGGCCCTTAGAAGAAATGAGCATACCTACCCTTCCATCGTTGCTGCGACAAAAATACCAAGAATGTTTGTCCCAAATCTTATGCACGTGGGGCAAACAAACCAGATTATTATGTCCCACATCTAGAAAAGTCGAGTGGATTAGTCGGGTTTTCCCTTGACTAACGCCGAACCCATAGTAACTTTATTCCGAGAAGATTCCTAGGGTTTAGTACACCTATGAGTACACCATATACAGAGAGGGACAGCATGAGCGCAAATCCGCTGCTTTCCATCGAAGGTCTGACCGCCTCCGTGGACGAAAAGACCATCCTCCACAACGTCAACCTCAACGTCGCCGCCGGCGAGACCCACGTGCTGATGGGACCCAACGGCGCCGGCAAATCCACCCTGGGCCACCTAGTCATGGGCGACCCCGTCTATACCGTCAACGACGGCCGTATCGTCTTTGACGGCCAGGACATCACCGAACTCACCACCGACAAGCGCTCGCGCGCCGGCCTGTTCCTGAGCTTCCAGGCCCCGGTCGAGATCCCGGGCGTGCCGCTGTCGAGCTTTTTGCGCGCCAGCATCGCCGGCCGCCCCGGCCTGGAGATGAAGGGCAAGGAGTTCCGCCGTCGCGTCAAGGAGCTCGCGGCCGAACTCAACATGGATACCGCCTACCTCAACCGTGAGCTGGGCGTGGGCTTCTCGGGTGGCGAGAAAAAGAAGGTCGAGATGCTCCAGCTTCTGCTGTTGCAGCCCAAGCTCGCCATCCTCGACGAGACCGACTCGGGCCTAGACGTCGACGCCCTGTCCACCGTCAGCCACGGCATGGACGCCTACCGCAAGAGCTGCGACGGCTCCATGCTCATCATCACACACAACACGCGCATCTTGGAGCACCTGGATGTCGACCGCGTCCACGTTATGGTCAAGGGCCACATCGTGCGCGAGGACGACGCCTCGCTCATCCCCTGGATCGACAAGAACGGTTTTGAGACCTTCGAGCGCGAGGCCGCCGAGCAGCGCGCCCAGGCCGAGGCCGCCGCTGCCGAGCAGCAGGCGTAAAGGGGCGACGCAATGACCAAGAACCGCACCGAGGTCGCGGACATCGACCGCAGCCTCTACGACTTCACCTATGGCGAGGAGGGATTCGAGCGCCTCGACGCCGGCATCACGCCCGACATCGTGCGCGAGATCAGCGCCAAAAAGGACGAGCCGCAGTGGATGCTCGACCTGCGCTTAAAGTCCCTCGAAATCTTCAACCGCTTCCCGGATCCGACGTGGGGCCCCTCCATCGAGGGCCTGGACATGGACAACATCGTCACCTACGTCAAGCCCAACACCGACCAAAAGCACGACTGGCAGTCGGTGCCCGACGACATCAAGAACACCTTTGAGCGCCTAGGCATCCCCGAGGCCGAGCGTAGCTACCTGGCGGGTGTCGGCGCGCAGTACGACTCCGAGCTCGTCTACCACAACATGCAGGACACCGCGTCCAAGATGGGCATCGTCTACTCCGGTATTGAGGAAGCCCTGCACGATCCGCAGTGGGAACCGCTCATCCACGAGAAGTTTATGACACTCATCCCGCCCACCGACCACAAGTTTGCGGCCCTGCACGGCGCCGTATGGTCCGGCGGCTCGTTTGTCTACGTGCCCAAGGGCACCAAGCTCGATTTCCCGCTGCAGAGCTACTTCCGCCTCAACGCCAAGGGTGCCGGCCAGTTTGAGCACACGCTCATCATCGTCGAGGACGATGCCGACCTGCACTTTATCGAGGGTTGCTCCGCGCCCAAGTACAACGTTGCCAACCTCCACGCCGGCGCTGTGGAGCTCTTTGTGGGCAAGCGCGCGCACCTGCGCTACTCGACCATCGAGAACTGGTCCAAGAACATGTACAACCTCAACACCAAGCGCGCGCGCGTGGACGAGGACGGCGACATCGAGTGGATCAGCGGCTCCTTCGGCAGCCACGTGGGCTACCTCTACCCCATGAGCGTGCTCAACGGCCGCCGCGCCCGCTCGAGCTTTACCGGCATCACCTTTGCCGGCGCCGGTCAGAACCTCGACACCGGCTGCAAGGTCGTGCTCAACGCGCCCGATACCTCGGCAACCGTCGAGACCAAGGGCATCTCCAAGAGCGGCGGCATCCAGACGTTCCGCAGCTCCATCGTGGCCACGCCTAAGGCCGAGGGCTCCAAGGCAACCGTGAGCTGCCAGTCGCTCATGCTCGACGACCAGAGCCGCTCCGACACCATCCCCGCCATGGACATCCGCGCCAAGAACGTCGACATCGGCCACGAGGCCACCATCGGCCGCATCGGCGACGATAAGGTGTTCTACCTGATGAGCCGCGGTATCTCGGAGGAAGAGGCCCGTACCATGATCGTCAACGGCTTTGCCAACCCGGTCTCCAAGGAGCTGCCGCTGGAGTACGCCGTCGAGATGAACAACCTGATCAAGCTCGAGATGGAAGGAGCGATCGGATAATGAAACAGACCACCAACACCGCTGCTACCATCCTTGAGCAGGTTAATGCGATGCCGGCTGCCACTTGGGGTTGGCTCAAGATGAACCAGACCAAGCTCGAGCTCTCTGACGAGCTTGCCGCCGCTCCCACCGAGGCCGTTGAGGTCGAGGGCTTGGACGAGCAGTTTACTGGCATGGCAGACGCGTTCGACGCTGCCATGGACACCATGGCCGAGCGTTTCCCCGAGCGCCGCGCCTCCGCCCCCGGCGATGCCGCCGACCGCGCCCGTATCACGCCCGAGACCGAGCTCGACGTGCCTGCGACCTCCGTCTACCAGGCCGGCGCCATCAAGCTCGAGGAGGAGCTCTCCCCTGCCGAGGCCTTCGAGACTGGCATGGGCGAGGCTGCCTACACCTACCTGGCCGACCACGCTACCAAGCGCATCGTCATCGATGTGCCCGCATACAAGCACGCCACGGTTACCGTGCGCGTGAGCGCTGTCGATGCCGCCGCGGCCATCGCCGCCATCGACGTCGTCGCCCGTCCCCAGTCGACGCTCGATCTACATATTGCCCTAGACTCCCCCGTTACCGGCGAGGGTGTCGTGGGCTCCGTGCTACGCGTGTGCGCCCACGAGTACGCCACCGTCAACGTGACCTGCACGCAGACGCTCGACGATAGCTGGATCGCGCTCGACGACACCGGCCTGTTCCTGGACGAGGGCGCGCGCGTCAACTTGCAGCACACCGTCCTGGGTGCCGGTGCCAGCGCCACCGGCCTCGCCGGCGACCTGTTGGGCGATACCGCCAAGGTCACCATCGATACTGACTACCTGGGCGCCCGAGAGCAGGTGCGCGACTTTAACTACGAGCTGCGCCACCGCGGTCGCAAGACCGAGTGCGAGATCGACGCCAACGGCGTGCTGACCGGCACGTCCAAGAAGGTCTACCGCGGCACCATCGACCTCGTGCACGGCTGCAAGGGTGCAACCGGCACCGAGCGCGAGACGGTGCTTTTGGCCAACAAGGGGGTCGACAACAAGACCGTCCCCGTCATCCTGTGCGACGAGGACGACGTCGCCGGCAACCACGGAGCCACCATCGGCCACGTCCGCGACGAGCAGCTGTTCTACCTCGCCTGCCGCGGCCTTGACCAAAACGCCGCCGAGGACCTGTTCGTCCGTGCCAAGCTGGAGGACGCCGCGCTTTCCGCCGCCGACGAGCGCACCCGCGCCGCCGTCGTCCGCCTGGGCAACAACCTGATCGACAACTTTGAAGAGGAGCTCGCATGATCGACACCGAGCACGTTAAATGCGATACCTGTACCGCACCGGAGCCTATGGAGCTCGACGCCAGCGACGAGGCCTCGCGCGGCTGGCCTACCGTCGACATCGAGACCAATCCCTACAAGGCACAGTTCCCGCTGTTCCAGCAACACCCCGAGATCGCCTTCCTCGATAGTGCCGCCACCGCGCAGCGCCCTGCCTGCGTGCTCGACGCCGAGCGCGACTTCTATCAGCGCATGAACGCCAACCCCCTGCGTGGCCTGTACTCGCTGTCCGTCGAGGCCACCGACGCCATCGCGAAAGTCCGCCAGCAGATCGCCGACCTCATCGGTGCCTCACAGGCCAACGAGGTCGTCTTCACCCGCAACACGAGCGAGTCGCTCAACCTGGTCGCCAAGAGCTTTGCACCCACGGTGCTCGAGCCCGGTGACGAGGTCGTCATCACCATCATGGAGCACCACTCCAACCTGATTCCGTGGCAGCAGGTCTGCCGCGAGACCGGCGCCAAGCTCGTCTACCTCTATCCCACCAAGACCGGCCAGCTCACCACCGAGGAGGTTCTGGGCAAGGTGGGACCCAAGACCAAGATCCTGGCCGTGGGTCAGGTCTCCAACGTGCTAGGAGTCGAGAACCCGGTCAAGAACCTCGGCAAGCTCGTGCACAAGTACGGCGGCTATCTGGTCGTCGACGGCGCGCAGTCGCTGCCGCACATGCCGGTCGATGTGGCCGACCTGGGCGCCGACTTCTTTGCCTTTAGCGCGCACAAGGCCATGGGCCCCATGGGCATCGGCGTGCTGTGGGGCAAGATGGACCTGCTCAACGCCATGCCGCCAGTGCTTACCGGCGGTGAGATGATCGATTCGGTCACCGAGCAGGACGCCGTCTGGGCGCCCGTTCCCGAGAAATTCGAGGCCGGCACGCAGGACGCCGCCGGCATCTTCGCCACGGGTGCGGCACTCGACTACCTGGTCAACACCGTGGGTTACGAGAACATCCAGGCCCGCGAGCAGGCACTCGTCCACTATCTGATGGGCGAGCTCATGCAGCTCGACTTTGTCCAGATCATCGGCTCCATCTATTGGGACAACCACCACGGCATTGTGAGCTTTAACGTCAAGGGCATCCACCCGCACGACGTCGCGAGCATCATGGACATGGACGGCGTCTGCATACGCGCCGGCCACCACTGCGCGCAGCCGCTGCTCACCTGGCTGGGCGTCGAGAACCTTGCCTGCTGCCGCGCCAGCGTGGCCTTCTACAACGACAAGGCCGACATCGACAAGTTCATCGCCGGCCTGCATCACGTTTGGAGCACGTTCAATGGGTAATCTGTACACCTCCACCACATTTATGGAGCACAACTCGCACCCCGACTATAAGTATGAGATGGATGCTCCCACGCACGAGCACGACGGCATCAACCCCAGCTGCGGCGACGAGCTCACCTTGCAGCTGCGCGTCGAGAACGGCGTGATCGAGGAGGCCTCCTTTACCGGCCACGGCTGCGCCATCAGTCAGGCCAGCGCCGACATCATGGCCGACCTCATCACCGGCGAGACCGTCGAGGAAGCTCGCCGCCTAGCAGAGCTCTTCCTTGCCATGATCCGCGGCGAGCAGCTCTCCGAGGAGGACCTGGAAGACCTGGACGAAGCCGCCCAGCTCCAGGACATCTCGCACATGCCCGCCCGCGTCAAATGCGCCGAGCTCGCCTGGCGCACCCTCGACGGCATGCTCACGGGACAAAATAATCAGTAGTATTTATCCCAAATCTTAAGATTTTTGTTGGCCGAATCGCTTGACAAGAGTGGTTCGGCCATTTTCTATTCCGAGAGCTCAGCCTGTGCCTTCACCCGCGCATAAGCGCGCACGATACGAGATACGGTACTCTTGCTGATTCCCGTATACCGTTCGACCTCGCGCACCGTGTAGCCGCCATCGTGCAGAGCGAAAATGATTCTGTCTCGCCGCGAGGGCGCAACGGTCTTGAGTTCGTTGAGCGGAACCCCGAGGCTCTTCGCCATCTTGTCGGCAAAGGCGTGGCGTTCCCACTCCGTCTCTTTCATATCGCACAGCGCTGGCTCACTGCCGTCGGGCGTCGAAAGCGAATAGGCAATAAAGCCCTCGGCAGAGCCAAAAAGCTCAAGCACACAAGAAGGATCAGAAAATCCCCTCGCGGCATCGGCCACATCACCGTCGTAAGCGCGTAGATGTTCCGGAAAGCTGCTCCAGGGATAACGCTCGATTAGGCTAACGCCCACCTCCTGCGGATCGGCGTGTACAGAGCGAATAGCCTCCATCACCTGCCAGTCGGTATCGAGCGAGCGCCGGTCAAAACGGTTTTGGAACAGATGGCCTGTGCGCCCCGTGCGCTTATTGAACCGCCGCGCGTACGTCAAAAGCAGCCGGTGCATTGCCGCGCTCATCCTGTCCTCGTAATCTGCAAGCACCAAATGCACGTGATTGCCCATAAGGCACCAGGCGATAACCGTCACGCCCTCCTCGCGACAGCACTCGCGCATCAGCTCCAAAAACTCCCACCGGTCGTCATCGCCCTCAAAGATGAGCCGCTTGCCCGTACCGCGGGCACAGACATGGTAAAAGCCGGTAACCGTTCTCCAAACGCGCTGCATGGCGCTCCCTTCACCGGGATCTGCTTGCCATCCAATACAGCACGATTGAAGCGTGCCATCAAAACATTCACGCAAAACAATACACTCGCGCGGCCAAAGGCAGTAATCAGGCGGCGAACGGCACCGTTGCAACAGGTCAACCCCTGCAACGCTTACAAGAGCTGACCAAAAGCTTGCCAAAGACGGACCCCCTCTACGGAAGTTCGCGACCACAGAACATAGCGTTAAACCGTTTCAATTAAAACTTCCGGACTTCTCGCTACGAAAACTGAGCCGTTCGCCGAATATTCAGTGCATTTCGCGGTATTATAGGGGCTGCATGTCATGTCCCTTTCGAAGGGTCGCCCGGCAATCGCCAGCCACGACCCCCAGACGGGACGCCAACACGATAGAGAGGAGAGGCATGCAGTACTCACAGGAAGTGGAGAACATGTGCCCCGTTGCCAAGGGTGCATACCACGGCCCCGCGCCCATCCCCGAGGAGGGCAAGTGGGTCCAGGCTAAGGAGATTTCCGACATCTCCGGTCTTACGCACGGTGTGGGTTGGTGCGCACCTCAGCAGGGCGCCTGCAAGCTCACGCTGAACGTCAAGGACGGCATCATCGAGGAGGCCCTCGTTGAGACCATCGGCTGCTCGGGCATGACCCACTCTGCCGCCATGGCTTCCGAGATCCTTCCCGGTAAGACCATCCTCGAGGCCCTCAACACCGACCTCGTCTGCGACGCCATCAACGTTGCCATGCGCGAGATCTTCCTGCAGATCGTTTACGGCCGCAGCCAGACCGCGTTCTCCGAGGGCGGCCTGCCCGTGGGCGCCTCCCTCGACGACCTCGGCAAGGGCCTTCGCTCTCAGGTCGGCACCATGTTCGGCACCAAGGCCAAGGGCGCTCGTTACCTCGAGCTCGCTCAGGGCTACGTCACCCGCATGGCTCTCAACGACAAGAACGAGATCATCGCGTTCGAGTTCCTGAACCTCGGTAAGTTCACCGACGCCGTCAAGGCCGGCAAGACCCCCGAGGAGGCCATCGCTGGCGCTATGGGCCACTATGGTCAGTGGGAGAACGCTGCCAAGTACATCGACCCGCGCACCGACGAGGAGACTCACTCCGTCGCCAGCGTGTTCCCGGTTCACGAGTAGAAAGGGAGGGAAATAACTATGACTGTTACGTTCGAAGGTTACGAGCGCCGCGCTGACAAGATCAACAAGTGCCTCGCCGACAACGGCATCGCCTCCCTCGAGGAAGCTCTGCAGATCTGCACCGACAAGGGCTTCAACCCGCGTGAGATCGTCAACAACACCCAGTCCATCGCCTTCCAGAACGCTGAGTGGGCCTACACCCTCGGCTGCGCTCTCGCTGTCAAGCGTGGCGCCAAGTCCGCTTCTGAGGCTGCTGCCATCATCGGCGAGGGCATCCAGGCCTTCACCGTTCCGGGCTCCGTCGCCGAGGACCGCAAGGTCGGTCTGGGCCACGGCAACCTGGGCGCTATGCTGCTCTCCGACGACACCGAGTGCTTCGCCTTCCTGGCCGGCCACGAGTCCTTCGCTGCCGCTGAGGGCGCTATCGGCCTGGCTCTGAACGCCAACAAGGCTCGTAAGAAGCCGCTGCGCGTTATCCTCAACGGTCTGGGCAAGGACGCTGCTCAGATCATCGCCCGCATCAACGGCTTCACCTACGTGAAGACCCAGTTCGACTACTACACGGGCGAGCTCAAGGTCGTCGAGACCATCCCCTACTCCGATGGTCCCCGCGCTGCCGTTAACTGCTACGGCTCCGACGACGTCCGCGAGGGCGTTGCCATCATGTGGCACGAGAACGTCGATATCTCGATCACCGGTAACTCCACCAACCCCACGCGCTTCCAGCACCCCGTCGCTGGCACCTACAAGAAGGAGCGCCTCGAGGCTGGCAAGAAGTACTTCTCCGTCGCTTCTGGTGGCGGCACTGGCCGTACCCTGCACCCGGACAACATGGGCGCCGGCCCTGCCTCTTACGGCATGACCGACACCATGGGCCGTATGCACTCCGACGCCCAGTTCGCCGGTTCTTCCTCCGTGCCTGCGCACGTCGACATGATGGGTCTCATCGGCATGGGCAACAACCCCATGGTCGGTGCCACCGTCGCCTGCGCTGTCGCCGTCGAGGAGGCCCTCAAGGCCTAATCGCGCCCGCGCGATGCTCATATAGTTGAGCTTTGGAGCCGCTACCTTTCGAGGTGGCGGCTCTTTTTTATTCACGCTGCCATAAAGTAGTCCATCACCGGTATATCAGTTGCGGTGATATACGGACTGAATAACGCCTTCACATGCCAAAACAGTCCCTATTTCACCGCAACTTATTGAGGGGATGGGGGCAGAGCGATCGGACACTCTTGACGCCCACCTGCCATATTTGCCCTTTACCGAAACGTGAGTCCTTTGCAAGACATTTGCCGATCACCCGTGCGACAATGCGCCGGACGAGAAAGGAATCCGATGGAATCGACTGATGTACTGGTAATTGGATCTGGCATTGCGGGCCTTTGCGCCGCCATAGAAGCAGCACGCGCGGGCGCAACCGTTGCCATCGCAAGCGCCGGCAAGACCATGAGCGGATCGAGCTTCTTCCCGGGAACCTGGGGTCTCGGCCTTATTGGCCCCGTCGACGAGGGCGACGAGCAGGACCTCATCGACACCATCCAGGCCGTCGGCGGCGGCGCTGCCGACCCTACGCTCGTCCATACGTTTGTCCACGGTATTCCTCAGGCCATCCAATGGCTCGAGCAGGATCTAGGTGTTGAGCTCCAGCGTCCGCAAAGTGCCGAAAGCGCCCAGCAGAAGCAGTTTATCCCCTGCTTTGACCATAAGACGCGTATGTGGCGCGGCCTCACCCGCAAGCCCCTTGAGGACGCGTGTACGGCCCAGATTGAGTTGCTCGGCATTCGCCTGCTCCCCCGCCACGAACTTATCGACCTTGTTGAGGACACAACCGGAAAGATTACCGGCGCCGTGCTCTACGACCGCGCAAACGAGCATCTCGTGCCTATGGCAGCCAAGGCCACTATCATCGCTGCGGGCGGCACGGGTGGCCTGTTCGAGCGAAGCCTCACTTCCGCCGATGTACTCAGCTCCTCGCAGGCCATCGCACTGGTGCACGGTGCGTCCCTTACTAATATAGAGTTCATGCAGATGATGCCGGGCTTCATCGAGCCCAAGCGCAACCTTGTCTTTAACGAGAAGACCTGGCGCTACGTCACGTTTGACCAACCGGTCGATATTGCCGACGGAAAGCTGGACGACCTGCTCGATCAGCGCTCCGGATATGGTCCCTTCACGTCACGCTTGGCCTCCCGCGCCATCGATCTTGCCATCGATCAAGCGGGTGCCGAAGGCCTCGCGCTCCACTACGACTTCCCCCGCGAGAACGTCCCCGAGTTTGTGCAGACCTTTGCCACTTGGCTACAAGACGAGCATAGCATCGCGCCGACCGACGAGATGCGCGTGGCGATGTATGCCCACGCCGCCAACGGCGGTATCAAGATCGACAAGACCGCGTACACGGGCGTTGAGGGACTCTATGCTTGCGGCGAGGCGACAGGCGGCATGCACGGCGCCGACCGCATCGGCGGCCTGTCAAGCGCCAACGGCATCGTGTTTGGGCGCATCGCTGGCGCATCGGCAGCCCTTGCAGCGCAGAAAGAGCCTGAGGCAGCTCTGAAAGCGGATATCGCCCTCCCCCAGTACGGCATTGCCACAACAGATGCCGAACGCCTGACGCACGGCCTCAAACACACGATGAGCACCTATTGCATGATCAACCGCACAGAGACGGGCCTATCCAAGGCACTACACGAGCTTGAGGGCTTGAAAACGGAGACAACGACCTTGAGCACACAGAAAGCCCAGGACAGCGAAATCGCAGCCCTCGCTCGCCTGCAATCGCAGATTCAACTAGCACAGGAAATGGTCAAAGCCATGCGCAAGCGAACTGAAAGTCTCGGGTCGCACTATCGAGCGGATTAAACCGGACACCTATCTAAAGCAGAACACAACCAATCGATATCCATGGGCCCCGTGAGCTCGAGGTGGAACGGGGCCCATTCGTGTCCGCACGGCAGCGTATCCTTATTCTGAATACAGAGTGGGCAAAGCCCGCATAGACAATAGACCAGCGAGGAGGAGATATGGACAGTAGAGATATCGAGAAGTGGCGTGTCGAACTTGATAGCTACGCCAATGTGGAAGACGGCGTTGAATATTGGCTCGCACGCGATTTAATGGAACCCATGGGGTACACTCGATGGGAGAACTTCGCCGAAGTTGTTAAGAGGGCAAAAGTCTCGTGCGAAACAAACAAAACTCCAGTTGATTCCCATTTTCGTGACACCACGAAAATGGTAACTGCCGGTGTCGCCGCTCGCGCGGTTAAAGACTACAAACTTACGCGCTACGCATGCTATTTAATCGCCCAAAACGGAGATCCAAACAAGCCGGAGATCGCGCTCGCGCAGGCATACTTTGCCGTGCAGACGCGCCGCCAAGAGCTCATAGAGCAGCGCTTCGCAGAGATTCAGCGCTTGCAGGCGCGCCACTCGCTATCCGATTCAGAGAAACAGCTCTCGGGTATTGCGTTCAAACGCGGCGTTGACTCCAAAGGATTCGCGATCATCAAGTCGAAGGGCGATGAAGCGTTATTCGGCGGCAGAAGCACGGCGGAAATGAAGCAGCAGCTCGGCGTACCCAAGAGCGCGGCATTGGCGGACAGGTTAGCCGATGTCCTCATCAAAGCAAAGGACCTTACGAACTCGATGACGGCCTTCAACGCCGAGGAACACGACCTGTACGGTCTGGACCAGATCAAGCAAGAGCACGTCGAGAACAACACAAGCGTGCGTGGCAGCCTCATCGACCGCGGAATTGTCCCCGAGAACCTACCGCCTGCCGAGGATACAAAAAAGCTCGAGCGTCGCGCGAAGGCAGACGAGAAGAAACTCAAGGAGGGTACTGACGGTTTTACCGATCCCCAGGGTAGGCTCGATCTGTGAAAGCGGCCGCGCCCTTTCGGGTTCGACCCCATGAAAGGTCAACAAAAAAGCGACCGGCCGAAGCCAGTCGCTTTAACATACTTTGGTGGGCCGTCAGGGGGTCGAACCCTGGACCTTGGGATTAAGAGTCCCCTGCTCTACCAACTGAGCTAACGACCCAAAGCTAAAGTCCGTTGTGGCGGACTTTAGAGGAGATATCGTGTGGTGGGCCGTCAGGGGGTCGAACCCTGGACCTTGGGATTAAGAGTCCCCTGCTCTACCAACTGAGCTAACGACCC
>UQUG01000046.1 GCA_900544205.1 uncultured Collinsella sp.
GGGTGGGGGAAGGGGTGGGGAAAGGTGTTGAAAAATGGGGCGGCTCCCCATATTATTAATGTCGTCGACAGGCGGGGTGGTTCCCCGCGTACGTGCCATCTGAGTAACCGAGGGGAGGGCGCACATGGGAATGACGGGTGCATACGAGCGCAATCTCGATGCAAAAGGTCGTCTGTCCCTGCCTGCACCCCTTCGCGAGGAGCTTGGAGAACACGTTCGCGTGTTCAAAGCCCTGGATGTCGATGCTCTGTACGTGTTCTCTGCCGAGGCCTTCGATAAGTGGGTCGAAGGACTCTTCGCGGGTCGTGAGGGCCACGAGGGTTTTAACCCGCGTGACATCAACGACCAGAAGCTCATGAGGGCGATCAACAAGCGCACCACGTCGATGGACGTGGACAGCGCCGGTCGTATCGGTCTTTCTGAGTCTCTCCGCAAGCAGGCGAACCTCGACCGCGAGGTCACGGTTGTGGGTAACTACGACCACCTTGAGGTTTGGGACCGCGCTACGGCCGATGAGGACGATGACGACGAGGCCCTGCTGGACCTCTTCTTCTCGTAAGGGCAAGGCACGAGTAACGGATGGAGCGTGGGATCTTGACACAAGAATATCGGCATGAACCTGTCATGCTCGGCGAAGTGCTTGAGTCGCTGCAGCTAAAGAGCGGCTCCGTCGTCTGCGACTGCACCCTTGGCGGTGCCGGCCATTCGGTAAAGATGGCCGCGCAGGTGGGGGAGACAGGCCTTTTGCTTGGCGTCGACCAGGACGACATGGCCCTCGAGGCCGCTGGCGCCCGTCTGGACCGCGAGGTTCCCGGCGTACCGCACCAGCTGCTGAAGGGCAACTTCGGCGACTTGGACGAGCTGCTTTGCTCGGCCGAGGTGCCCGGGGTCGATGGCTTCCTGTTCGACTTGGGCGTTTCGTCACCGCAACTCGATATCCCTGGCAGGGGCTTTTCGTATAACGAGGACGCCCCATTGGACATGCGGATGGATCCGGGTAACAACACCTTAAACGCAGCTGAGGTCATCAACACCTATAACGAACACGACCTCGCCCGGATTCTACGCGTCTACGGCGAAGAGAAGTTCGCCTCGCAGATCGCGCGCGAGATCGTGCGCCGCCGCGAGCAAGAACCGATCGAAACCACCGGCCAATTTGTCGAGATCATCAAGGCGGGTATCCCGGCTGCCGCTCGTCGGCATGGCGGACACCCGGCCAAGAAAAGTTTCCAGGCCATTCGCATCGAGGTCAATCATGAGCTCGATGTGCTCGAGCGAGGGCTTGACGCCGCCACCAGGTGGCTCAACCCGGGCGGACGCATCTGCGTCATCTCGTATCACTCGCTCGAGGACCGTATCGTAAAGAACCACTTTAAGGAGATGAGCCAGGGGTGCACGTGTCCGCCGGAGATTCCGGTGTGCGTGTGCGGCAACGTGCCGATACTCAAGGTCATCACCCGCAAACCCTTGGTTGCCCAACCCGATGAGGTTGCGCGCAATCCTCGGGCGAGATCAGCCAAGATCCGCGTGGCGCGGCGTCTGTAGACGCGACCGCGCGATATTGGACCTCCCGCTCGTACCACAAACGAAGCTTAAACACACTACCAACGTACTCGGGATGGGAGGCGGCATATCATGGGCTATAACACCTCAAACGCAGCACTCGCCTATGATATGAACGCCATGCCCGCCTATCGTGAGGCACCGCAGGCCCCCGTTGCTCCCCGCGAGCAGCGCATGCCGCGCTTTGATGTCTACACGGGCGCGGGCCGTCAGGCAAACCAGGTGGTAAGCCCGGTTTTCATGAGCGTTCTTAAAACGTTTTGCATCATTGCGGCTATCTTCATGACGATCGGCGTCGCCCGCGTGGCGCTCGCCGGCGTTACGGCCCAGGTGCTCAACAGCAACGCCGAGCTTACCAACACGCTCGAGAAGGCGACCGATGAGAGCTCCGACCTGGAGGTCATGCACTCGGTCTATGGTGCCGACACGCGCATCCGCGACCTTGCGGGCGCCTATGGCATGGTGGAGCCCAGCGAGAGCGTTACACTTGACTTTTCGCAGGATGCAGCCGCGGGCGCTAGCTCGACCGCGACCGCTCAGTAACAAGACGGTAGCTGAGTATGACAAATGACTATCGCCGCGGTCCCGACGGGGGTCGTGGTTCTGGACGTCCCTCATCGCGGGGACGTTCTGGTTATCAAGGAACGGGTCGGCCATCTTACAACGCGGGGCCGTCCCGTGGCAACGACCCCGCATCGCGACTTCGCGGTTCGGGTGGTCCTCAAGTACATAACACCAGGTCGCGCAAGAACTCGTCGACCGAATGGCTCACGGGCACGCCGCTGCCTCGTCGCAACGTCGTCATGGGGTGCATTGGGCTCGGTTTGGCTGCGGGCGTCTATCGCCTTGCCGACTATCAGATCGTGAACGCCGGCAAGCTGCGTGAGCGCGCCGATGCGCGCCGCCTTCTTGCCCAGACGCTCTATGCCAAGCGCGGCACCATCTATGACCGTAACGGCAACGTGCTGACGTCTTCGGTCGAGTGCCGCAATATCGCCGTGAACCCGCAGCTGGTCGAGGATATCGACAAGACGGTGTCGGCGCTGGTCAAGGCGACGGGCATCGATAAAAAGACCTGTCGTAAACTCGTTGAGTCCGATGGTACCTGGGTGTATATCAAGCGTCAGGTGGACGAAGACGACGCTGCGGCGCTGGAGAAGAAAAACCTGCCCGGCGTGCTCTTTGAGCAAGCCATGAAGCGCGTGTACCCTTACGGCAACCTAGCCTCGCAGGTGCTGGGCGTGGTGAATGTGGACAACGACGGCCTGACGGGTCTGGAAAAGCAATACAACAAGCTCTTGACCGGCACGAACGGTTCTCTTGTGCGCGAGCGCGCGAGAGATGGCAGCTATATCGCGGGCGGCGCCTATAAAAAGGTGGCTGCGGTCGACGGCGTTGATATCGTGACGACGCTTGACGTCAATATCCAGCGTGCGGCAGAGGACGCCCTGGCCGAGGCGGTCGAGAAAACGAAGGCCAAGAACGGTTCGGCCCTTGTGACCGATCCTACAACGGGTGAGATCCTTGCCGCCTGCTCGTACCCGACGTATGACCAGACCGATCTGGAAAATGCCAAGACCGAGGATATGAACCTGCGTCTCGTCACCGATGCCTATGAGCCCGGCTCGGTCTTTAAGACGCTCGTGGCGGGCACCGGCTTTGATTTGGGCGTCGTGCGCTCGAGTACGTCGTTTGAGGTGCCGGCGAGCATCAAAGTGGGCGACGATACCGTCACCGATGCCGATAAACGCGACTACGCCATGACCATGGATGTGCGCGAGATGATGCGCCGCTCGTCCAACGTGGGCTTTGTCCTGGTGGGGCGCAAGATCGGCGCCGACGACTTTGCCGCCTATGTGGACAAGTGGGGCATCGGACACAGCTCGGGTGTCGATTTTCCGGGAGAGAGTCTGGGCATCGTCAAGGAGCGCGACCAGTATGATGGCGCCACGCTGGGCTCGATGAGCTTTGGCCAGGCACTGTCCGTCTCGCCGATTGAGATTGCGCGTGCCGTGGGCGGTATCGCCAACGGCGGCGTGATGATGACCCCGCACTTCTATAAGTCCAGCAAGGGCGATGAGAAGGATTGGGGAGAGGGCGAGCGTGCGATTTCGCAGGACGCTGCCGCGCAAGTGACGTCGTGCATGCAGACGGTCGTCGCCGAGGGCACGGGCGTCGGCGGCGCAGTGGATGGCTACGATGTGGCGGGCAAGACCGGCACGGCCGAGCGCGCTGACGAGAACGGCGGATATCTTAAAGAGAACTACATGTCGTCCTTTATGGGTTTTGCGCCGGCTCAGTCGCCCAAGGTGCTGTGCTACATCACGCTTGATGGAACGCCGAGCGGTTCGGACGCCGCTGCGGTGCCATTCCAGTCCATCATGGCCAACGCGCTCGATGTACTGGGTATCCCGCGCACAAAGTAGGGGGTTACAATCTTGGGCGTGGTCCATTGTCCAATCTGAGGGGTGTTCACATGCCCTGCACCACGTATGCGTGGCACTGGGATACAATACGCCGATAGCACTATTAGGTTTACAGGGGAGCAGCAATGATAGAGATCGCCGTCAACAACCTCGCGGCCGCAACAGGGGCCCGAACCGTGACGGAAGGAGTCGATCGTGTTTGCCGCGGGTGCGTTATCGACTCGCGTCAGGTCGAGGAGGGGACGATCTTTGTCGCCTTCCCGGGTGAAAAAGTCGATGGCAATGACTTTGCTTCCCGTGCTGTCGAGGCGGGTGCCGGCGCCGTCGTGATGACGCGCGAGCCCGACCCGGAGTTGGTTTCGCTGGCTCAGGACAAGGGCTGCGCCATCTTGCTGACCGATGATCCCGAGGAGTTTCTGCTGCGCCTGGCGCATGCGTATCGCCTGGAGCTTGGCTGTCTGGTCGTTGGCATTACCGGTTCGATCGGCAAGACGACGACCAAGGACGTGCTTGCCGCGGTGCTCGCCAAGCGCTACCGCGTCTGGGCGACCAAGGGCAATTACAACAACCTGATCGGCATGCCGCTCACGGTGCTGAGCGCTCCCGCCGATACCGAGATCCTGGTGCTCGAGATGGGCATGAACCATTTCCACGAGATTGAGCGCCTATCCCAGTCTGCCAATCCCAACCTTGCCATCGTGAGCAAGATCGGCACTTCCCATATCGGTATTTTGGGCAGTCGCGAGAACATCGCCCGCGCCAAATCCGAGATCGTCGAGGGCATGCGTGCCGCCGGCGACATCCTGCCGTTGTTGGTTTTGGGCGGCGAGGACGACTTCACCCCCTTCATCCGCGACACGTTTGCCGCGCCTGCCGGCATTGACGTGATGTTGGCGGGTATCTCGGACGACGATGAGGTTCGTGCGCGCGACATCCGTGTCGATGACGAGGGCCGTCCGGTCTTTACACTCGATTTTGGCCTAGGCGAGACGATCGAAACCATGCTCGCCATTCCCGGTGTGCAGTCCGTCCCCAATGCCGTCAAGGCCGCCGCGGTTGCCTATCGCCTGGGTGTATCGCCCGAGCAGATTAATGCTGCCTTTAGGGGGCTTACGATCACGGGCCACCGTCAGGAGATCAAGCGCGCCAAGAGCGGCGCCCGTATCATCGACGATTCCTATAACGCCAGTGCAGAATCCATGGCTGCCGGCCTCGATCTGCTGTGCTCGCTTTCGTGCAGGGGCTCGCGCATGGCGGTCCTGGGAGAGATGGGCGAGATGGGCGACGAGGCTCCCCGCATGCATGAGCTCGTGGGTGCCTATGCCGCCGCCAAGAAGCTTGACATGCTGGTGTGCGTGGGCGGCGAGCTGGCCCAGCTTATGGCCGATGCTGCGCGCATGATGGGCATGGACGAGGATCGCATTCAGGTGTTCTCCGATTATCAGCAGGTGCTCGACCGCATGGGCGGCGCGCTTGAAAAACATGATGTTGTACTGGTCAAGGGTTCCCGCTTTGTTGAGCTCGACCGCTTTGTGGAAGGTGTGTGCTAGCCCATGTTCGGCAATCCCTCGTATCCAACGTATCAGGCTTTTTTGGGGCTTGGCATCGCCGCTGCCATTGCGCTGCTGCTCATGCCGTGGTGGATCAAGCTACTTAAGGTCGAGGGTATCGGCCAGCAGGTTCGTGCCGACGGCCCCAAGCGTCATTTGGTTAAGCAGGGAACGCCCACCATGGGTGGCGTTGTCATTCTCGTCGCGATTTCGCTGACCTGCCTGCTGATGGGCAAGCTCACCACCGAGCTCGTGCTCGTGCTGCTCGCCACGCTGGCGACAGGCGTGCTGGGCCTGATCGACGACCTGACCTCCGTTACGCATGGGCGCTCGCTCGGTCTGACGCCTCATGCCAAGATGATCGGCCTAACCATTATCTGTGTCACCTTTACGGTACTTGCCGTTAACTGGTGCGGCGTCGCCCCCGAGATTCGTTTTCCCGGCGGCCTGACGATTGACCTTGGCGTGCTTTCGACCACCATCTGCGGCCTTTCGTTCCCGTGGCTCTACATTGTCTTTTGCTGGCTGATGATCGCCGGTCTTTCTAATGCCGTGAACCTGACCGATGGCCTTGACGGTCTTGCTGGCGGCACCTCCATGATTGCCATGCTCGCCATGGCTGCCATGGCGTTTTTGCACGGAGACGTGAACCTGTCCATCTTCTGCACCGCGTGTGCCGGTGCCTGCTTGGGCTTTCTGTGGTTCAACTGCTATCCGGCGAGCATCTTTATGGGCGATACCGGCTCGCTTGCCCTAGGCGCCGCGTTTGCCTGCACGTCCATCATGACCAACACCGAGGTCGTCTCCCTCATCATCGGCGGCCTGTTTATCGTTGAGACCCTGTCGGTCATGATTCAGGTTGTCTACTTCCACTTTACGCACAAGCGCGTCTTCCTTATGGCGCCCATCCATCATCATTTCGAAAAGAAGGGCTGGGCCGAGACCAAGGTCGTCATCCGTTTTTGGATTATCGCTGCTGCCTTTGGTGCCGTTGGCCTTGCCCTGTTCTTCCAGTTGGGATAGTGGTCTTTCATGCCTCTTGCTGATGTCTTTAGCCTGCTCGTTTTGGGTCAGGGCAAATCCGGTCTCGATGTCGCCCGCTGGGCGCTGGCACATCCCGAGCGCGTAAGTGCCGTTACCGTGTATGGCGGTGGCACCTCTGAACCCAATGACGCCACGAGTGCGCTCGAGGCTGCTGGTGCGTCGTTTGTCTATGGGACCGAACAGGTCGAGGGCGCCTATGACGTATGCGTGACGTGCCCGGGCATCTCGGAGTTCTCGGGCTTCTTTAAGGCCGGGCGCGAGCATGCCGCCCAGATTATGGGTGAGCCCGAGTTTGCCTATCGCCTGTCGCCCGATAACTGGATTGCCATCACGGGCACCAACGGCAAGACGACCACCACGTCGCTGGCTGATTATCTGCTTAAGGCTGCCGGTGAGGCCAGCGTTGCTGTCGGCAACATCGGCGAGCCGCCGGTCAACGAGATTGACGGCCGAGCCCACAACGAGTGGTTTGTGGCTGAGCTCTCGAGCTATCAGATTGCTACGACAACCGAGCTCCACCCCCGCGTGGCGGTGCTGCTCAACATCACTCCCGACCACTTGGGCTGGCATAAGAGCCATAAGAACTACGCGCTTGCCAAGATCAAACTGTTTGACAATATGGTCGATGACGATCTGGCGGTTGTCGACGTCGAAGACGCCGGCATTCACGAGTTTGATGAGTACATCTACACGCCGGGTCGTCGCATCTGCAAGGTTGCCTTTGACGAGCCTGAGGGCGAGGATGCCGCCTTTGTGCGCGACGGCAAGATGGTCGTGCGCCTGAAGGGCGTCGAGACCCCGCTCATCGCTACATCCGAGCTCAAGATCTCGGGCCATCACAATGTTATCAATGCCCTGTGCGCCGCCACGGCTGCCTTGGCGGTCGGTGCCGATGTCGATGGTGTCTGCCGCGGTCTTGCCTCGTTCCAGCCGCTCGAGCACCGCGTGGAGCCGTGTGGCGAGATTGACGGCGTGCGCTACGTCAACGATTCCAAGGCGACCAACACCGATGCGGTCGAGAAGGCACTGACGGCATTTCCCGATGACGACGTGATCTTGCTGCTCGGCGGCCACGATAAGGGCACGCCGCTCACGGACTTCGCGCGCGTTGTTATGGATAACGTACGCTCGGTCGTCTGCTTTGGCGATGCGCGCGAGCGTTTCACCGCCGCTATGGACGAGGCCGATGTCGACGGCGATGTGGATATCGCCCAGGCGGATGACCTGCGCGATGCCGTGGACGTCGCCCGTTCGCTGTCGAGCCGTGGCGACGTGATCTTACTTTCTCCTGCCTGCTCTTCGTTCGATGAGTTCTCGGGCTATGAGGAGCGCGGCCGCGTGTTTAAGGACTATGTGGCCCAGCTTGCCGCTGCGGCGAAATCGCAAATGGAATAGGGGTTGCCGGTGAGAGAGGAGAGCCCCCGACAAGGTATGAGGAGGCCCGACTCGGACCGTGCTTCCTCGCGGCGCAGCACACCGCGTTCCGGTCGCGGCGGGCAGTCGTTTAGCGAACGCTATATTGCCGGCGTTCCCGCCCGTATCATGCGCCCCCGTTTGATATTCATGGCCTGCTTGTTTACCTTGGTATGCTTTGGCCTGCTGATGGTGTACTCGGCGTCTTCGGTCGAGGCGCTGCACGAGAATGGCTCGGCGACGTTTTTTCTGGGTCGACAGGCCGCGTTTGCCGTGGTCGGTGTTCTGGCGCTGATTGCCATCGTGCGCGTTTTGCCGGACAGCTGGTTTGGGGAGGATGTGCTCAGGATCTTCCTCATAGGCATGATAGGGCTACTGTTTCTGGTGTTCTTGGTGGGCAGCGGCAGCCGTGGCGCCACGCGCTGGCTTAACATCGCCGGTATTCAGTTCCAGCCTTCCGAGTTTTTAAAGCCATTTGCCATTGCGTATTCGGCCATCATGCTTGATCGCTTCTTTTCGCCCGGTGGCAACATCAACGAATTCCTTCGCAAGATGGGCATCTACCTGGGCATTTCGCTCTTTCTGATCTTTATCCAGCCCGATTTCGGTACTGTCCTGATCATCCTGTTGACCCTCATGTGCATGGCGTTGTTTGCGGGTCTCGACCCCAGATTTATCATCGGCGTGCTAATCTTCGGCATTCTCGTGATCGTGATTGCGCTTGTCGCAGAGCCGTACCGTATGGTGCGTATTCAGGTTGCCTTGAACCCTTGGGCCGACGAGTATGGTGACGGCTATCAGGCCACGCTTGCCATTATGGCCTTTGCCTCGGGCGGTCTGTTCGGCCGTGGCATCGGCAACTCAACCATGAAGTACTCGTATCTGCCCGAGGCGCACAATGACTACATCCTGGCCATCATTGGCGAGGAAGTCGGTTTTGTCGGAACCGTGCTGTTCTTCTTGGTGTTTGCGATGCTGATCTACTCGGCGTTTCGCATTGCCGAGCAGGCGACCGATCGCCGGGGCGCGCTTATGGCGTCTGGCTCCGCGGTCATTCTCGCAGTGCAGTTTTTGATTAACGCGCTGGGCATCCTCAACGTGTTTCCCATGACGGGCAAACCGTTGCCGTTTATTAGCTACGGCGGTTCGTCGATTATTGTGTCGCTCATGCTTGCCGGGTTGATCCTGCGCGTTTCGTACGAGAGCGCCCGCCGCGATGAGTATGACCGCCGCCGCGAGAGCTTTGCCGTTATGGATGAGAGTACCGCCGGCGTGCCCCACGTGCGCGGCGAGCGATCTTCGCGTAACGGTTTTACCGTCCTGGATGGCTCTGCGACCGAGCCGGCAGCCCGCCCGCGTCAGCGAACGGCGCCGCAAGGTCGTCCTCAGCGCCCCAGCCCTCGCAACGCGGGCGGCGGATATAATCGAATCGATTTGAACTCGGACCCGTCGGCGCGTCTGCGTACCGACGACCAGGGACCGCGTGTACGAAGGGACTACCATGACCGATAAAATGACCGTTGCTATTGCAGCCGGCGGCACGGCCGGGCACATCAACCCCGCGCTCGCCTTGGCCGAAGAGCTGCGTGACCGTGGCCACCACGTTGTGTTCGTGGGCCAGTCGCGCAAGCTCGAGGGTCGTCTGGTCCCCGAGGCTGGGTTTGATTTTGTGCCCATTACGGTCACGGGCTTCGACCGCTCCCGTCCTTGGACGGCGCTGACCTCGCTGTGGCGTGTCAACAAAGCCAAGCGTGCGCTCGCCAGTCATTTCTCAAAGGTCGGCAAGCCCGATGCCGCCATTGGTTTTGGTGCCTATGTCGAGGTTCCGCTGCTGGGGTGGTGCAAGGGCGCGGGCGTTCCGTATCTGCTGCATGAGCAGAACTCTGTTCCGGGCCTGGCCAACAAGATGATGAACTCCCACGCCGCCCGCGTGTGCATCTCGGTGCCGGCAGCGCGTTCGGTCTTTGAGCGCGAAGGTGACCCTGACCACGTGCTCATGACCGGCAACCCCGTACGTCGCTCGGTGATCGAGGGCGATCGCGCTCGCGGCCGCAAGGCACTTGGCGTTCCCGAGGACGCTACGCTGCTGCTCGTCTTTGGCGGTTCACTTGGCGCCCAGCACCTCAACGAGCGTGTGGCTTCGCTCAAAAACGAGCTGCTTTCGCGCAAGAACCTCTATGTGTTGCATTCGACGGGTGCCGACGGCTTTGAGGAGACCGAGCGCGCTTTGGCGCTGACGCCCGAGGAGGCGAAGCGTTACCGCGTCCAGCCTTACATCGACAACATGGGCGATATGCTGGCTGCTGCCGATTTGGTGCTCTCGCGTTCGGGCGCATCGAGCGTGGCCGAGATCGCTGCACTCGCCGTGCCTTCGGTGCTCGTGCCGTACCCGCATGCGACGGCCGACCACCAAACCACCAATGCCCGTTATCTGGTCGACGCTGGGGCCGGCGTGCTCTGCGCCGATGCCGATATCGACGGTTCTGCCTTTGCCGATGAACTGCTGCACCTGTTCGATGACGCGGCGGCGCGCGACGCCATGCGTCAGGCGGCGCGTGGTCTGGCTCAGGATAGGGCCGCCGCTCTTCTGGCGGATGCGGTAGAGGGTTTGCGTTAGTTAGACGGGATATCGTCGGTCGCCCTCGCGCTGATGCGGTAGGTGCGGTACAGTTAACGGGTTACAGGCAGTGTTTACGCAAGGAGTACACGAGCACATGGCTGATTCCCAGACTGCAACCTCCGCGCCCGAGTTTAAGAGCGCCCACTTTATCGGTATCGGCGGCGCCGGCATGAGCGGCATCGCCCTCGTTCTGCACGAGCGCGGTTATGCCGTTACCGGCTCCGACCTTAAGACGTCACGTTATATCCGCCAGCTTACCCGCGCTGGTGTGAAGGTGCATGTGGGCCATGAGGCCGCCACGATCGACGAGGTCAAGCCCGACGTGGTTGTTGTCTCCACCGCTATTCCGGAGTCCAACCCTGAACTCGTGCGCGCTCGCGAGCTTGGTATTCCCGTGTGGCCCCGTGCCAAGATGCTCTCTGCTTTGGGCCACGGCTACACCACCGTCGCTGTTGCCGGCACGCATGGCAAGACCACCACGTCTTCGATGTGCGCCACCATGCTCGACCGCATGGGTCTGGATCCGAGCTTCCTGATCGGTGGCATCGTCGAGGGCTATGACACGAACGGCAAGAACGGCTCGGGCGACTACTTTGTCGCCGAGGCCGACGAGTCCGACAGCTCCTTCCTGTTCCTGAACCCCAACGTGGTCATTGTGACCAACGTCGAGGCCGACCACCTCGATCACTACTCGGGTATCGAGGAGATCGAGGCAACTTTCGCCAAATTCATGAGCCTGGTGGGCGAGGACGGCACCGTCATCGTCTGCGGTGAGGACTCGCATCTGGTCGAGCTCGCCAAGTCGACGGGCCGTCACGTGCTTTCCTACGGCTTTGCCGAGAGCAACGACATCGTCTGCATGCACCCGGATGTCAAGGGCATCCAGAGCGACTTTATCGTTCGCTTTGAGGACGGCACTGAGCACGCTGTGGAGATCAAGAGCAATCCCGGTCGCCACAACATGCTCAACGCCACGGCGGTGCTCACCGTCGCCCATGTCCTGGGCCTTGACATCGACGCCGCCGCCAAGGCGCTCTCGAGCTTTGAGGGCGTCCGCCGTCGCTTTACCCACGTGGGCGATATCGATGGCATCACCGTGGTCGATGATTACGGCCATCACCCCACCGAGATCAAGGCGACGCTTGCTGCCGCTTCGTCGCTGGGCTACAAGCATGTCGACGTCGTGTTCCAGCCGCACCGTTATTCGCGTCTGCAGGCCCTGTGCGACGACTTTGCCGATGCATTTTCCAATGCCGATAAACTGCTACTGATTGATGTGTTCTCGGCTGGCGAGATGCCCATTCCGGGTGTTACCTCTAAGATGCTCGCCGATACCGTGCGCGCCAAGCATCCTGGCAAGGAGGTCGTGTACTGCTCCAGCCGTCTTGAGCTCAATCAGGAGCTCGAGCAGATGGTGGGCGAGGGCGACCTGCTGCTCACTATGGGTGCTGGTGACGTTACGACCGTCGGTCCCGAGTTCATTGAGCATCTGACTGCCAAGAAAGACGCTTAAGTCTAATGGGTCTGTTTAACGCCGTCATGGCGCTCTCGGGCATGATCGACACGGATGTGATCGAGGACGAGCGCCTTGCGCGTCATACGAGCTATCGTATCGGTGGCAAGGCCGACCTCTTTGTGACGTGCCATAGCTATCATGCCCTTCGCCGCGCCGTGGCGGTGCTCGATCGCGAGCAGGTGCCGTGGGTCATCATCGGCAAGGGCTCCAATCTGCTGGTTGCCGATGGCGGTTATCGCGGCGCCGTCATTTCGCTCGGACGTGAGTTTCAGCGCACGGTTGTTGCTGATGACGGTTGTACGCTGACGGTCGGTGCGGGCGTGATGTTTGCGCGCCTGGTCAACGATGCCCTGTCGCGTAGCCTCTCGGGCCTTGAGTTTGCCGTTGGCATCCCTGGCTCGGTTGGCGGTGCGATATCTATGAATGCCGGCACACGGACCGAGTGGATTGGCTCGCTGGTTGAGGATGTCGTAACGTTTGACCCGGCATCCGGTATCAAGCATTATGCGGGGTCCGAGATCACTTGGGGCTACCGCGAATGTAGCCTTCCCCGCAATGAGATCATCCTCGAGTGCGTGCTCAAGCTTAAACCGGCGCCCAAGGCCGACATTCGCGAGCGCATGGAGCGGTACCTGACGAGGCGCAAGCGTACACAGCCCATGGGTCGCGCATCCTGCGGGTCGGTCTTTCGCAACCCGCCCGATGCGAGCGTGGGCAAGCTTATCGAGGATTGTGGATTAAAGGGTTTTTCGATTGGCGGCGCGGAAGTTTCGCCCGTTCACGCTAATTTTATCGTTAATAACGGAACTGCCTCGGCCGATGACGTTGCCGCGGTTATCAGACATGTGCACGGAAAGGTGAGGGAGGCGTATGGCATCGAGCTCAGACCGGAAGTTAAATTCCTCGGCTTCTAGAGCATCGAAACCCACCTTCCGCCGCGCCGGAGGGCGTTCCGGCGCGCCTGCCAAACCTCAACGCAATACCGTCGCGCACTCTAAGTCTGTCGGGCATGCTCGACAGACCAGTCGTCCGGTCGTCGGCTCGCAGCTCGGTAATCGTCCGGCCGCAAAAAAGTCCTCGCGTCCCTCGGTGACGTCAAAGCCTGTTATGGGCGCCAAGCCTGCCCGTCCCATGGCAACTCCTAAGCCACCGACGGGAACTAAAACGCTGCGTCCGGGTCGCACGCTGGGCGCATCGAAACCGCGCTCGCTGACATTGGTGCCGGCTACCGCCAAGAAGCCTTCGGGTAAAAAAGGCGTCAACCCGTTGTCTTCACTTGGGGCGATGGCAAATAAAACATCAGACGCCGCTTCTGTCGTTACAGGCAAAGGCAAAATCGTGGGCGGCGTTCTGGCCGTCTTGGCCGTGCTCGTCGTCGTTGCCATCGTGGTGATTAACTCTGGATTGTTTACCGCCACTGATATTCAGATTCAAGGCAGCGAGCATGTGACGAAGCACGATGCTATCCAGCTGATCGATTTGCCCGAGGGAACGTCGCTTTTTAACGTCGATCCCGACCAGATTACCGAGGACCTCAAGCAGAACCCGTGGGTCTCGGGCGTGGATGTTCAGCGTCAGTTCCCGCATACGCTCATCATTACGCCTATGGAGCGCAAGGTCATCGCAATTGCCTATATCAGCTCCGATGACCTAGCCTGGGCCATCGGGGATGATGACACCTGGATCGCCCCGCTGTCGACGTCGGTCGAAGTGGACGACCAGGGCAACGTCATCACGACAGGGCAGGGCTCAAATACCCTGACCGGCATCGATGCCGCACTGGCGCTCGCTAAGCACTATGGCGCGGTGTTGCTGACTGATGTCTCGGCGGATGTCGCTCCAGTTTCCGGCCAGGCGGTGAGCTCCAAGGCCGTTAAGGCCGGCCTGGATTATGTGCGTGGTTTTTCGAGCGAGTTCTTGGGACAAGTCAAGGATATTTCCACGCCTTCGGTCGAAGCCATCTCGGCAAACCTCAATAACGGCATTGAGGTGTCGCTGGGCGATTCGGACGATATCGCCAAGAAGGAACGCGTAGTCACCAAGTTGCTTTCGCAGGTAGAGGGCGTAACGTATATCAATGTGCGCTCTCCGGGCAACTACACATTTAGGAATGCTCCGACCTCATAGCGCTGGTTGATGCTTTGTTGAGTGGCCATACCACGCCGTTTATCTGGTTTGTTTGGTTTTCACGGTCAATTATTTGAC
>UQUG01000047.1 GCA_900544205.1 uncultured Collinsella sp.
CAAAGTGCTCATCGAGATACTGACGCCCTTGGTCGTGCAGGCTGTCCCAGCTCGACGTCGCACAGGGGAACTCATGGATAAAGGCGATGCGCAGGGGGTTGGCCGTCGAGTAGACGGTCTTGCCCATAAAGAAGTTGAGCACGCCAGCGGCGGACTTGGCGGGCGTTTCTTCCTCGTCGACGCTCGGTGCTTCGACAAGATCGACCTTGTCCTCGTCATTTTTGCCGGCAATGACCAGCTCGCGCCAAATCTTGCACAGGCGGTTTACGACGATATCCGTCGGCGTATCCAGCAGGCGGTCCTGGTTGTACACATTGAGGTACACGAGCATGGCGTCGGCAGGCGTAATGTCCAGGTGGTCGCCGCCTGCGCGAAGGTAGGCGCGCTTAAAGAGCAGGAAGGTGTGGCGCAGGTAGTCGACCTTTTTCTGCGGCCATTTTTCGATAAGGTTCTGACCGAGCATCTTGGCGAGCGTTTCGTAGCTTCCCTCACGCGAGAACTCGATCTCGTATAGGGGGCAGACGCGCCAAAACGCGCAGAACTCGCCGTACAGGCGGCTTTCGACGGAATCCCATTTGCCGGGGTAGAGACGGGTGACCTTGGCCGAAACCGTCGGGGCGTCTAGGAATTTGAGGACACTGACGCGTTTGTTGCCTTCTTGGACATAGAACCGATGCATGAACTCGGTGACGATGACGGGGTCGCGATAGCCCTCGGTCACCTGGATGTCGTAGAGGTTGGACCACTTGCGGGCGAACTCGGTGCTAAACGGAAGCAGGGGCATAAAGTTACACGAAAAGGCGGACTGACGGCCCTTGGTGACCGTGCCGACGACCATTTCGAGCGGAATATCCCGCAGGCCGACATTCTCTCGCTGACCTAAGGGGAGCTGAGCAACCAAGCTATCGAGGTCCGTAAGGTATGGATGCTCGCTTTGGCTAATGGCGCGTCGACGTCCTTGCTCGCCGCGCTTGCGTGCTTGACGATAGGCCTCTTCCATAATGTTGCTCCCTTAGTCGTTTAAACAACTATATGAACCATGGTACCACGAATGAAAACCACTACAAAGATGCCTGTCCCCTTTGCGGTGGTTTAGGCGATGATGGGGGCGATGGCGCGGATGCAGGCGTCGGCTGCCGTGAAAGTAGTGCTGTCGTCGCTGACGATAAAGATGATCTTTCCTTTGATGCCAAAGTCGCCGATTTCGCTAAAGAGTACGTAGGGCTCTTTGTCAAAGCCCGAGATGGGCGAGACGGCCGTTTTGGTTGCGCTCGTGAGCTCGTCTGCCAGCGCGTCAAGGGAAGCCCACTTAGACGTGTCCTTTACGGCAACGGGCACGGCCACGCGTCCAAAGGGCATCAAATGCACGAGCGTGTTCTTGGAGATGTTGGAGTTGGGCACAATGATGGTCTGTCCACAGGCATCCTCAATCGTTGTATGGCGCCAAGTGATGTCTTGGACCACGCCCGACACACCGCCGACCTCGATATTGTCGCCGGGCTTGATGATGCCCATAAAGGTCACTTGCATGCCGCCGATAAGGTTTGACAGCGTGTCCTGAAAGCCGAGCGAGATGGCGATGCCGCCGACGCCAAGAGCGGCGACGAGCGCGTTTGCGTTAATGCCAAAGCAGTTATCGAGGATAAAGCTGCCGCCAATCATCCAGATGACGGCGCGCGCGATGTTGATGAAGATACTCGATGCCGGAAGCGGGTTATCGTCTCGGTTAAGCAGATGGTTCAGGGTCTTGGATACGACCTTGGCGGCGACGGCGGTGCCTATCGCCAAGATGACGGCCCAGATGATGTTGTGGACCCACCGTTGCTCAAAGAAATGAAGAATCGGCTCAAACAATTCCATGTAGGGAAAACCTCCTAATGATCGTTCAACCATGATACCCACCAAGAAGCCCGTCCGATCACATCGGACGGGCCGATAACTTGAGATGGGGTGGCCGCGGTGGCGTAAGCTGGGGCGCCGGCGAGCACGCCGGCAAGGAGTGCGGCGGTCAAGGCGAGACGGGGAAGAGAGCTTCTCGTGGCAGTTTCCTTAGTCCTTAACCAGTAGTTCCTGCTGACGCTGGATTATCGACATCATATGCGAAAACCGCCGCAAGGGCGTCTGTCCCTTTGCGGCGGTTTTGACGTTTGCGCAGATAAAACCTACCAAAATAAACCTGTCCCTTTTTGGCAGGTTTTAGCTTAGCAGCATGCGGTCGTTGGCGAGCTCGCCGCCCGAGACCTCCTCGAACTTCTGCAGCAGGTCGGCCACGGTGAGCGACTTCTTCTCGTCGCCGGCCACGTCGTAGATCACATGGCCCTCGTGCATCATGATCAGACGGTTGCCCAGACGGATGGCGTCGTTCATGTTGTGCGTGACCATGAGCGTGGTCAGGTGGTTCTCGTCGACGATCTCCTCGGTCAGGTTGAGCACCTTAGAGGCCGTCTTGGGGTCGAGGGCCGCAGTGTGCTCGTCGAGCAGCAGCAGGCGCGGCCTGGTGAGCGTGGCCATCAGCAGGGTGAGTGCCTGGCGCTGGCCACCCGAGAGCAGGCCGACCTTGGCGTTGAGACGCGTGTCCAGACCAAGGTCCAGGCGCTTGAGCAGCTCAACGTACTCATCTTTCTCGGCCTTGGTGACGCCCCACGAAAGGCCGCGACGCTGGCCGCGACGCTTGGCGAGGGCCAAGTTCTCGGCAATCTGCATGTCGGCAGCGGTACCGCGCATGGGGTCCTGAAACACGCGGCCCAGGTACTTGGCGCGCTGCGACTCGCTCAGGCGCGAGATGTCGGTGCCGTCGAGCTCGATAACGCCCGAATCGAGCGGGTACACGCCGGCGATCATGTTGAGCAGCGTGGACTTGCCGGCGCCGTTGCCGCCGATCACGGTTACAAAGTCGCCGTCATTCAGGGTGAGGTCGACGCCGGTGAGCGCGCGCTTCTCGGTGACGGTGCCCTTGTTAAAGGTCTTCTTGACATGCGAGAGCTTAAGCATCTGCCTCATCTCCCTTCGTGTAGGAGCTGCGGAGCTTATAGCGCTCCCAAACCACGGGCACGCACAGGGCCACAGCGACAATTACGGCGGAGAGCAGCTTCATGTCGTTGGCGTCCATGCCCAACTGCAGCACGATGGCGCGGATAAGGAAGTACACCACGGAGCCAAAGACGGCGGAGGCAAGACGGACGCTAAACTGCGTGAGGCCGCCGGGCAGCAGACGGCCGAGCACCTCGCCGATAACAATGGCGGCAAGACCGATAACGATGGCACCGGTGCCCATACCAATGTCGGCATACTTTTGGCTCTGGCAGATGAGCGCGCCCGAAAGGCCGATGAGGGCGTTGGAGAGCACGAGGGCGATCATCTTGGTGGAGTTGGTGTTGACGCCCAGAGCGCGGATCATGTACTCGTTGTTGCCGGTGGCTCGCAGCGCCGAGCCGATCTCGGTGCCAAAGAACCAATACAGGATGGCAACGATAGCCACGGCGAGCAGGATGCCCAAGATGATGGCAACGGTGGACTGCGGCAGACCGGTCATATTGCTGACGGCGGAGAACACGGTGCCCTTGGCAAGAATGGGCGTATTGGACTTGCCCATGATGCGCAGGTTGATGGACCACAGGCTGATCTGGGTGAGGATTCCGGCGAGGATCGCGGGAATCTCGAAGACGGTGGTCAAAATGCCCGTGACGGCGCCCGCGATGGCGCCGGCGCACATACCGGCCAGCACGGCGAGCAGCGGGTCGACGTTGTTATTGACGATGAGCACAGCGCAGACGCAGCCGCCGAGGGCAAAGCTGCCGTCGCAGGTCATATCGGGAATGTCGAGCAGGCGGAACGTGATAAACACGCCAAGCACCATAATGCCCCAGAGGACGCCCTGCGAAACGGCGCCCTGCAATGCAATGAGCATGCTTCATACCTCCTAGGATGGGGTGGACACGTGATTCACCATAATAGCGGTAACAATGCATAGAAGAGCTGCGGACAGACGTTTTGTTTTACCTGAAACAAGCAGGGCGGACGCCGGTCTACAGCGCCCGCCCCTGTGGCTCAGATATTGAATAGCGCGGCTAAAGCGCGAGCACGGGCTCTAGACGCATGCCGCGTATGGCATTACGCGTCCAGGGCGGAAAGGTCGATGCCCAGGGCCTCGGCCATTTCGTCGTTCTTGACGACGACCAGGTCCTTGCTCGAGAGGTGCTTGATCGGCATATCCTCGGGCTTGGCCTCGCCCTTCAGGATCTTGACGGCCATCTCGCCCGCGGCGTAGCCCAGGTCCTCATAGTTGATGGAGAGGGTGAACAGGCCGCCGGCCATGCACATGCCCTCCTCGCCAGTCACGAAGGGAAGCTTGTTCTCCTTGCAGATCTGGCCGACCTGCGAGGCGCCCGCGGCGATGGTGTTGTCGGTGGGGGAGTACAGCGCGTCGACCTTGCCCACGGCAGACTCGACGACGGACTGAATCTCGTTGGAGCTCGAGACGGTGAAGTCAGTGTACTCGAGGCCCAGCTTGTCGAGCTCCTTCTTGGCGGCCTTGATCTGGACGTCGGAGTTGGACTCGGCGGTACAGTAGAGCAGGCCGACCTTTTTAACGTCGGGCAGGACCTTCTGCATCATCTCGAGCTGCTCGGCGACCGGGGTGAGGTCGGAAGCGCCCGTGACGTTGGTGCCGGGCTTGTCGTTGTCCTGGACCAGGCCGGAGGCGGCGTAGTCGGTGATGGCGCAGCCCACGATGGGGATATCGGCCGTGGCGCCGGCGGCAGCCTGCGCGGCGGGCGTGGCGATGGCATAAATCAGGTTGACGTTGTCGCCCACAAACTTGTCGGCAATGGACTTACACGTGGACTGGTCGTTCTGGGCGTTCTTCTGGTCGATCTTGACCTTAAGGCCGCTCTTCTTGATGGCCTTGACGAAGCCGTCGTTGGCGGCATCGAGCGCGGAGTGCTCGGTGAGCTGCAGAACGCCGATGGTGTAGTCGGAACCGGCGGCAGCAGAGCCGGAACCAGAGTTGCCGCCGCATCCGGCGAGCGGGGCGAGCGCGAGCAGGCCGGCGGAGACCAGAAGGCTCCTGCGGCTGATGGTGATGTCCTTCATATCATTACCCCCAGTATAAAAATGGCTGGAAACACTGCACTGGGACAAAGTGCAAGTGGGACTATAGTAGCGCTGATGTCCATTTTTACAACAGCCTGGCGGGTTTTTTAATACAGAATCGGATGGGCGGTACGGGTAGTCGAATGGGCGGCGGAGGGTCTTATGCGGCGGAGGAGGCGTCGTCCTCGTCCAGGGCGGCGAAGAGCTTCTTGCCGTCGAGCAGGCGCGTGCTGACGTTTCTCATACGGGCGATCTCGACGGTGCGCAGCGTATCGTCGGTGCCTCGGGCGTCGTAGACCGTTCCCAGCAGATACGAGATGCCATCGCGCTGCCTGATGGCAAAGGGACGGAGTGTCATCCGTGCTGCTTCGGTTTCGCCGCGTGTCGTGACGCTCGAAATATCAAAACTCACCGTGGTTCCGTGGTCGATGGCCTGCTCGACGAGCTCGCACGTGTCGATGCGCTTGATGGGCGTGCGTGTTGCCTTGGTAGCCTTGCTGCCTGCGCTTGGAGCGGGTTCGGGTGTATCGAGGTAGCCGCGAACGTCGGCGCTCGCCATGGCAACTAAGTGCTGCGCCATGCTCTTGCGGATAGCGATAGGCGTGGAGCGGTTGCGCATGACCATACCGTGGAGCCGGATGATCTCTTCATCGGTGAGCGGGCGGGTAAGAAGTTTGTAGCCCACGCCGCGTTTGTATTCAATTTCGTATCCGGCATGGCGAAGCGCGGAGATGGCGGTGTAGATGCTGCGCCGCGCCGCCGAGATGGGCATGCGGGCGGGGTCGTCGGGATGGGCGAGGCGCCGGATCAGCTCATCGGAAAGCATGGCCTTGTCTTCGCCGGTGTTTTCGCTCAAGAGCTGCAGGATACGAACGGCGCGATAGGCTGCCATCGAGGCGGCGCCCCTCGTCGTGGTGTCGTAGGTTTCAACAGCGGCTTCGGTCATGGTGCCCACGTCCTTTCCGTTTTGGGTGGCGACGGTATGGAGCCTAGGACGCGGGGCTTTCCCAGGGGCGCAGGGCGCTCTGGGCGGTCGGTAGTCGTCGGCAAACGGCGGGTCGAGTTTTCAACAGCCCTGCTCAACTGACCAAAAACTTGCCAAAAGCTTGACGGATGCTGTTGAAAAAAGCGTCTCTCGACCGATGTCGAGAGACGCTTGTGCGATGAGCGTTGGCGTGTGGCGACGCGAGCTAGCGTTCGACGATTAGAAGTCGGCGTTGCCCACGGTGCGCGGGTGCGGCAGGACGTCGCGGATGTTGCCCACGCCGGTCAGATACATGACCAAGCGCTCGAAGCCCAGACCGTAGCCGGCGTGCTTGCAGGAACCGTAGCGGCGCAGGTCAAGGTAGTACTTGTACTGCTCGGGATTCATACCCAGGTCCTTGATGCGGGCCTCGAGCAGATCCAGGCGCTCCTCGCGCTGGGAGCCACCGATGATCTCGCCGATGCCCGGCACCAGGCAGTCGGCGGCGGCGACGGTCTTGCCGTCCTCGTTCATGCGCATGTAGAACGCCTTGATCTCGGCCGGGTAGTCGGTCACGAAGGTCGGGCGCTTAAAGTGCTCCTCGGTCAGGAAACGCTCGTGCTCGGTCTGCAGATCGATGCCCCAGCTGACGGGGTAGTCGAACTTGTGGCCGGCGGCCACCGCCTGCTCCAGGATCTCGACGGCCTCGGTGTAGGTAACGCGGGCAAAGTCGGAGTTGGCGACATGGTCCAGGCGCTCAAGCAGACCCTTGTCCACAAACTTGTTGAGCATGTTGAGCTCGTCGGGGCAGGTGGCCATAACGTCCTTAAGGACGTACTTGAGCATGGCCTCGGCGTTATCCATGTAGTCGTTCAGATCGGCGAAGGCCATCTCGGGCTCAATCATCCAAAACTCGGCGGCGTGGCGCGTGGTGTTGGAGTTTTCGGCGCGGAAGGTGGGGCCAAAGGTGTACACGTCGCCAAAGGCCATGGCAAAGTTCTCGGCATTGAGCTGGCCGGACACGGTGAGGCTCGCATGCTTGCCAAAGAAGTCCTGGCTCCAGTCGACCTCGCCGGACTCGGTGAGGGGCGGGTTTTTGGGGTCGAGCGTGGTCACGCGGAACATCTCGCCGGCGCCCTCGCAGTCACTCGTGGTGATGATGGGGGTGTTGACATAGACAAAGCCCTGCTCCTGGAAGAAGCGGTGGATAGCGGCAGCCGCGACAGAGCGGATGCGGAACACGGCGCGGAACAGGTTGGTGCGCGGACGCAGGTGCTGCTGGGTGCGCAGGAACTCGACGGTTGCGCGCTTCTTCTGCAGCGGGTAATCCGGGGCGCTCGTGCCCTCGACCTCGATGGAGGTGGCAGAAAGCTCGAAGGGCTGGGGCGCATCGGGGGTCAGCTTGACGGTGCCGGTGCAGATGAGGGCGGCCGAGACGTTTTGATGGGCGATCTCGTCGTAGTTGTCGAGCGCCTCGCGGTTCATGACGACCTGCAGGTCGCGGAAGCAGCTGCCGTCGTTGAGTGTAACGAAGCCAAAGTTCTTCATGTCGCGGACGGACTTGACCCAGCCGGCAACGGTGACGGTCTGGCCACCGAGCGACTCGGCATCGGCATAGAGCTGCGCGATTTTGGTGCGGTTCACGTATCCTCCCATAACGGTTGAATGATAGTTATCCATACAGTTCGATATTCTAGCAGCTCGGCTCATTTGGGCTATACAGATAAGGCATTGGCGGGATGGTTTTTCAAACGAAAAGCGCCCGCGGCCTAATGGTCGTGGGCGCTTGACGAGGTGCCTTTTGGCTGTGTGGCGCGGGGCCTGGCTACTTGGTCTTGGCAACCAGCAGCGGGTCGCCAAGCTTGACGAGCGGGTTGCCGCCGATAAGCGTTCCAGACTCGCCGACATGGTCGATGCTCTTAAGACGATCGAGCTCGGAGACGATGACGGTCACGATGTCCTCGTGACCAGCGGCCTTAATGGCCTCGCGGTCGAAGCTGATGAGCGGCTGGCCTGCCTTGACCACATCGCCCATCTCGACAAAGCGGGCAAAACCCTTGCCGTTCATTTCCACGGTGCCCAGGCCGACATGGATGAACACGCGAAGACCGTCCTCGGTGATCATGCCAATGGAGTGGTTGGTGACAGTGGTGGCGCCGATGCGGCCGTTGGCGGGCGCATAGATGGTGCCGGTAATGGGCTCGATGCCATAGCCCTGGCCAAGCATGCCCGAGGCGATCGTCTCGTCGGGAACCTCGTTCAGGTTGACGAGCACGCCGTTGACGGGGGCATAGATGACGCCTTCGCGGGTAGCGAAGCTTGCTGCGGGCGGAACGGACGCCTCGCCGGTCGAGGTGAAGGTGGACTTAAGCGAATCGAGCAGACCCATAGTTGCCTCCAACTTAAATAGGCGCATATCGCGCGTTTGGTTTGCCGGAAACGTTTCACATGTGTTTCGCGGCTTGGTCAACGCCCCTATTCTACGCTGCTCAACGATACCTCTGAACTGGGATTATGTGATATATCAGTTGAAGGGAAACTTATTGCCGGAGTGTTTCTGCGCCACGGGTTCAAGTGGGGTACGCTTGAAGGCAAAAAACAAGGGCGCATAATTTGCGCGAAGGGAGCACATATGATTGTCGAGAACCATGCGCTGTGGGGCGAGGAGCCGACCGAGGATTATCCGGCGACCTTTACGTATCTGGGTGCCGAGCCGCTGCCCGACAAGCCCAATGGCCGCCGCCCCGCGGTGATCATCTGCGGCGGAGGCGGGTTTACGCATATCGCTCCGCACGAGCAGGACCCGGTGGCGTTTGCGTTTTTGGACCGCGGCTACCAGGCCTTTGTGCTCAACTATGTCACGAGTTCTACGGGTGACGTGAGCTTTCCGCACCCCCAGGCAGATCTTGCCAAGATGGTCGCCACGGTGCGCGCGAATGCCGACGAGTGGCATGTCGACCCCAAGCGCGTGTGCGTCGTGGGCTTTTCTGCTGGCGGCATGATTTGCGCCTCGCTGGCAACACAGTGGAAGACCGGCCCCTTCGCGGCACTTGCCGGGGCGCGTCCGGACGACATTCGTCCCGATGCCGTGGTGCTGGGCTATCCATTGCTCGACTTTGCCTATGTGCGCGACATGCAGACGCGCGATCCGCGCATTGACTTGCGCGTGCCCAAGACGGGCGGCAAGACGGGGCGCGATTTGCTCAACGACTACCTGTCGATGGTGACGGGCGGCGAGGCAACTGACGAGCATCTGGCCGACATCTGCCCCACCACGCATGTTTCGCGTCAGATGCCACCGACCTTTGTATGGGGCGTGTCCGACGACAAGACGGCGCCGATCGCGCAGGTCTATCCGTTTGCCCAACGCATGGCGGAGGAGGGCGTCGCTTGCGAGATGCACGTCTTTGACCAGGGCGGTCACGGCCTTTCGCTCGGCAACGCCAACACCGCGGTCGACAACGAGGACAAGCAGGTGGCGGTCCGCCCCTGGATTCGCCTAGCCTTCCGCTTTCTGGAGCGCCATCTGTAAGAGGACGGGCATCCCAGCCCTTCAATAACTTGCGGTGAAATAGTTCCGATCTGGGGCATCAACCAGCCCATCCAGGAACTATTCCACCGCAACTTTGTTTTTGATGCCCCGCCCGGAAACTGCGTCCCAGTTTTGCCTTTCAAGGTGGGACACGGTTTCCCATAGGGCCTCGACTGGGAAAGTGCGTCCCGTTTCGAGTGGGGATTCCGGGATGCATTTTCCGTAAGAGGCCTGTTTGGGAAACCATATCCCGTTTCGAGCCAGAATTCTGGGATGTAGTTTCCCCGAGAGGCCTCATCGGGAAACTATGGCCCTGAACTCTCCTGCCTGTCCCCATTGCGCCAATCTGCTGATTGAACGTCATTGTGTGTTCACGCTATCATGTAAGCTTAAAATTGGTTAGCCATGGCAAACGGTTAGTCATGGTAAACAAAATGCAACGCCCTGTGGGCGCCGGGGGAGGAACACGGACGTGAAGCTCGATACGCTCGAGATTGGAAAGGACGCCGTTGTCGCATCGGTGGCATCGGACGACCAGGCACTCCGACAACATATTTTGGACATGGGCCTAACACCGGGCACCGAAGTCACCATGATGAAGTACGCCCCCATGGGCGACCCGCTCGAGATTCGCCTGCGTGGCTACGAGTTGACGCTGCGCAAGGACGATGCCGCACGGATTGAGCTCGTGGGTGTTCACGACACAGATACGGGTCCGCGCGCTAACGCCGCAATCGGCACGACGGAGCACCCGGCACTCGGCGAGGGGACGTATTCGCCCCGCGCGGCAAAGACGGCCGTGCCCGAGGGTGCGCCGCTGCATTTTGCCCTTGCCGGTAACCAAAACTGCGGCAAGACCACGCTGTTTAACCAGCTGACGGGCTCCAACCAGCATGTCGGTAACTTTCCCGGCGTGACGGTCGACCGCAAAGATGGCACTATCCGCAACCACCCCGAGGCGGGCGTTACCGACCTGCCTGGCATCTATTCGCTGTCGCCGTACACGGGCGAAGAGATCGTTAGCCGTCAATTCATCCTTGACGAAAACCCCGACGCCATCATCGATATCATCGACGCCACCAACATCGAGCGTAACCTGTACCTGACGCTGCAGCTTATGGAGCTCGACCGCCCCATGGTCATCGCGCTCAACATGATGGACGAGGTGACGACCAACGGCGGCGCCATTGACGTCAACCTGCTCGAGAGTCTGTTGGGCGTGCCGGTCGTCCCCATTAGCGCCGCACGCAACGAGGGTATCGGCGAGCTGGTGGACCATGCCCTGCATGTGGCGCGTTTCCGCGAGCGTCCCGGCCGCCTGGACTTCTGCGCACCCGATGGCCCAGACGGCGGTGCACTGCATCGCTGTATTCACGGCATCGCCAACCTTATCGAGGACCATGCCGCGACGGCGCACATTCCCGTGCGTTTTGCGGCGACCAAGCTGGTTGAGGGCGACGAGCTGGTGACCGAGGCGCTTCACCTGGATCGCAACGAGCTCGACGCCATCGAGCACATCATTACCCAGATGGAGGGCGAGGCCGGCACCGACCGCCTGTCCGCGCTGGCCGATATGCGCTTTAGCTTCATCGGCGACGTGTGTGGGCGCTGCGTCGTCAAGCCGCACGAGAGCCGCGAGCACGTGCGCTCCGTCAAGATCGACCGCATCCTGACAGGTCGTTACACGGCCATCCCGGCGTTCCTGGTGATCATGGGTCTCGTTTTTTGGCTGACGTTTGGCGTGATCGGCGCGGCGTTGCAGGGACTCATGGAGGACGGCATCGCTGCCATCATCGCCTCGGCCGATGCGGGCCTCAAGGCGTTCGGCACCAACGACGTGGTGCGCTCGCTGGCTGTCGACGGTGTGCTTACGGGTGTGGGCAGCGTGCTGACCTTCCTGCCGATTATCGTCGTGCTCTTCTTGTTCCTCTCCATTCTGGAAGACTCCGGATACATGGCGCGCGTCGCCTTTGTCATGGATAAGGTGCTGCGTCGTTTTGGCCTGTCGGGCCGCAGCTTTGTGCCCATGCTCGTCGGGTTTGGCTGCACCGTGCCGGCTATCATGTCGACCCGTACGCTCCCATCCGAGCACGACCGCAAGATGACGGTCATGCTCACGCCGTTCATGAGCTGCTCGGCCAAGTTGCCGGTCTACGGTCTGCTGTGCGGGGCGTTTTTCCCACAGGCGACGGTTCCCGCCATGGTCTCGCTCTATCTGATCGGTATCGTGGTCGGCTGCATTGCGGCTTTGGTGCTCAACCGCACGGCATTTAAGGGCGATCCGGTGCCATTTATCATGGAGCTTCCCAATTACCGCCTGCCGAGCATCAAGACGACAGTGATGCTGGCATGGGATAAGGCCAAAGACTTTATTACCAAGGCCTTTACCATTATCTTTGCCGCTACGGTGGTCATCTGGTTCCTTCAGACGTTCGATATCCGCTTTAATGTGGTCGCCGATCAGTCGCAAAGCCTGCTTGCGGGCCTCGGCAGCATCATCGCGCCGGCGCTGGCGCCGCTTGGCTTTGGCGATTGGCGCGCATCCACGGCGCTCGTCACCGGACTTATCGCCAAGGAGAGTGTCATCTCGACCCTCACCGTGCTTTTGGGCGCGACCTCGCCCGCGGCACTGTCGACCATGTTTTCGCCGTTTACCGCTTACGTGTTCCTGGTCTTTACGTTGCTGTACCCGCCCTGCGTGGCGGCCATCGGCGCCGTCAGGAGCGAGTTGGGCGCGCGCTATGCCGTTGCCGTGTTCGCGTTTCAAGTGACGGTCGCCTGGATCGTGGCGTTTGTCGTGCATTCGGCGGGCATATTGCTGGGGTTGGCTTAGTGTTTTATTGACGGCGCAACCTCTGTGTATCGAATTGTTTCGGTCCCGTGTCCGTTACTGACGGATGCGGGACCGTTGCTATATAATCCCCTCCGCTCAAAATGATTGGAGATGTTATATATGAGTCAGGCAAGGCAAGACGGCATCACGCTCAGGCAGTGGCTCCCACTCGTCGGGCTCACCTGCTGTGCGTTCGTGTTCAACACGTCGGAGTTTATGCCCATCGGCCTTTTGACTGATATCGCCGCGTCGTTCTCGCTCACCGAGGCCCAGGCGGGCATCATGATCTCGGTCTATGCCTGGGGCGTCATGCTGCTGTCGTTGCCGCTCATGGTGTTCGCTTCGCGTTTCGAGTTTAAGCGGATGCTGCTGGGTGTGCTTGCCGTGTTCTCGCTCGGTCAGTTCCTGTCCGCTGTGGCGCCGACCTATCCCATCCTGGTCTGCGCGCGCCTGGTGGTCGCTTGCGCACATGCCGTGTTCTGGTCAGTCGCCTCGATTATGGCCTCGCGCCTGGTCGACACTCGCCACGGCGCGCTCGCCATCAGCATGATTGCTACGGGCTCGTCCATCGCGCAGATCTTTGGCCTGCCTCTCGGTCGCGCCATTGGCTTGGCCGTGGGCTGGCGCATGACGTTTGCCGTGGTCGGGGGCCTCTCAGCCATCGCGGCCGTCTACCAGGCAGCGGTGTTCCCGGCCATGCCGGCGGGTGAGCGCTTTACCGTCAAACAGCTGCCCGAGCTGCTCAAGAACCCGCTCCTCATCGCGCTCTACGCAGTCACGGTCTTCATGGCGACCGGCTATTACGCAAGCTACAGCTATATCGAGCCTTTCCTGGCTCAGGTCGCCCATGTCGACGCAAGCGCTATCACCATGACGCTGACGGCGTTCGGCTGCTCCGGTCTGCTCGGAAGCTGGCTGTTCGGCCGCCTGTTCGATGGGCATCGCTTCCCGTTCTTGGCTATCACGCTCTCCGGCGTGCCGGTGGCCCTGCTGCTCATGGGGCCGGCCGCATCGTCGCTCGTGACAGTGCTTGCCGTCTGCGCACTGTGGGGTTGCTGCGCCACGGCCTTTAACGTGGCGTTTCAGGCCGAGCTCATCAAGCACACGCCGGCAGATTCGTCGGCCGTCGCCATGTCGATCTTCTCGGGCCTGTTCAATCTGGGCATTGGCACGGGTACCGCGATCGGCGGAGCCGTGGTTTCGGGTCCCGGTATCGCCTGGATCGGCTTCGCGGGCGGGTCGATTGCCGTCGTGGGCGTCATCCTCGCTATCACGGTGATGTTCCCGGCCATTCGCCGCGCAAAGCCCGTTGCCTAATCACGTTTCCTCATCAGTTGCGGTGGAATAGTTCCTGTTTAAGGCCTCTGAAGGCCCAAGCAGGAACTATTCCACCGCAACTTATTTTGGGGAAGAGGATACAAGCCGGGCATACAATGGATGTCGTTGTGTTGAGCTTACCGGGAGGTTGCTATGTGGGCATACGAGACGACGTTCTATCAGATCTATCCGCTGGGCTTCTGCGGAGCTCCGCGCGAAAACGCCGCCCCCGTCGCCGAGGATGAACTCGCCCAGGCTGCCAACGCCGCGCTCAACCCCGATGCGCCCATCATGAAGATTGCCCAATGGGCCGACTACCTGCAGGAACTCGGCGTTGGCGCTGTGCTCATCAACCCGCCGCTCGAATCCGACAGCCATGGCTACGACACGCGCAGTCTGCGCCATATCGACCGCCGCCTGGGTGGGGACGCCGACTTTGCCGCCGTGTGCGAGACGCTGCA
>UQUG01000048.1 GCA_900544205.1 uncultured Collinsella sp.
ATCGGACTTGGAGCCCATGATGATCCCGACAACCGGCTTCTGATCTGCCATAAACAAAGACCTCCTGTTGAGAGCGGTGACGCGGCGAATCCGCGACCCTTAACTACTGAGAGTAGTATAGCTGCTCCCGTCCCTGCGGTCTGCGTGGTGCTTTGCGGGCGGGCCAGGCTTTATCTTCACTCCGGTTGCTTCGCAAAGTCGTTCAGATAAAGCCTGGCCCGCCCGCAAAGCACCCCTCGACCTACCGGGGATTGCCATGACGTACGTTAGCTGAAATAAAAAAGCGTGCCCACCGTCCTTGGGTGGGACGGCGGGCACGTTTGCTTAGTTGTCGCTGGGACTACTCAGCCTTATTGCGACGGTGGAAGAAGGCACCGATCGCAGCGATGATGGCTCCAAGGCCACCGACAGTCGCGACAGTTGCCGCCGTTTGATCGCCAGTAACGGGGATCGCCGAACCGTTCTTCTTGCCGCCCTGGGCCTTGTCGCCTGCGGGCTTGCCCGCCTGGCTGCCGCCGTTCGAGCCATTGCCGGAACCCTGGTTGCCCGAACCGCCCTGGTTGCCGGAGTCGGCATCCTTAAGGCCCTCGATGGCCAGCTTGAGCTGGTCATAAGCCGCCTGGAGCTGGGTGTCGGAAGCATTCTCATCACCCAAGACATCCTCGGCGTAGGTAATGGCATCCGTCAGGGCCTTGACGGACTCGGCCGTCTTTCCCTTGGTGTCAGTCTCCTTCGCCTGCTTGACCAGGGCCTTGAGCTGTTTCTTGGTCGGGTTCTCAACTGGGGTCACCGGGGTCTTCTCGAGCGCGTCACGGGCATCCTCGAGCGCCTTGAGTGCCTGGTCGACCTCGTCCTGCGTGGCGTTCTCGTCGCTCAGGATGGCGCGGGCGCTCGCCAAGGCGTTCTGGAACGCGGTCCAGGAAGCCTCGGTGTAGTCACTGGCCTTAAGGTCGCCGGCTGCAACCTCGGCATCAACCTTTTCAATCGCGGCAGTGAGGTCGTCCTTCGCCACCGGATCGGGAACGGCCGCACCGTAGAACTTGAGTTCCGCCATGCTGCAGTAGGCGTCAACGCTGCCACCGCCGGCGTGGAGCACCTTGACGGTCACGTAGCGACCGCGCGCGGCACCAAAGCTCATCTGCTTCCAGTCGCCACGGTCGGTGAGCACGCGGCCGTCGTTGTCGAAGGTAAACGTACCCATCGACGCGGCGGTGCCCATCTCATAACCGTCGGCGGTGTCGGAGACCAGCACCTCGGCCTCAAAGATATCGCCGTTCGTGCCGCCGTCCTGGCGCGGCAGGAACGTGACGTCGGTGAGATCGTAGTCGCGGCCCAGGTCGACGGTCAGGTGCTGGGGCATACCGGTCTTATAAGCATAGTCGCTGTGCCAGAGCGTCTGCTCATCGCCGTCAAGAGCGTTGACGGCGTTGCTGCCCTCATAGTCGGCCTCGCTCGAGAAGCCGGTCACCTTGACGTTCTCGCGGTTCTCGGGCGTGTTGATGAGCTTCTTCTCATCAACGGGGCGCATCTTGAGGCCGTCGATTGCCTTTTCGATCTTGGTCGTAGCGTCTGCGACATCCTTCTTGCTATAGCTGCCCTGGCCGCCGTCGAGAAGCTTCTGAGCCGCCTCGACCGCAGCGGTGAGAGCTGCATAAGAATCCTTGGTGTAGACGGACTCGCTGTAGCCCGCGGCCTTGGAAAGCGCCGCCATGAGCGCAGAGGTGTCGACACCAGCCTTGACCTCGACCTCATAGGATGCGGTCTTGGAGGGGTCGAGCACTGACGCCACCGTGATCGTTGCCTTGCCGGCCTTGTTGGCACGCAAGTAGTAGTTCACGCTATCGCCGGCCTGAACAGCGGAGACGCTCACCACAGAGGAGTCGGAGCTCTCGACCGTCACATAGGGGTAGCCGGCGCTCTCGGGCGTGGCCTTAGCGTCGACGAGCGTAACGTCGCCCTCAAAGAACTCGGTCTGGTTCTTGCCCAGCTCGATACCCTCGATGGCCTCGACACCCTGCGTGTAGTTGAAGTTGATCTCGCGCAGTGTGAGCATCTGGTCACCCGATGCCTCAAGCGGCGTGATCTCGACCTTAGTCGCCTTCTTGCCCTTGTTCTCGGCAGAGAGGCCAAAGGCGTAGCGAGCCTGGAAGGAATCGTACTCCCCACCCGCGAACTCCTGGGTCGAGCCATCCTCGAACGTCACGACGGCCTTGATCTTCTGCACGGTGCCGTTACCGCCGTCGCGGTTGACGACCTCAACGGCATCGAGCTTCGATGGTGTCTTAAAGGCAAATGTCATCGTGGTGGGAAGCTTCACGTAACTCGGAAGCTTGCCCTCGCTGTCCCAGTTGCCGCTCCAGTTCCACAGGAACTCAAAGCCGTTGTCGCCCTCATCGTTATCGAACAGCGCGTTATAGCTCTTCTGCTGAATAAGCTTCTCGACGTTGGAACCGTCGTCGGTCGTGAGCTCGTCGTTGGTCATCGTGATGTTGAAGGCATCCTGACCGTACTCGGCAACCGTGGGCTGCGGAACGTCCGGCATCGTCACGGTACCGTCACTCGTAAACTCGAGCGCATCGCACGCCGGACCGATGAGCCAAGACGTCGAGGGCAGTTCAACCTTGCCGGCCGTCTTGGCCTTGAGTTTGAAGCTCGCCACCGCGCCAGTGACGTTGTAGAGCTTGCCGTCGCCGCGGTTGGCAAAGGCGAGGTTGATGGTCTGTGTGCCGTCCGCGAACTGGACCTTCTCGCGCGACAGGTTCTCCATGCCGGCGGTCGAACCATCCTGCGAGATGCTCTCGGACACAAACTCAAACTGGTCACTCTTAAAGTTGACGAGCGCGCCCAGGGCGTTGACGTTCTTGGCGTCGGCCGCATAGACATCGACGGTGATCTCATCGCCGGCATCGACCTCGGTCTTGCTCGGAATCACCGCGAGCTTGCCGGCGACCTTGCCTTTCTGCTTGGTGCCGCCATCAAGCCCCGCCATGGTAAACGAGTAGTCGTAGACATCATAGACCCCGTTGCCGTTGAGATCGGCAAAGTGGTCGCGAATCTGCGAGTCGAACGTCGAGGTATCGGGCTCGCGGTTCTCGAGACCCAGATAATTCTTCATGTTGGAAAAGTCGCCATCGGAGATCGTTGCCTTGTTGAGGTTGGAACCCACAGCAAAGCCGTCCGTACCATCGGCCTTGTAGATGGCGATCTCGGACGCGGAGAAGAAGTTACCAACCGAAGCGAGCGGCGTCATACGCACGTAGCGTGCGGCCACGGCGCCGTCGAACGTCACCGTTTTGCAGGCGGCGGAGCGCTCCCAATCGACCTCCTGGCTCGTCCAATGGACACCGTCGAGACTCGTCTCGATGCGCATCTTGGTCACAGTGCCGTTGCCGGCGTCGGTACGCGGATAGTACTCGAGCTTGTCGAGCTTGTAGGCGCGGCCGTAGTCGACGGTGAGCGCCTTGCCCAGGTCGTTGCCGCCGGAGTGGAAGCCGCCGTCGCTCGTCTGGAACTCATGGTCGAAGGCGAGATCGGCCTTATGGCTGCCGTAGATCGAGCCCTCCCAGGTGATCTTCTCGGCCTCGGGCACGTTCCGCCATGGGTCGAGGGCGGAGTTCGCCGCGAGCACATCGCTCCAACGGGAGTAGCCCTCGGCGTTGCGCGAACGGATCTGGTAGGTGTGCTTGCTATTGTAGGCAAGATCGGTATGCGTGAATTCCGCTGCATCGCCCACGGCGAACACGGTGCCATCGACCTTAAGGTCGTAGGAGGTAGCACCATCGACCTTTCCCCAGGTGAGCTTAATGCTCGTGGGAGTCGTGGCGTCCTCGGGGGCAGCAAGGTTCGCTGGTGCGGAGAGGTTCTCGTTGAGGCGGTCGGCCGCGAGCGTGGCGTCGGCGTTCACGAAACCGCCCAGCTCGAGCGTCTGCTCCGCTGCAGCGACATCGGTCTTCGCAAACTTGACGTAGACCTTGGGGTTCGTGGTGATCTTAGTGTCGTTGAAGCTCTCGCCCTTCTCGGCCTCGGTGCTGTCCGCATCGCTGCCGTAGTGGTTGAGGTTGGGGCTTTCGTTGTAGAAGTAGACCGCTTGGCCAGCCTCGGGGGTCGCGGCGTCGAAAGCCTCCTGTGAGTCGACCTCGGTCACGTTGAGCGCAGTGCCGCCATTCTTGGCGATGACGCTCGCAGGCTTGGCGGACACGTTGGCCACAAAGGTCGTGGTACGGTTGGAATCGTAACCACTATAGCTGCCCTGGGACGCCGCAGCGGTAAAGGTTGCGGTGCCGCCCGTGGCCTTGGAGCTAAAGACGGTACTCACATGGTCACCGTAAGAGATATTGTCGATCGTGCCGTAGGCATTGTCCTCAGTCGTTTTGTTCTCGATGGAGGAGCCGTCGTCCTCGTACTGCGTGAAGCTGCCCTCACCCTCGGTGGCGAAGAACTCGACGATACGCTGGCTGCGGTCAGTGCCCTTGGTGTTGGTCTCGGTCACAGCCTCGGGGTTGTTGTTCTCGGCATACATCGGCACGATGGAATTGGCCTTTACAAAGAGCGGCAGCTTCCAGAGCGGAGCATCGTAGTTGTTGAGGACCTGGCCGCCGCGGTACTGCTTACCCGAGAAGTAGTCGATCCAGATGGTGGGATTATCATCGGTGCCGTAGTTGGGAAGGTAGATGCCGTTGCGAACGTCATTGCCCTTGTCATCTGCCTGGGTATCCTGATACACCGGCGCAACCAGGAAATTCTCACCGAACATATACTGGTACTGCGTCGAAGTGCTCGCGGCGTACTCGGAGTTGTCGGAGAGCAGCATGGCGCGGATCATGGGCAGGCCGGTATCGCCGTTACCCGTATCGATGTTGGCCGCCGAAGCCGCACTCGTGTAGATATAGGGCATGAGCTGCGCTTTGAGCTTGAGGTAGAAGCGCGAGATGCCCGTGTAGGGATCGCCGTGCGTCATGGGCGACTTGCGGTAGGTGCCCCAGCCGTCCATGTCGAGCATAGAGGGCGTGAACGTCTTCCACTGGTAGTCGCGCGCGGAGATGATGGGGCTGCCACCAAAGATGCCGTCCATATCGGAGCCGATGTTGGGGTTGCCCGAGAGGCTCTGACCGATATACGTGGGGATGTGGAAGCGGATGTACTCCCAGTTGCCGCCGTACTGATCGCCGGTCCAGATGCCGCCAAAGCGCTGCGTGCCGGCCCAACCGTCAAGCGTGATGATGTTGGGGCGCTTGTTGGCGCCGGTCGTCACCGTATCGTAGGCCGTCTTGATGCCGTTGAGGCCAAAGGAGTAGCCAGAGCCCACCCAAGCGACGTCGGTCTTGAGGGTGGTAATGCCGCCCGTCTTGACCTCGGCGTCGAAATCGCGAAGCAAATGCCACGGGGTCTCGGAGTTGCTGTCAGGCTCCAGGTTAGACTGGGTCCACAGACCCGTGCTCACACCCTTGGAGTTAGCATACTCGGTAAACTTCTTAAGGTTGTCGACGTTGGCACGCACGGCGTTGAGGCGCTCGGCTGAACTCGTTCCGTCGGAGTTGACGCCGCCGGTCTTGTAATAACCGTTCTGGCCATAGCCGGCACCGTATCCGTCGTTCGGCAGGAACCAGCCGAGCGGCATGTCGTTGTCCTCGTAGTCATCGATAACCCGCTGGGCGGAGAATTGGCGGTCGAAATCGGTCGCCTTCATGTTCTCGGTATCGACCGTGGGGCCCTCACCGTTGAGCGTCTCGGCCGCAAGCGTGCCGTCGAGCTTGTAGCCCGTCGCCATGCCAGACTCGTACTTAACGTCGCCCTCCTTGCTCGAGGACTTGCTGCCCTTGGTCTCCCACTTCTTCTGACCCGAGGTCGTTGACCAGCCATCACGGTTATAGGCATTCAGATGACCCAGGTAGAAACCGTACTCGGGCAGCAGTACCGGATTACCGGTCACCTTGTAGTAGTCCTGCAGCATCTCGGTCGCCACGTTCGAGGCGCCCTCATTGGTCGCCACGAAGTAGTAGGCGTCGAACTCATTCTCGCTGTGCGAAGTCGTGACTGTTGATGCGTCCGTGGAACCGAAGTCGTAGGAACCCTCTGCAAACGTGTTTCGGAGCACGCCGTAACCGTCACTCGTCCAGTAGAACGGGTTGGGCGAAGCAACGCCGCCATCGGTCCAGTTGTTGGTGTTGGAGATGGCGATAGTCTGGTTGGTGTGCAGGAAGCGGCCGTTCTGAGTACCGCCGCCAAAGAAGTTCTCGGACTTCTCCTTGGCGAGCGTCTGTACGGTGCCCTTCTTATCAAGGTCGAGGGACGCGGACTCGGAGACCACGACACGGTCGCCCGACTTGATGCTCATCTTGCCAGTCGCCTTGTCCAGGATCACGGTCGCCTTTCCACCGCTGATCTCGATAGTGTTGCCCTTGTCGGCAACCGTCGCACTCGGCTTGCTGTAGGTGTCCGAGGCATCGGGCTGGGCCTGGATCTTAGCCGTGTGGGACTTACTGCGCGGCGTTGCGTACTCGGAAAACTCACCCTTGGGATCAACGTTGTAACGGAAAATACCGTCCTCGAGGAACGTAATGCGGCCCTTGATGCCGCCGGCGAAATCGATGTCAACGACGTTCGAGGCAGACTGAGACACGGTCGCCGATTCGACGCCCTTGAGTGGCGTGGCAACCGCCTGCTGGGGACTGGCGAACACGAGCGTCGCTGCCGTGGCAACGAGGACTGCGCTTCCCTTCACCCATCGTTTCGTAAAAATGGAATTCCTACGCACCTGGACTCCTTTCCTCCGACATGCGGAAGTGTCGCGGACGCGCGCCCCGCAGCATGGGCGAACGCATCAAACGGGGGGTGTTCGGTACATTCCGTACAATTGGCCCACCCGTTACCAAGGGGTCAACTGGTAGTAACCAGATAGCCACCTATAAGGTTGAACCAGCATACGTGAGCAGTTGCGCAAATTAAGTTTGGAATTCTCCCAGCGGTATAAAAATGAACGTAGATGGCGAAGTGGGTCTAATCAACCATACCAATTGGTTCTCCAGCCAGATACCACTTAAGCATAGTTTTACTGTTTAACTGGTATTATATAACCAATACCTTTCCTCGGAAAACGGGCTTCGCGAATTATCCTGAGGGAAAGTCGTAGCCGCCACCCCGCGACCCACCGGGAATATCCATGACGCACGGTGGCTGATTTGATTTGAAATAGGAGGTTGTTGGAGGGTGGTGGACAGTTAGTTCAGATACGTATATTTTGGCGGTGCTAATTGGCGCTAACAAACTGGTTTTAAGTCGCTTTAGATCTAATAATAGGTCTTTCTCGCTATTGCCCGCGCGGCCTTGTCGGTCCAGACTATCAAAAATAGCTCAATTGTGCCCAAATTGGCCTCCACACGTCCTCTGAAAAATACGTATCTGAACTAACTGTCCAAGAGGAATGTCCACAGATAGAAAAAGGCTCTGGCGGACCTCCGAATCACCAGAGCCTTTCAAAACTCGCACACCTGAAGCACATCGCTGCATTCCTGTTTTCGCCCATGAAGTTAGAGAGCCTCTTCCGCCCACTTCTCGAAATCAATCGCACGCCTTTGGGCGGTTCGGTACGCTTCCATGTCTTCACGAGCGCCTACCACTACGATGGCCATTTTTCCTTTGATTTTAATGAGGCGGTACACAATCCGAATGCCACTTCCCCTGAGCTTGATTTTCATGAAGCCCGTCAAATCCGTGCCTGCCTTGTTTCCAAGAGGCTTGCCGAATCCGCCTTCGTTCTGCGGCAATGGGTTCGTTCTGATTCTTTCTATAGCCTTAAACACGTGTTTTCGCTGGGAACCATCGAGACGCTTGAGATCCTTGAGAGTATCCGGGTAGAAAGCGACTTCGTACCCGCTCATTCAAACTCGACCTCATCCATCTGATCGAGTTCGTCCTGGCCCACACCCAACTCTGCCATAACATCAGATAGGGAAACGAGTTCATCATCGCTTGTCGCAGCCGTCCTCTTAAGGGCCAACGTCAACAAGGCGAGGTCCTCCTCCGCCTGCTTAGCCTCTCGGTATTCATCGGGCGTCACGATAACGAACGCCGGCTTGTTGTGTTTCAAAACTACAACCGGGTTGTCGTTGCTCACTCTCGAAAACGCAGCGGGACCCTTACCGTGACTGAAATCGCTGATGGGAACAAGATTGTCGAGCATCTTTAAAGCAGGCATCGAGACCTCCAAATATAAAGTCTTTTATGCATTCATTTTAGCATGCAGAAAATACCAGCAATCACGGAATAGTGGCACGGACGAGGCATCGCTTTCCACCAACCGTTGATCATCGACCGAGCAAAATGTCCCGCCAAGAGATCGAGCGAGGATTCCGTCCCTCGAAGAGGGCCGTATTGGCCTCCTCGCGGGACGGAATCCTCGCTCGTTCGTTCCAGCCCGCGTCATCGCGTGCTAGACGGCCAGCTCGCCTGATTCACCCATAAGCCATCGTGCCAGGTCGACGACCTTGATGCCATCCCAATCAGTCGTTTCGTGCCCTGTTCGGGCGATGACGCACTTGGGATAGGCGTCTCGAATCCGTCGCAGCGGATCAAGCTCACGCTCAAGCGTCGCTTCTTGGGAAATGTCGTCACTCACCTGGATATAGACACGGCGGTCACGCCTGATGGCGACAAAGTCTACTTCCTTTTGGTAGAGAACGCCCACGTAGACTTCCCATCCGCGGCGCATAAGCTCGATTGCCACCATATTCTCGTAAACATGGCCAAAATCGAGCTTTTTCGTACCAAGCGCGGCGTAGCGAAACGAGTGGTCGGCCAGGTAGTATTTATCTCCCGTCGACAGGTATTTCTTTCCTGAGACGTCAAAGCGACGAAACCGGTAGAACGCAAACGCATCACACAGGTAGTCGATATACACAGCCAGCGTCTTGTCGCTTATCTTAAGGTTCGCTCGTGACAGCTCAGCCGCCATCCCCTTGAGAGAAGAGATGTTTCCGACGTTATCCATCAGGAACTCGCAGGAACGTTTAAGCTGCTCCGCATTACGTATACGATATTTTTGTCTGATGTCGCGCAGGATAAGAGTTTCAAGCACATCCGAGATGTATGAGAAACGCATCCTTTCGTCCTGGTAGATATAGGAACCCGGCATTCCTCCCTCGCGGACATAGCGAGCAAGGGCCTCGGCTGGAGAAGTGATCTCGTGATACGCCGAGAACTCCGCAAGTGAAAACGGAAAGACCTCGATCTCCACCGTTCTTCCCGTGAACAACGTCGAGAGGTCGCTTGAGAGAAGAAAGGCATTCGACCCCGTGATGTAAATGTCATATTTCTCTGACGCATGAAGACTGTTGATAGCCCGCTCGAACCCTTCACACATCTGGACCTCGTCGATCATGACGATATTCCGGCAACCCTCGATATAATGCTTTTCCACATATGTATGCAGCGCATGGTATTCCGCCAACGGCTCGAACTCAAGTAGATTGAAGTTGACGTGTATGACGTTGGCCGAGGGGTCGTTTGAACGAAGTTGGCTGGCAAACGCCTCAAGCAATTTCGATTTTCCGCATCGCCTGATTCCGGTAATCACCTTGATGTCTGGCGAACCCGCCACCTTGGAGAGCTTATCCATATAGAACGGTCGATTAATAAGTCTCATGGCAATCCACTTCGCAAAATTAAGATTAACTGAAAAACGCGAAGTACAATATATCATCTACTTCGCGTTTTTGAGAAATCCTAGATTTCGCGTAATTATATTCGCCAAGCTATCGCAAACCCGACACGGGTGAGATCTCCGCCTGATTGACCCTGCGCAGCAGTCCGAAGCGAAAGACGCGAGTCCTCAGACCGCTCCGGTAAAGTGAGGGCCGCGACGGTTACCGCGGCCCTCTTGGGAAACGTGTGCGATTGTCAATCGCTCGCGCTAGTCTTCCTTGCGGCGGAAACGAGCAAGGAAGACTCCGATTGCGGCGATCGCGGCACCCAGGCCGCCGATCGCGGCGACGGTCGCCACCGTTTGATCACCGGTGCTCGCAAGTGAGTTAGCGGACTTGCCACCCTGAGCCTTGTCACCAGCGGGCTTTCCCGCCTGGGCGCCATCGTTCGAACCGCCGGATGTCTGCCCACCGTTGCCGGAACCCTGATTGCCACCGGACGCACAAAGCCCCTTCTGCAGCACACGGCACAACCAAGTCACCGCAGGCCGGGGCGGGGGAGCCGAGTTTCCCACTGAGCGACTCTGCTTGCAGCCGGAGCGAAGGGGGAAACTCGGCCCCCGCCCCGGCCGGACAGGTCACCCTACACCGTGTACTGCGGCAGGTCCTGCAGGGCGATGACGTCCATGCCCATGTCGTTGGCGCTGCCGTGACCCTGCTGGTCCTCGCGCACCGCCTCGATGGCGCTCACGTACGTGTTGGCCGCGGACATTGCAGTCACGCAGGTCACGCCGCGACGCACGGCCTCGGTACGCAGCAGGTAGCCGTCGCCACGCGAACCTGGGCCGTACGGCGTATTGACGATCACCGCGATCTTGCCGTCGGCGATCAGGTCGCCGATGTTGGGGCGCTCGCCGTCGTGCGGGCCGCTGATCTTCTCCACGACCTCGCAGGTCACATTGCCGCCACGCAGCACGCGCGCCGTGCCCTCGGTGGAGCAGATGTCAAAGCCCAAGTAGCGCAGGATACGCGCGACCGAAAGGATATGACGCTTGTCGCGGTCGCACACGCTGATGAACACCTTGCCACTGCTGGGGTCGGGCAGCTTATAGTCGATTGCCAACTGCGTCTTGGCGTATGCCTCGGGATAGCTCTTGGCAATGCCCATGACCTCGCCCGTCGACTTCATCTCGGGCCCCAGGATAACGTCGGCACCTGGGAAACGACCCCAGGGCATAACGGCTTCCTTCATGCAGAACCAATCGAGCTGACGCTCGTCGCTCGGCAGACCCAGGCTCGCGATAGAATCGCCCGCCATGGTGCGCGCCGCGCACTTGGCCAGCGGCACGCCGGTGGCCTTGGAGATAAACGGCACGGTACGGCTGGCACGCGGGTTGGCCTCGATCACGTAGACGGTCTCGCCCTTGATGGCGTACTGCACGTTGACCAGGCCGCGGACTCCCAGCGCTATCGCGATGCGGCGCGTGGTCTCGCGGAGCTTCGCCTGCAGGCTCTCGCTAAAGCTAAACGGCGGGATGCAGGTCGCGGAGTCGCCAGAGTGAATGCCGGCCTCCTCGATATGCTCCAGGATACCGCCGATGTAGACCTCCTCACCATCGCACAGGGCGTCGACGTCGGACTCGATCGCGCCCTCCAGGAAGCGGTCCAGGTACACCGGGTAGTCGGGGCTAATGCGCGCAGCCTCGGCCATGTAATCGCGCAGATGCTCGGCATCGTAGGCGATCATCATGCCGCGGCCGCCCAGCACGTAGCTCGGACGCACCAGCAGCGGGTAGCCGATGTGCGCGGCCACGGCCTCGGCCTCCTCAAACGAGGTGGCCTGGCCCGCCGGCGGGTACATGATGCCCAGCTTGTCGAGCAGAGCGGCGAAGCGCTCGCGGTCCTCGGCAAAGTCGATGGCATCGGGCTTGGTGCCCATAATGTTCACGCCGCTCTCCTCGAGCATGCGCGCCAGCTTAAGCGGAGTCTGGCCGCCGAGCGTCACCACGACGCCGTCGGGTCGCTCAACATCGATGACGTCCATGACGTCCTCGTAGGTGAGCGGCTCAAAGTACAGGCGGTCGGACGTGTCATAGTCGGTCGAGACGGTCTCGGGATTGCAGTTGACCATGATGGTCTCAAAGCCGCGGGCCGCCAGCGCGTAGCTCGCGTGCACGCAGCAGTAATCGAACTCGATACCCTGGCCAATGCGGTTGGGACCGGCGCCCAGGATCATCGCCTTGGGCTTGTCCGCCGGCGTGGTCTCGTCGGGAGCCACGCACTTCTTGGCATCCGGGCTCGTGCGGTAGATGTTCTCGTACGTCTTGTAGTGGTACTCCGTGGCGCTCGAGAACTCCGCAGCGCAGGTATCGACCGTCTTCATGCTGGGAACCACGCCCAGACCCTTGCGATAGGCGCGCACAAAGCGCTCGTCCGAGCCGGTCAGCGCGGCAATCTCGGCATCGCTCGTGCCGTACTGCTTGAGCAGGCGCATCGCGTCGGCGTCGATATCCTCCACACGCAGGTCGCGGATGCTCTCCTGGACCTGCACCATATCGTTGATACGGTTGAGGTACCACGGATCGATACCGCAGATGGCATGGATGCGAGCGATGTCCCAGCCACTGCGTAGGGCCTCGACCACAAAGAAGATGCGATGCTCGGTCGGGGTTGCCACGGCCTGAGCAAGCTCGTCGTCGCTCAGCTTATCGGCACCCTCTTTGCCACCGGCGCAAATGCCCTGGTGGCCATCCTCCAGCGAGCGCATAGCCTTGCCAAAGGCCTCCTCAAAGGTGCGGCCGATCGCCATAATCTCGCCCACGGCCTTCATGCGCGTGGTGAGCGTGGGGTCGGTACCCTTGAACTTCTCGAAGGCAAAGCGCGGCACCTTGACCACACAGTAGTCGATCGTGGGCTCAAAGCAGGCGGGCGTAGCCTTGGTGATGTCGTTGACGATCTCGTCGAGCGTGTAGCCCACGGCAAGGCGCGCGGCGGCCTTGGCGATGGGGAAACCCGTGGCCTTGGAGGCCAGCGCGGACGAACGGCTCACGCGCGGGTTCATCTCGATGACGATCAGGCGGCCGGTGTTGGGGTTCACGGCAAACTGCACGTTGGAGCCGCCGGTCTCGACGCCGATCTTCTCCAGAATGGCGAGCGAGGCCACGCGCATGCGCTGATACTCAAGGTCGGAGAGGGTCTGCGCCGGCGCCACGGTGATGGAGTCGCCGGTATGCACGCCCATGGGGTCGAGATTCTCGATGGAGCACACAATGATGCCGTTGCCAGCATGGTCACGCATGACCTCCATCTCGTACTCTTTCCAGCCCTCGATGGACTCCTCGACCAGCACCTCGTGGGCGGGCGAGAGCTCGAGGCCCTGGCTCACGATGGAGACGAGCTCCTCGTGAGTGTGAGCGATGCCGCCGCCGGCGCCGCCGAGGGTAAAGCTCGGGCGCAGTACGCAGGGATAGCCCACGCGCTCGGCGATAGCCTCGGCGTCGGCCACGCTGTAGGCATAGCCCGAGCGCGCGACCTCCAGGCCAATCTCGGCCATGGCCTCGTTAAAGAGCTTGCGGTCCTCGCCGCGCTCGATGGCGGCCAGGTCGCAGCCGATCATCTCGACGCCGTACTTGTCGAGCGTGCCGTCTTTCGCCAGTTCGACGGCGGCGTTCAGACCGGTCTGGCCGCCCAGCGTGGGCAGCAGCGCGTCCGGGCGCTCTTTCTTGATCACGCGCTCGATAAACTCGGCAGTGATGGGCTCGACATAGGTGCGGTCGGCAAGACCCGGATCGGTCATGATGGTCGCCGGGTTGGAGTTGACCAGGATGACCTCAAAGCCATCCTCCTTGAGCACCTTGCAGGCCTGGGCGCCGGAGTAGTCAAACTCACAGGCCTGGCCGATAACGATGGGGCCCGAGCCAATGACGAGGATGCGCTTGATGTCAGTACGTTTAGGCATGTTAGTTCTCCTCGGTCTCAGCGGTCTCGGACTCAGCAAAGTTCCAGCCGGCAAGGCGGTCCTTCGCGGTATCGATGTCCAGGTAGTTCTCCTCGCCGTCCATGAGTCGCGTAAAGGCGGTAAAGAGATAGTGGGCATCGGTGGGGCCAGGCGAAGCCTCGGGGTGGTACTGGACCGAGAAGCACGGGGCGTCGAGCAGCTGGATGCCCTCGGCGGTGCCGTCGTTGAGGTTCACGTGCGTCAGGCGAATGCGGCCAAAGCGCTCGTTCATCACGACCGGCGCGATTCCGCGGCGCACCCAGACGCGCAGATCTCCATCGGCCGCATGCTCGGTCTCGCCGCCGGAAAGCTCGGGGACAAGCTTGCCCAAGCTGGGGAACAGCAGGCCAAAGCCATGGTTTTGCGCGGTGATCTCCACACGGCGGCTTACCAGGTTCATAACCGGCTGGTTGCCACCGCGGTGACCGAACTTAAGCTTTTCCATCTGGGCGCCGCAGGCCAGGCTGATCATCTGGTGACCAAGACAAATACCAAAGACCGGCACCTTGCCGATCAGCTGCTGCACCTGCTCGTAGGTCTCCACCACGGC
>UQUG01000049.1 GCA_900544205.1 uncultured Collinsella sp.
TGGACTTGAATCCAGCCCCCGCTCTTTTGTAGGGATAAGGATGCGCTTTGATGCAGACTCTTTTGGAGGTCCTGGGTTCGTTACGCGAGCTCGGCTCCGAGGGCCTTGCAAGCGGTCTCGCCCTCATCGTCGGGCGCATCGTAGCAAATGACGGAATCGACGACGTTAACACCCGCCTCGTCGGCGTCGGCCTTCCAGTTGTCCATCCACTCGCCCTCGGCCCACGAATAGGAGCCAAAGAGGACGACCTTCTTGTCGCCGAGAGTCTCCTTGACCTCGTCCCACATCGGCTGGAACTCATCGTACTCGAGTTCCTCGGAGCCCATGGCGGGGCAGCCGAAGGCAATGGCGTCATAGCTGGCGGCCTTGTCTGCGGAGAAGTCGGCGCAGGAGATGACCTCTGCCTCGGCGCCGGCACCGGTTGCGCCCTCGGCAACGAAGTTTGCCATGGCCTCGGTGTTGCCTGTACCGCTCCAGTAGACGACGGCGATCTTGCTCATATGTTTTCCTTTCGGTTGTGCGGCGTGCGGCCGCGTTTTGTATGCTCTATCGGGTTGCCTGGACAAGTTGTCCCAGGGTGCAGCCCTGTTGATAGATGTAGGTAAGGTATTGCGTGCATGCGCGATAGGAATCGAAGGTCGTGAGCGCCTGCTCAACGTTTGTGTATACCTTCCATGCGCCAAAGACCTTATAGTTTTCGCCGTGCTGGACGATAAACTGATGGACATCTTCGTAGGGATAGCCCAAAAAATAGCCAATTTCGTGGGGGAACTCGCATATGCACCCCGTATCGCAGTGTCTATTTCGCGCGAGTGCGCAGACGCTGCCGTCATAGGCGCTTTCTGCGGCATTGCTGCTTGCCAGCGTGATGCGCGCGGCGAGATGCACCAGGGATGCGGGCAGGTTGTGGACATCGTAACCTTCGGCGGCTAGCGCCGTCGTGGCACGGGGGTCGGAGAGGTATCGCATGAGGTCCGCAGGGCGATACACATAGATGAGCGCTCCGCAGGGGCGCCAGACCAAAACGCTCATATGGATTCCGAGTGGCTGGAGCTCGCGGTTGCATTGGGCTATGACGGCGAGCAGGCGAGAGCGTCGCTCTTCGATATGGGCGGCGCCGGGTTTTCCGTTTTGGTTGGCGTAAACGCCGGGATAGGTAAAGAGCGAAGCCGGCTTGATACCTGCGAGCGTAGGGGAGCAGTTGCGCACGACAGCCGTTTGGTATGTTGGGATGTCAATGGTTCGAGTCGCGATGCTCCTTTCGGGTCCTCAGTTGTTAGCCTAGGAAAACTTATACACGAAAGTAAGCCATGGTCAACAAAAAAGTTTGAAGAGGGAAACTAATTGACCGAACGGACACGATTTTGGGTTAAGATGAGGACACCCCATGGGGGTATCTAGATAGTGCTACTTGAAAGGGGAACGCATGAGCGACTTGCTCAACCCTGCGAATCTCATCGTGTTGGCCGTCATTGCCGTCGGCATGTTTTTTGGACTGCGTCGCATTGTCGCTTCGACACACGGAAAGAGCTGCTGCAGCGATGGCGCGAGCGGTAAGAAGGCCAAAAAGGTTGTTGTGGTGGATACCGATGCATCGCACTATCCCTATAGCGATGAGCTACTCATCGGCGGCATGAGCTGTGACGGCTGCGCTCAGAACGTAGCCAATGCCCTCAATGCGCTGGATGGCGTGTGGGCAACGGTGACGTATGCGGACCACACAGCGCGCGTGCGCTCCAAGCGGCCGATCGATCGCGGTGTCCTTGAGGCTGCCGTGAGAGATGCGGGTTACTACGTCATGACGCTGTAGGCCTTGCCTTGGATGCGCGTCCTTGTCTAGGCTCGTCCGCGTAGCTCGATGTCCTGGATGTCGTCGAAGTCGATGGCGATATCTTTGAGCTTGAGGAGTTTGAAAGCAGGGAGCGCCTCGTCGAGGATGCCGGTGCGGCTGCGATAGCCGTATGTATCGTAATAGGTGACACGAACCAAGTCGCCGCGCTTGAGGCCCTCGAGCTTTTTCGAAAGTTCGAGGGCTTTTTCTTCTGTGAGTTCGCATTTTGGCTCGGCGGTGATCTCTTGTTTACGCACGAGCTCGTAGTATCCCGTGAGGGCGGCAAAGGGCATAAACTGCGCGGCACGGCCGGCACGGACGGTGCCGTTGGCGGTGAGCCTGGGGTCGGCGGAGCGACGTCTTCCCTCGGGGTCCGCTAGGCGTTCAAAAGGTGTCGGTGGCCGCATCGGCTGTTGTTGGGACTTAGGCACGATGTCCTCCTACCTGATCGTTGCGTTCGCGCGCGGTGGCGCCGGCGGTAAAGCTCAGCCCCTTAACCAGCGCGTTCTTGCCGTATTTGCCTTTCACGGCCAGCACGGCGCGTGCCAGGTCGCGCTCGCGCTCATCGGCCTCGATATCGCTGAACAGATCGATGGTGGCAAATTCCTCGGGCATGAGGTTGCCAAATCCCAGATTGATGCGCTTGACCGGTCGTTTGGGATCGACAGTCTGCGCCCAGAGCTCATCGAAATAGCCCATGATCTTCTTGAACGAATTGGTACGCTCGGGCAGCTTTCGCGAGGCGTTGGAGTGCGCAAAGAGTGCGGCATAGCCACCGCGCGGTTTGCCGCCATGCTCTCCCACAAAGATGCCATCGATTGCCTGCGCTTCGCGCACCAGGCGACGCCGTTCGTCATCGCGCTGGACGGGCTTGGGCGCACGGGGCGCGAGCTCGGGGCCGGCGGTTGCGGTGGGTTCGATACTCGATGTGCTCGAGCGCAGGTGCCCGCATCCGTCCACATACTGCGCTGTACCGCTGGCGTCGAGGCGGCGTATGTCGGCGCGTTCGCTCGCGTAGCCCACAAAGAGCGAGATGCTGTCGCAGACCACGTGCTTATCGACCAAGTCTAAAACGGCGTTGTCGACCATCTCGCGCAAGACGGTATAGGCCTGTTCGTAGGCATAACCCTTCGAGAGCACCTGTCCTGTGGTGGTCGAAGTTGCTTGCGGGCGATAGGCTTGGATATCGGCGATGGTTGTCGGCTCGCGCCCGAAGGCATGGTCGATGAGATATTCGGCATTGACGCCGAGCTCGTCGTAAAGCAGGTTTTCGTCGAGCGCCGCGACGCCCATCAGATCGTAGACGCCATACTTTTCGAGTCGGGCTGCCACGCCGGGGCCGATGCCCCAGATGTCGGTGATGGGACGGTGGGGCCAGATCTCCTTGCGGAAGGTCTCGTCGTCGAGTACGCCGATGCGACTGGGCGCGTGCTTGGCGGTGATATCGAGTGCTACTTTGGCCTGGAATAGGTTGGGGCCGATGCCGACCGTTGCCGTGATGCCGGTGCGCCCCAGGACTTCGTCGCGCAGCATGCAGGCGAACCCTTCGGCATCGGTATGGTAGAGGTCCAGATAGGGCGTCACGTCGATAAAGCACTCGTCGATTGAGTAGACGTGAACATCTTGCGGGCTGACGTATTCCAGGTAGATGCCGTAGATTTGCGCTGACACCTCCATGTAGTGCTGCATGCGCGGAACGGCCTTGATGTAGTCGATGCCATCGGGGATCTCGAATAGACGGCAGCGGTTGTGTATTCCGAGGTCCTTCATAGCCTGCGTGATAGCGAGACAGATGGTCGTGCGTCCGCGCGATTCGTCGGCAACGACCAGGTTGGTGGTAAGTGGATCGAGTCCACGGTCGACGCACTCGACGCTGGCATAAAACGTCTTGAGGTCGATGCAGATATAGGTGTGCTGCTCGTGCGCCATCCGTGTCCTTCAATCAAACACATGTTCCTATCGAATACCTGTTCGATAATACCCGCTCGACCGGACACCGTCAAAACCTGCCAAAAAGGGAGAGGTTTTTTTGGTCGGTAAAACGCTTGACCTGCCAAAACAAACCTGTCCCTTTTTTGGTGGGTTTTAACGCAGCCCTAAAGAGCGCGAAACAGCTCGGAAAAGCTCGCTTCGTAGCATGGGCCTAACGATCGATACCACCATAAAGCACGGAAGGGTTGTGGGGATAATGGTCAACTATGGGTTTGGTATGCCGACGCGCTTGGTTGCGGATGGGGACGTGGCTCGCTGGTGCGGGCGATTGGTTGCCCACTATGGCGGCACCAAGGCGCTGGTTGTGTTGGGAGGCGACAAGCATACGCGTGATGAGCTTGTCTCTGCGGCTTTGGGTTCGCTCGATCGCGCTCTGCTTGAACGCGTGCTCTTCCGTTGCGGCTCGGTCGGGGGCGACGGAGGGGACGAATTGGTCGATGAAGCCGTAGCCCTTGCGATCGATGAAGGTGTGGACTTTGTCCTAGCGATTGGCGATGCCGATACGGCTGGCTTTGCGCGGGAGCTTGCCCGCCGTATGGCGGCGCTCGATGCCGGCGAGGACGGCTTTGTTCCCTACGGGTGCATTGTCTCGGAGGGAAAGGTGCCTGCCGTCGTGGGCGCCGGCGAGGTTCCCGTTTTTGCCATTATCGCACCCGAGCTGTTGGAGGGCATCGGCTCTCCCTTGCGCGAGCTGCTCGGCAGCGTGTGTGCCGCGGCATAATAGCCTGCCAGGAAGGGACAGGTTAATTTTGGTAGGTAAAGCGTTTGACCTGCCAAAATAAACCTGTCCCTTTTTTGGTCGGTCGCCGTCTGGGGGCAGATTGGCAACGCTCGCTGATTACGGTCTTGACCTGCGTTAGAATAAGAGTATCTGATTATCCGGGCGCATGGAGGAATGCGCCCGTATGCTGAGGAGGACTTTATGGCAACTGTTGCCGCACCTATCGACGCTACGTCGACCGCCGCTTGGAAGGCGCTCGAGGCCCATCAGGAGAAGCTCGAGGCCGAGGGTATCGACCTTAAGGCATGGTTCGCTGCCGATGCGGAGCGCGTGAACAAGCTGAGCTTTGATGCCGGCGACCTGCACTTCGATCTGTCCAAGAACCTGGTGACCGATGAGACCGTCAAGCTGCTGTGCGATCTTGCCCGCGAGGTGAAGCTCGAGGAGCGCCGCGACGCCATGTTCTCCGGCGAGCACATCAACACCACCGAGGACCGCGCCGTCCTGCACACCGCGCTTCGTCGCCCGGCAAGCGAGAAGGGCCAGCTCATTGTCGACGGCCAGGACGTCGTCGCCGACGTGCACGAGGTCCTCGACCGCATGTATGCCTTCGCCGAGCGCGTGCGCTCCGGTGAGTGGAAGGGCGTTACCGGCAAGAAGATCGAGCACCTGGTGTCCATCGGCATCGGCGGCTCCGATCTGGGCCCGGTCATGGCTTACGAGGCTCTGCGTCCCTATGCTGACGCCGGTATCGACTGCCGCTACATCTCCAACATCGATCCCAACGACCAGGCCGAGAAGCTTAAGGGTTTGGACCCCGAGACCACGCTCGTGATCATCGTCTCCAAGACCTTCACCACGCTCGAGACCCTCACCAACGCTCGCGAGGTCAAGACCTGGATGCTCGAGCAGCTCAAGGCTCAGGGCGCCATCGACGGCTCCGATGAGCAGAACGCCGAGGCCGTGGCAAAGCACTTCGTCGCCGTCTCCACCGCGCTCGAGAAGGTCGAGGCCTTCGGCATCGACCCTGCCAACGCCTTCGGTTTCTGGAACTGGGTCGGCGGCCGCTATTCTGTCGACTCCGCCGTGGGCCTGTCGCTGATCGTCGTGCTCGGCCCCGAGCGTTTCCAGCAGTTCCTCGAGGGCTTCCACGCCATCGACGAGTACTTCTGCAATACCCCGCTCGAGAACAACGCCGTCGCGCTGATGGGCCTGCTCAACGTCTGGTACGTCAACTTCTTCGGTTCCAAGAGCCACGCCGTGCTGCCGTACTGCCAGTACCTGCATCGTTTCCCGGCCTACCTGCAGCAGCTCACCATGGAGTCCAACGGCAAGCATGTCCGCTGGGACGGCAGCGCCGTGACCTCCGACACCGGTGAGATCTTCTGGGGCGAGCCCGGCACCAACGGTCAGCACGCCTTCTACCAGCTGCTGCACCAGGGCACCGTGGTGGTCCCGGCCGATTTCATCGCCTTCGCCAATACCGCAAACCCTGCGACCGACAGCGGCCAGGATGTCCACGAGCTGTTCCTGGGCAACTTCCTGGCCCAGACCAAGGCGCTCGCCTTTGGTAAGACGGCCGACGAGGTTCGTGCCGAGGGCACGCCCGAGCAGATCGTCCCGGCTCGCTGCTTTGAGGGTAACCGTCCGACGACCTCGATCTTTGGCGACACGCTGACCCCGTTCGCACTCGGCGAGCTCATCGCCCTGTACGAGCACATCACGTTTGTCGAGGGCACGGTCTGGGGCATCGACTCCTACGACCAGTGGGGCGTCGAGCTGGGCAAGCAGCTTGCCAAGCAGATCACCCCGGCCTTCCACGACGACGCCGCCAAGGCCGAGCAGGACGCTTCGACCCAGGCGCTCATCGAGTTCTATCGCGCGCATCGCAAGTAGTCGCTGCTGTTAACGTATCGCGCCTTATAGTCAGGGGCCCGTATCCTATCGGATGCGGGTCCCTTTGCTTTTGCCGTGGTCCCGGGGCGCACGGCCTTTGTGGAACATCGCCGGGGCGTCGCGCGCTGCGAGAACCCTGCGCCTAGATCTCGGCCTCCGCATGGCCTCGCTGCGCCTCGGGCAGCTCCCCGTAGAGCGGATGGTCTTCGAGCCTAAAGCGCTCGACCTGTTCGGGAGTGCGACCGCGTACAAAGAGCCACGAGCGATCGATCGGCGTCGCCATGAGCGTGCTGGGCAGCGCGTCGGCGCGGTCGGAAAACACCCGGGCACTCTCGGGATCCTGGAACGCCAGCACCAGATGCGTGTCGCAGTTGCCCATGATGGAGCGTGCGCGTGTCTCGCCATAGAGCGCATCGAGCTGGTTGGTCGACTGCAGCAGCAGCGTTGCCCAGATGTTGCGGCTTCGGATAATCGAGAGCACGTTGTCGATCTGGGGGATCTGCAGATTTGCGAAGTCATCGAGCATAAAGCGCACGGGCACGGGCAGGCTGCCGTCGGGCTGCCTATCGGCCTCACGAATGAGGCCCATAAACGCTTGCGTAATAAAGAGGCCGGTCAGCGGATCGAGATTGCGGTCAATATCGCTTACGGTTACAAACAGGGCGCAGGGGGTGTGTCCCATGGAAGCGAAGTCCACCTGATGGCACTCACGATAGAGCTGTGCCGCACCGTCGAATCCCAGACACATGACCTTTTCGGCAAGGATGCCGACGATGCTCGCGTGCATGCGCTCGGCATTTTGCGTAATGGCGTAGCGCCGCCATAGCGAGAGGGCATAGCTTTGGGGGTCGGTCGTGATCAGATCGTCAAACAATCGGGCCGTGGCACCGTCCTGCAGGTGCTCGATCAGCTTGATGACCGAGCTGATCGTCTGCTCGTCGGCGGGTAGCTGTTCGGTGACGTAGGCGATAAGACACGACAGCAGGTTTGCCGCCGCATGATCCCAAAAAGGCTGGTTGTTGTCCTCGATGGGGCAGATGGCCTTTGCCACCGAGAGGATGTCCTGCTGGTTGGGCCTGCCGTCCGCCTTGCGGCGAATGTGCCTCAGGGGGTTGTAGCCGCAGCGCTCGATGCCGGGCGCAAGGGCCGGGACGGTGTTGAGGTCGGCGAAGTTGAGACATTGCACGCGGTAACCGTGGGCTGCCAGCACGGGTCCCACTTCGCGACAGAGCGTGCCTTTGGTGTCGAGCACGATGTAGCTTGCGTTCATTTGCAGCAGGTTGGGCTTGAGGACGTTTCGGGTCTTGCCGGCTCCCGAGGGGCCGATCACAAGTGCGTTGTTGTTGAGTCCCGTTTGGCGGGTGTCGCAGGAAAGCGTTCGATCCTTGGCGAGGATGGTGGACGATGCGGACTTAGATGCGGCGAGGCGGCTGGCGAGGTTAGACATGGGCGACCTCCTTGGTGGTCGAGAGGATTTCGTGGGCAAAGCCGAGCTCGACGGCGCGCTCGGCCGAAAGGTAGGTGTCTTTTGCAGTGAGGGACTGGATGCGCTTGGGCGTGAGGCCGCTGCGGTCCGAGAGGATTTGCGTGAGGGTCTTGCGGGTCTGCATGAGACGCCGGCTGGTTTCTTGCAGCGCAAGTGCCGAGCCGCCTGCCCCCTGGGGGATCAGCGGGTCGTGAATCATGAGCTCTGCATGGGGCGCCATACGGCGATCGTCGCCGCCCATAAAGATCACGGCGCCCATGGACGCGGCGAATTCCAGACAGACGGTGCGGATGGGGCACGATGCGAGGCGCATGGCGTCATAGATCGCAAGGCCCGATCGCACGCTTCCGCCGGCGCTGGCGACAAATATGGTGATGGGGCGGCTGGGGTCGGTGGCATCGAGCAGGCGGATCTGCTGGCATAGGTCGTGGGCCATCGGGGTTTCGATGTTTCCCATGACGGAGAGCTCGCGACGGGCGAGCATCTCATCGTAAATGCTGGTGAGCGTGATACCTCGGGCGGATTCACGCATGGTGAGGGGGCTGATGATGGGGGAATGATTGGTGTCCATGAGGACTCCTTTCTGTTGGTTGTGTTGTGGAATAGGATTGTTGCCCGCGGAGGGGCTGGCGGGCTACAGGGTTCGTCCGAGCCTGAGATCGAGCTCGGTTGTGGGGCAGGCTGCCTGTTCGTGCGGCTCGCAAGCGCCAAGGACTCCAAAGCGATGGAGCGTTGCGACGGGCGTGGTGTAGGCGAGCCGCAGCTGATGCTCGACAGGGGCACATCCGTCATTTTTGTAATGAGCCGCGTAGTACTGCGCGATGCTGGCGTTCATCTCGCTGCCATTGCGATGGCGCTCAAACTGGCGTCTGCAGGTTTCGATGATCTTTGCTACCGACTTGGGTGCCGTCGCGGGAACAAGGGCGAGATAGCCCTCAAATAGCTCGTTGATGCTCAGAAGGCACAGCAGGTCGATCAGCGTCCTTATGGCTGCTCCCTCGGCGGAAAAGTGCGCGGTCATGCGGTTATATCGGTTGCGGTCGACGATGGCCGCATGGGGTCTTGGAGTTTTCTGCCCCGTGGTCCCGGGCTTTTGCCGCGCCTGTGTATTGAGCTCGACGTTGCAGCGCTTGAGGCCGTCCAACGGAAGGAACAGTGCGGTGCGCAGGGTGTTCCGCTTACTTTCGAGTTCATGACGCTCGTCGGGTTCCCATTCGAGCTTGAGTTTCGTGTCGAGCGCCGTAAGCATATGGGCTAGGCAGCCTACGGTAAGAACGTACGAATCGTTGTCGCGTTTTGGGGCATAGGGGTCTGTCAGCTTGCGAATGTCGGGGTCGCCCATGATCTTTGTGCAGCGCTTCAGCAGTTGAGGGTGGTCGGCCAAGATCGTCGCGAGCGGTAGCGACGCGTAGTTCTTTATGGTCGCGGCGGCAAAGGCGGCGTCATATTCGTTTGCATATGCTCGCTCAATGCGGGCATCCAGAATGCTTTTCTTATCGCCGTCTTCAGCGTGGTGGTTTGTCATAGCTTCTCCAATCGGTTGATGTTCGTGCTGTTTGTTGATGTGTTGGTTGTCGTGAGTGATGTGCTTGCCGTGGGTGATGTGCTGACGTTGGGGTGCTATGCGGTTTTCAATGAGCCCGTGAGGCAGTTGCTGCAGGGGCGGGATGGAACGGCCCATGCAAGGCGGAAGGCATCGTGCTCAAAATCGAGACAGCAATGCCCTGGGTGCCTCACATGTGGCAGTTACCTCATTAAGTTGTCATTGCGTTTGGGGTTGTACTTTGCCGATCTTCCTTCTCTTACACGCTGAAAACTGAAACTTCATATGCTCGATCTACTTAAAACCGCAACGGCGGTCTTTTATCAACTTATATGTCGGAACGTGTCTTTGCAAGTACTTTTTTGCGTTTGTTTCAAATGGGGTGGTTTTGCAACCGTCACGCGCCACGCTATGCGAACGTGCCCCGGCTCGGATAAGATGGTGCGATCGAGTTCTACCGCGCTCACTGCAAGTAGTCTTTGTTGCTGAGATAGGTCACGGCCGAAAGGGGCCCGTATCCCAACAGATACGGGCCCCTTGCTATTTAAATGGGCATGAGGGTGTATTGAGGGGGGATGTCTTGCTGTCGGCATCCGCGTGCGGTGCCATTCGCTGTCCGTAAATTATACGTTTACGGCTAATTTCATACCACTTGTCGGAATGCGGACGCTGTCCTTGCATGCCGGGCGTACATTGAACGTGGTTTTTCGCGTGAAGCCACGAATCGGTTGCCAGCCCTGAACAAGGAGGCCCAGCATGACGCTTGCCAAACCCATCAATAAATACATCGACTATATCGATGCCCCCGAGGACACGTTTGAGCAGTATGTCGAGAAGGCGTTAAAGTACAACTTTCGCTGCGTATTTGCGAACCTGCAGGAGTACGAGACGGGCCGCGCCATGCTCGAGGGCTCTGACATCATCCTTGCCGGCGCTATCGACTTTCCCCAGGGCACTATGACGCTTGAGGAGAAGCTTGCGAGGTTTGAGGAATACGCTGCGTGTGGCTTTACCGAGATTGACTACGTTTTGAATCAGGGGTCGATCGAGAACCGCGATTTTGATGCCATCGAGCGCGAGATGACTACCATTGCTGATTTTTGTCGCGCGCATGGCATCACTGACAAGGTAATCGTCGAGATGTGCAAGCTGGACGGCGACGACGCCGCCAAGCGCCGTGTATGCGAGATCGCGCTGGAGGCCAAGCCGGGATTCCTTAAGACATCGACCGGCAGAAGCTTTGGCGGTGCTAAGCTCGAGGACGTGCGGCTGATGCACGAGGTGCTCGGCGATGCCGTGGCAATCAAGGCGGCGGGCGGTATCCATAATTACGAAGAGGCTTGCGCATTCATCGAGGCCGGCGCCAGCGCGTTAGGTGCATCGGCGGGCATCGCGATCGTCGAGGGCGCACCGACGGATGAGCGTCGCTAGCAGACGTATTTGACCTGAGCGATAAAGCTTCACGACCACACGCCGTTCATGTTCGAGACAATATGACTTTTTGCCCGTTGTAAACGGAGTCGCGATGGGTGTTCTGTATGATGGCTCAGACAAGGTTGTTCAATGACAGGGAGGCATATATGGCAATCAAAGCCATCGCGATGGATATCGACGGTACGCTCACCAACGATCAGAAAGTGATTAGCCCGCGTACGCGCGAGAAGCTGCTCGCGGCGCAGGAGTCGGGCATTAAGCTCATTTTGGCTTCGGGCCGTCCCGCATGGGGGCTCCACGCCTTGGCGCAGGAGCTCGACCTCCAAAACCATGACGGTCTGCTAGTTGCCTTTAACGGCGCACACGTCGTCGATGCCCAGACCGACGAGGTACTGTTCGATCAGGCTATGCCTGCCGACGAATTGCATCGCCTGATTGATCACCTGCGTAATTTTGACGTGATCCCTATGATTTCGCTCGGTCGCGATTTGCACGTCGAGGACTCGTACCGCTGCATGATCACGCTGCCTGACGGCTCGCAGAAAAACATCGTCAAATACGAGCGCGATGCGTGCGATCTTAAGATCCGCGAGGTCGAGAGCCTGCATGAGGTCGCTGATGCTTATCCCGTGGACAAGCTGCTGACGGCGGGCGATCCGGCCTACCTGCAGGCGCATTACGAGGAGATGTATGCGCCCTTTAAGCAGACGCTTTCGGGCATGTTTACGGCCGACTGGTACTTTGAGTACACGGCGCACGGTATCGACAAAGCCCGTGCGCTCGAGGGTGCCCTGCCCAAACTCGGCATCGATGCCAGCGAGGTCGTATCGTTTGGCGACGGCCAGAACGACAAGTCCATGATTGAGTGGGCCGGCACCGGTGTTGCCATGGGTAACGCCGTCGATGAGGTTAAGGCTGTGGCCCAGATGGTGACCGCCGATAACAACGAAGATGGTATTGCAATGGCGCTGGATAAGCTGCTGGGTTAGAATCGCCGATTAATGCATGGTTCGGGCGCCTGCTCGCGGGCGTCCTTTTGTTAGGGAGGGTGCCGTGTCCGCATTTCCGTTCGACGCCGTTATCTTTGACATGGACGGCGTCATTGTCGATACCGAGTATTACTACCTGGGCGAGACTGCCGCGTTTGCCAAGGAGCTTGGGCTTAATCTGACTCAAGAGGAGTTGAATGGGCAGGTCGGTACCTCGCATCAGTTCTTCCTGCATATGCTGGTCGATTGGTTTGAGCGCGCCGGTAAGGGGCACTTCACTGGCGAGGAAGCGTTGGCCCGTTGGGACGAGTGGGCGCATGAGCGTCCGCGCGACTATCAGGCTTTGATTAACCCAGGCGCCGTGGATACGATTCGAGAGCTGCCGCGCCGTGGCGTTCGCGTGGCGCTTGCCAGCTCGTCTCCCATGGATAGCATCGAGGAAGTGCTCAACGCATGCGGGCTGTCGGATGCCTTTGAGTATGTGGTGAGCGGCGAGCAGTTTAAGGAGAGCAAGCCCGAGCCCGACATCTACCTGCATGCGCTGGACCTGCTGGGGCTGCCCGCGAATCGCTGCTGCTGCGTCGAGGATTCGGTGCCTGGCATCACTGCCGGCAAGCGAGCCGGCCTGACAGTCATTGCCAAGCGCGAGGAGCGCTTTGGCTTTAGCCAGGATGCCGCGGACAAGATTATCGACCAGCTGCCGGAGCTGCTGGAACTCGCGTAGATTCTGGGCGGTACTGCTGTCACAACAGTGGTTCCGTTGGCATAAGAGAGAGGGGCGGCGTCATGGCATTTAACGTGAGCGCACTGGGGTTTGGCGACAACGTCGTCGACTGCTACGAGCATATCCACACAATGTATCCGGGTGGCAATGCGGTGAACTTTGCCGTGTATGCCAAGAAGTGCGGCGCCGCGCGCTCCGCGTATATGGGCATCTTTGGTAATGACGCTGCTGCTGAGCATGTGATTGCGAGTCTTGAGGATGAGGACGTTGAGCTTGCCAAGTGCAAGCAGCTCATCGGCGAGAACGGTGCGGCACGCGTGACCGTCGTTAACGGCGACCGTGTTTTCCTTGGCTCCAATGAGGGCGGCATCCGTGGTGATGCGCGCTATGTGCTCGATCGCTTTGACCTTGCGTACGTGAAGCAGTTCGACGTAGTCCACTCGGGCAACTATTGCTTTACCGAGCGTGAACTTCCCAAGTTGAAGGCCGCGGGCATCACGGTTTCGTTTGACTTCTCGGACGATTCGACCGACGAGTACTACGAGCAGATTGCTCCCTACGTTGACTTCGCGTTCTTTAGCGCGGCAGACGCCGCGAGTGAGGATGAGATTCGCGAGCGTCTGGCATGGGTGAGGAGCCTAGGTCCGCGTTTCGTATCGGCAACGGCTGGCGCTGAGGGCTGCATTGCCTATGATGGCGATCGTTATTACCGCCAACTGGCTAAGCCGGTAACGGATATGAAGGACACCATGGGTGCGGGCGACTCATTCCTGACTTCGTTCCTGATGTGTTATCTCGATTCCGTCAAGCGTGGCGAGGATGGTGCCGAGGCCATCGAGCGTGCACTCGACTTTGCGGCGGGGTTTGCTTCGACCGTATGCGGCATGGAAGGCTCCTGGGGCCATGGAGTGCCGATTTCCGAATAGGTGAGCAGTCCCGGGGAGTCGAATTGTCGCCCCCCGGGACTCCATGGACAAAAAATGCTAAATATGAGTACTGTCACTAATTTAGTAACAGCGAAATTAAGCTATTGAGGGCCTAGTTGGGTGTCTGCGAGTGATTAAAACCTGCTAAAAATGACTTTAACCACCTTAAAGTGCCTTGATAATGGATAGCTGTAGGTCGCGCGCGCAGACGTGGTGTAAGAGTGTCCTGAGGTCCGTCGCTGCAAGT
>UQUG01000050.1 GCA_900544205.1 uncultured Collinsella sp.
GGCCATACCACGCCGTTTATCTGGTTTGTTTGGTTTTCACGGTCAATTATTTGACTGATACGTTCATAATGTGCAACCATAATACGGTTTACCTTTGCATTTACTTTCAACCTGAAGGTTAATGTGCGCAGGGGTCGACCCATGCTATGGCTATAACCTTTGTTCGGAGGACCGACATGCACGAGACAGAGATCAACAACTACCTTGCCGTCATTAAGGTGGTCGGCGTCGGCGGCGGCGGTACCAACGCGGTCAATCGAATGATCGAAGAGGGCATCCGCGGCGTCGAGTTTGTTGCCATCAACACCGATGCTCAGGCACTCGCGATCTCTGATGCCGATATCAAGGTGCACATCGGCACCGACCTTACCCGCGGCCTGGGCGCCGGCGCCAACCCCGAGGTTGGCCGCAAGGCTGCCGATGAGTCCCGCGACGACATTGCCGAGGCGCTCGCTGGCGCCGACATGGTGTTCATCACCTGCGGCGAGGGCGGTGGCACCGGTACCGGCGCTGCTCCCATCGTTGCCGATATCGCGATGAACGAGGTCGGCGCACTGACCGTCGCCGTCGTGACCAAGCCCTTCACCTTCGAGGGCCGCAAGCGCAAGAAGAGCGCCGAGGAGGGCATTAAGACCCTCTCCGATTGCGTCGATACCATGATCGTCATCCCCAACGATAAGCTGCTCGACATCGCCGAGAAGAAGACTACCATGCTCGAGGCCTTCGCGATTGCCGATGGCGTCCTTTCCCAGGGCACCCAGGGCATCACCGACCTCATCACCGTCCCCGGTATCATCAACCTGGACTTCGCCGATGTTAAGACCATCATGAAGCAGGCCGGTACCGCCATGATGGGTATCGGTACCTCTTCTGGGGATACCCGTGCCGTCGACGCTGCCCAGCAGGCCATCTCCAGCCCGCTGCTCGAGAGCTCCATCGATGGTGCCACACGCGTGCTGCTCTCCATCGCCGGTTCCAAGGACCTGGGCATCCAGGAGATCAGCGACGCCGCCGACGTTGTCGCCAACGCCGTCGACCCCGAGGCCAACATCATCTTCGGTACCGTTGTCGACGAGTCCCTGGGCGATCAGGTGCGTATCACCGTCATCGCTACGGGCTTCTCCGACTCCAACGTCAACCGTCAGGACGAGCTCTTTGCTGCTCAGCAGTCTCAGAGCAAGGCCGCTGCCTCCGCTGAGCCGCAGCGCACCGCTCCGGCCACCAGCCCGGCTCAGGCCGCTCCGACCCGCAACGTCGGTGGCACCGAGCTTCCTAACTTCGGCAACGATCAGTTCGAGCTTCCCGACTTCCTGAAGCGCGGTAGCTTCTAAGTCGTTCTTTGCATTGTTGCTCACGGGGGCGTGTCCGTATGGACGCGCCCTTTTTATTTCGACTTTGTAAACTAGAACCTCCAATCTCTTTACGTTCCCTTTACGATTGCCTCCAGTGCAGCAGGTATCCTTTTAGAGAAGTATGACAGCCGTATAAACGCGGGCTGTAGCGGCGATGCCGCGGTACTTGTGTTATTAGGAGGCTTTAGTATGGCAGCACGTGCGGACAACGTTTCGCGTGTCGACCATGATGGAGTTACGTTGGTGGAAGGCGCGACATCCGATGTTCGCTTTGCCTTCACCGAGCGCGCCGGTGGTGTTTCCGAAGATGCGTACTCCTCACTCAATTTGGGCTCGCATGTTGGCGATGACCCCTTTGCTGTTCAAGAAAATCGTCGTCGCGTGCTCGAGGCTATGGGTGCCGCCGAGTGCGAGCACAACTTGCTCGTTCCCAATCAGGTCCATGGTGACCATATCGTTGCGGTGACCTCGAACGGCGCCGATGACCTTGAGGACGTCCGCGAGCAGATTGCCGAGGGCTGCGATGCCATCGTCTGTACGGCGCATAACGTACCCGTGCTGCTCTGCTTTGCCGACTGCGTTCCCGTGGTGCTGGTGGCCCCCGGCGGATTTGCCGTGGTGCACTCCGGTTGGAAGGGCACGATTGCACGTATTTCCGCCAAGGCGTGCCAGGCGCTTTGCGATGCTGCCGGTTGCGATGCGAGCGACGTTTCCGCCTATATCGGCCCCCATATCTTGGGTGACGAATATGAGGTATCCCAGGAACTCATGGATCGCTTTGCCGCCGAGTTCTCTTGCATCGATGCGAATACCTCTCGCATGCTCGATCTTTCCGCTGCCATTCGCGAGGCGCTGGTAGATGTCGGTGTCGACGCGGATAATATCGTGGATACCCAGCTTTCGACCGTGCGTCAGAACGACCGCTTTTATTCCTACCGTAACGAGGACGGCACCTGTGGGCGCCATGCTGCGATCGGCGTGATGCTATGAGAAAGATCGTATCGGTCCTGAGCGCCGCTGTGCTTACGCTTACGCTGTGCGCCTGTTCTTCGGGATCTTCTAGCTCTTCCATTACCGTGGCCGGCTCCACGACCTGCCTTCCTATCGCCGAGATTGCGGCCGAGGGCTTTAAGGAGGAGACCGGCATCGACGTGCTCGTTTCCGGTTTGGGTTCTTCCGCTGGGATCGAGGCCGTCAGCGCCGGCACGGCCGATATCGCCAGCTCCTCCCGTGGACTCAATGCCGACGAACAGGATCTGGGCCTGACTCCCATTGTCATTGCCCACGACGGTATTGCGGTCATCGTGAACGACGACAACCCCGTCGATAACCTCTCGGCCGAGCAGCTCCGCGATATCTACGCCGGCAAGATTACCAATTGGAAAGAGGTCGGTGGCGAGGACCTGAGGATTCAGGTCATCAACCGAGACGAGGCGTCCGGTACGCGCGAGGCCTTCCGTACCATCGTGATGGATGGCACGCCGTTCGATCGCCGCTCGGCCGTTCTTTCGGGTACGGGCCAGGTGCGCGACGTGGTATCTCGTTCGCGTGGGGCCATCGGCTACATTTCGCTGGGCTTCGTCGATAGCCTCAACGCCAAGACCTCGGTCAAGGCCGTCTCGGTCAATCATGTTGAGGCGTCCGAGAAGACGGTCGCGAGTGGCGGCTATCCCATCTCGCGCGACCTTTACTTCTTTGTGAAGGGTGTGCCTTCGCAGCAGGCGCAGGATTACATCGACTATGTGACGTCCGAAAAGATGGACAAGCAGATTCGCGAGGCGGGCTTTATTCCCGTCACCAACGACGAGAAGGGGAGTGAGTAGCATGGAAGCACAGGAAAACTCCCAGACTGAGCAGAATGTTCAGACGCCCAAGAAGCGCGAGCTGGCGCTCGTATCGCGCAGTACCTATATCAAGGAGAAGGCGCTGCAGTGGATCTTCTTTGCCTGCGCGTTCTTGGCGGTCGTTACCGTCATCCTGATTTTTGTCTTTACCACGTACTCGGCGCTGCCCGTCTTTACTGACATCGGTCTGGCTGACTTCTTTAGCTTTACGTGGGCGCCTTCCGAGGGCCACTACGGCATCTTGTCGCTGCTTGCTGGCTCGGGTCTGGTGACCGTCGGTGCGCTCGCCATGGGCGTGCCGCTGGGCGTGGGTACGGCCGTTTACCTGGTCGAGATTGCCAGCAAGCGCGTGCGCAAGCTCATCAGCCCCGCCGTTGACCTGCTGGCGGGCATACCCTCCATCATCTACGGCTTCTTTGGCATGATCATCATCCGCCCGTTTATCGCACAACTGACCGGCGGCCTTGGTTTTGGTGCGCTGACGGCGTGGTTTGTGCTCGCCATCATGATCGTCCCTACCATCACCACGCTCACCATCGATGCTCTCAATTCCATTCCCATGGGCATTCGCGAGGCATCGTATGCCATGGGCGCCACAAAGTGGCAGACCATCTATAAGGTCGTGCTACCTGCCGCGAAGCTGGGTATCGTTGATGCCATCGTGCTGGGTATGGGCCGTGCCATCGGCGAGACCATGGCCGTGCTCATGGTCGTAGGTAACGCCCCGGTTATTCCCGACAGCATTGCGAGCCCCATCTCGACGCTCACGAGCCAGATTGCGCTCGACATGAGCTATTCCTCGGGTCTGCACCGCTCGGCGCTGTTCGGCATGGGTGTGGTCCTGTTTATCATCTCCGCCACGCTGGTGGGTATCGTTCGTCTGATTTCCAAGAAGAAGAGGGGGTAGGCTATGTCCGATTCCGTTGACACGACGGTCGATACGACCTCGTCGCGCGAGCGCATCAAGCGTGCCCTTTCCCACGGCAAGAAGGGCCGCATCAACAAGGACCTGTCCAACAAGATCATGCTTGGCGTGTTTCGTGCCGCTGCCTACATCACCACGCTGGTGCTGGTCGCTATCATCGCCTACGTGGTCATCAACGGCCTGCCACACATCTCGCTCGACTTTATCTTCGGTTGGCCCCAGGGCGTCAACGCCGAGGGCGGAATTTGGCCCACGATCGTCTCGACCGTCTACGTGACGGCGCTCGCCATGCTTATCTGCACGCCGATCGCTGTGCTGGCAGCCGTCTATCTGGCCGAGTACGCCAAGCAGGGCAAGGTCGTCGAGCTCATTCGCTACGCTGCTGACGCTTTGGCCTCGGTGCCCTCCATCGTTATGGGCCTGTTTGGCTACGCCTTGTTTGTCGAGGCTATGGGCCTGGGCCTTTCGATGGTCTCGGCCGCTCTGGCGCTCGCGCTCTTGATGCTTCCCATCGTCATGCGCACCACCGAAGAAGCCATTCGCGCCGTTCCGCGCTATATCCGTTGGGGCGCGTACGGCCTGGGCGCTACCAAGTGGCAGGTCGTCTCCAAGATCGTGCTTCCTTCGGCCTTTGGCCGCATTGCCACGGGCATCGTCCTTGCCATCGGCCGTGCCATCGGCGAGACCGCCGTGGTGCTCTACACCATGGGCCAGGCCATCAATCTACCTATTTCGCCGCTCGATTCCGGTCGTCCCATGACCGTTCACCTGTACCTGCTTGCCAACGACGGCATCAACATGAACGCAGCCTACGGCACCGCGCTCTTGCTGATGGTGATCATTTTGGCCTTCAACCTGTTTGCGCGCTTCCTGTCGCGCAAGCGTCGCTAGTTAAGGAGTCCCATGTCCGTTTATCAGTCCGCTCCCGCGTTGGAGCAAGCGGCCATTACGGCCAAGGATTTCAACTTTTGGTACGGTGACTTTCATGCGCTGACGGGGCTTGACCTCAACATCGCCAAAAACGCCATCACCTCCTTCATTGGCCCTTCGGGCTGCGGCAAGTCGACGTTTTTGCGCTGCATCAACCGCATGAATGACCTGATTGAGGGCACGCGCGTCGAGGGCACCATGACGCTCGACGGCAACGATATCTATGCCGAGGGTGTCGATCCGGTTGATCTCCGTCGTCGCGTGGGCATGATCTTTCAGCAGCCCAACCCGTTTCCCAAATCCATCTACGAGAATGTCGCCTTTGGCCCTCGTCTGCAGGGCGTGACTAGCAAAAGCGACCTCGATGACATCGTGGAAGAATCGCTCAAGCGCGCCAACCTCTGGAAAGAGGTATCCAATCAGCTCAACAAGGATGGTTTGGCGCTCTCGGGCGGTCAGCAGCAGCGTCTGTGCATCGCGCGCGTGCTTGCGGTGCAACCCGATGTCCTCCTGATGGACGAGCCCTGCTCCGCCATCGACCCCACTTCCGTCTCTAAGGTCGAGGATCTGATGGCCGAGCTGGCGCCCGAGATGACGATTATCATCGTCACGCATTCAATGCAGCAGGCAGCTCGTATCAGTGACTACACCGCGTTCTTCTTGCAGGAAGTTGCCGGCGAGCCCGCTACGCTCATCGAGTATGGTCAAACCGACGCGATCTTCACCAGCCCGGTGGACTCGCGGACGGAAGACTATATCACCGGCCGCTTTGGCTGATCGGTGCGACTAGTCCCAAGCCGATCGGATCTGGTCCGGTGCGTATTCACTGTGCGGGCGGCATGACCGCACCCAACTGATTGGAGTGAACCATGCGCAAACTGTTTTCCCGTCAGCTCATCGAGGCCCGTCACGAGATGCTGAGCATCTACGAGGCCGTCGATCTGGCCCTCCACGATGCCGTGAAGGCCTATGTGACCGACGACCGCAAGCTCGCCACCAAGACCAAGAAGCGTACGCTTTCGATTGACGCACGCTGCGCCAACCTGGAGGCCGTCTGCTACAACCTGATTGCCACGCAGTCACCGGTCGCCTCCGACTTCCGCTTGCTGCAGACGATCATCTACGTCGACTTTAACCTGCAGCGCATGACCGATAAGGTTCGCCAGATTTGCCGCGCCACGCGTCATATGATCAAGGCCGACATCTCGCTGCCCAAGGAGCTTGTCGGCACGGTCGAGGCCGAGGCTGAGGCCGTCTACCAGGTGCTGGGCTCTTCGCTTTCTGCGCTCGTCACCAACGACATGTCCATCATCTGCAACTTGGCCGTCGAGGACGAGCCAGTGCACGCCGCCTACGAGAAGTTCTTCCGCACCTTTAACCGCATGGACACGGGCGATTTTATGGACGACGACAGCAACTATGACGACCTGCGCCGCGCCATCATGGTATCGCGCTATCTCGATCGCATCGCCTCGATTTCCATCGATGCCGCCTGCCGTCTGACCTTCCTGTTGACCGGACAGCGTATGACTGCCGGTGATATCGCCTGCACTGATGAGGATGAGCTCGAGAGCATGCGCGTGCCTTCGGGCGAGGGTGTTATCATGAGGCCCGCCGTCGATGCACGCTACGTTGCCAAGGTGCCCGTTAACGAGGTCAGCGAGGGTCTTCGCTACCTGCTCGATCATCTTGAGGATGAGGACGATGGCGAGGACGACGAGGAGTAAGTAACCCCGTTCGTCGAAAGATTGTAAATACCTAAGTGAGCGCGGCCTTGCACATGCGGGGCCGCGCTCTTGCGTTAGCATGGGACTACTTGTTTGGCTGTCAGCGGAGGCGATTGGCAATGGATAACTATTTGGACTTGATGCGCGCTCGCCGCGAGCAGATTCTGGAACGTTTTTATGCGGCGCTCGATCGCGCGGGCCGTCCCCACGACGCCGCGCGCCTCATTGCCGTGTCCAAGACCGTTGGTGTCGATGAGACCGTTGCCGCCATCCAGGCGGGGTATCGCCATTTTGCCGAGAATCGCCCGCAGGAGCTGGTTCGCAAGCTCACAGGTTTGGCGGAGCATCCGGAGCTGCCCGAGGTGCGCTTCGATATGATCGGCAACCTGCAGACCAATAAGATCAATGCGGTGCTGGGCTCAGCCGAGCTGATTCACTCGGTGGGTTCGCTGCATCTGGCGCAGGCGATCTCGAGCCGTGCTGCCCGCAAGATTGAGGCAGGCGAACTCGCCGGCCCCCAGCGTGTGCTCATTGAGGTCAATGTGAGTGGTGAGGAGTCGAAGGGAGGCTTTTCGCCCGATGAGATTCGCGCCGCCGCGGGTGAGCTTGCGGAACTTGAGGGAATTTGCGTACAGGGGCTTATGACTATGGCGCCCCGGGGGAATAAGGATGTGGCACGCCGCACCTTTGCGGGGCTTCGTGAGCTGAGGGATGAGCTGGAGGCGGCGCATCCCGATTTGAACCTGCCTGAGCTTTCCTGCGGCATGAGCGAAGACTTTGAGCCTGCCCTTGAGGAGGGCTCTACGCTCGTTCGCCTGGGCAGGGTAGTATTTAGCCCGGAGTTTGCAGTAAAATAAGGCTCTGAAGTGCGCACTGATTATCGGTGCGCCTGCACTAAACCGCGAGAGGACACAACCATGGGCTTCCTTGACGAGATTAAAAATAAGATGCACCTGGGCGGCCAGCAGGGTTACGACCAGGGTTATGGCCAGGACGACGACTACGGCTACGATGATGGCTATGACGATGGCTATCAGGGCAACGGCTACAGCGGTGCTTCGGGCGAGGGCTTCTACACCCAAGACGAGCCGAGCAACGGCCTGCTTGGTCAGACGCGCCGTGGTGAAGCTGAGTCGGTTGCCGTGTATACACGCTCCGGGCAGCTGGTCGGCGATGACTCCCGCCATGCCACGACGTATAACCCGCCTTCGCGCTCGCAGGACAGTGTTGCGAGCGGTTATCGTCCTGGTGCCTATGACACGCCGTCGAGCTACGCCGAGAACACCCGCGCCCGTGCCGCCGCTGCGCCTGCGCCTGCACCGAGCGATGCCTCGGCCTATGCGAGCAATATCATCAACGCCACACCGCAGCTGCCGGCCTATGTCCTGCGCCCCGAGAGCTATGACGACGTGGAGACCGTGGTGCGCCGCGTTCGCACCAAGCAGCCTGTCGCACTGATTTTTGTGGGCGTACGCACCGAAGTTGCCAAGCGCGTCTTGGACTTCTCTTACGGCTTTGCCTGCGGTCTGGGTGCCACGGTCAAGGAGGTGGGCGACCGCGTGTTCATGGTGCTGCCCGCCGGTTGCGAGGTCAAAGATTCCGATCTCAAGAAGCTTCGTGCCGACGGCTACCTTAAGTAAAGACAAGACGAGGAGATTCCCATCAACATCTACACTATCGTCCAGCTGGTCAATACGCTGTTCAACTTCTATTCCACGCTCATTGTCGTCTACTGCTTTATGACGTGGATTCCCATGAAGCAGGGTGGTTTGCTTCAGGATATTGCCGCGGTGCTTGATAGCGTGTGCGGTCCGTGGCTCAACCTGTTCCGTCGTTTCATCCCGCCGATGGGCGGTATCGATTTTTCGCCGGTCGTTGCGATTATTGCGTTGCAGTTGGTGCAGAGGCTGGTTCTGCAGCTTCTTATAGGTATACTCGTGTAGAACTGTCTTAGTAACTTACGTCGGGCGTGTAGCGCCGAGGCGATGAAAAAGGAGACTTGTTATGGCTATTACCCCTGCAGACATCCAGGCTCAGACTTTCTCTGAGGCCAAGCGTGGCTACGATCCTGCTGAGGTCGACGTCTTCTTGGAGACGCTGTCCTCTGAGGTTGACGCTATGCTCGCTAAGATCGTCGACCTTAAGGGTCGTCTGACTGCTACCGAGCAGCAGCTTGCCGATGCGCAGGCTCAGCTTGCCCAGGCTCAGGATGCCCCCGCCCAGGCCGTTCCTGCCGCCCCCGTGGCTGCTCCCGCCCCTGACTTCTCCGCTCAGGAGCGCCAGATTTCCGCTGCCCTGATCGCTGCCCAGCAGACCGCTGAGACCATCGTCAACGATGCCAATGAGAACGCTGAGCGTATTCGCAACGAGGCTGACGCCAAGGCCCGCGAGGTTATCCGCCAGGCTCTGACCGAAAAGCAGGCTGAGCTCGAGGAGATCGATCGTCTCAAGGCTTCTCGTGAGGAGTTCAAGGCCGAGTATCTCAAGCTCATCCAGCACTTCATGGACGATGCCCAGAACTCCTTCCCGGCCGACCTCATGGCCTCCACGCCGGTCGGTTCTGCCGCTTCTCCTGCGGTGACTGTTCCCGCCGAGCCGCTGCCCGTCGCTGACCCGGTTGTCCCCGTGGCCGATCCCTTCGCCCCGATCGACAACTTCGCTGCCGACGACCTGGACTAACATTCGGCCTACAATTTAGTGCCTAGAAAGGACCCGCAGCTTGCGGGTCCTTTTTTATGACTGTACCGGGGCGCGCAACATAAAAAACCGAGCCCTGCACATAGTGGCGCAGAACTCGGCGAACCGGTGAGCGGTCAAGGATAGGTTTTAGGGCATGTCCCAAAATCTACTTGAGGAGGAAGTCGGAGAGGGGAATGGTACGGGCCTCGCGATGCTCGGAATCGGCGATGTGGTCGGCAGGATATCCGCAGACGAGCATGTGATAGGGATAGACGCCCTCGGGCAGGTTGAACTGCTCCTGTGCCACCTCGGGCTTAAAATGGCATACCCAACACGTTCCCAGGCCCTGCTCGGTGGCCTCCATCATCATCTGATCGCACACTATGGACGTATCGATTTCACTGGAATTCATCTGGTCATACGGGCGCACCCAAGCGTCTTCGGTAACGCTACAAATAAGGAAGATGAGCGGAGCGCCAAAGATAGATCCATCACGAGCAAACCGAGGCTGACAAGCAGCAGCCTTCTCCAGAAGCTCAGGCGTATCCAGCACCATCACACGAGAAGGATGATTATTACAAGCAGAAGGAGCAATCCGCCCAGCCTCAACAATGGCATCCACCACAGCCTGCTCCACAGCCCGATCTTCAAACTCACGACAAGAATACCGACCCCGAGCCAGATCCAAATAACTCACAACCAAGCCCTCCAAATTCAGTGTATCAACCCAAAGCAAAACAAAGGGTACCCAAAGCCCGATCCAGCCAAACGTTTAAGGCGGTCCCAAAGTTCCCAATCGGGCTCAAAGGCCCTGTCAACAAAAGCCTCATTGCTTTCAAAGTATCAGCCAAAGTTCCCAATGGTGGTACGTAAGGCGAAGGGCCGGCCACGGTTTGCTTTCGAACGACTCTGCAAAGCAGCCGGAGTGAGAAAGCAAACCGTGGCCGGCCCTTCGCCGCCGGGACACGTACCCCCAATTAACTGTTCTTCATGACAATCGAATCCACAACATCGGCCACATTCTCGCAGCAGTCGGCGCAGTACTCCAGGAAGGCGTAGACGTCACGCCAAGCGATGACCTCGAGCGGATCCTTGCCGTTAACGTGCAGGTTGCGCATGGCGTTGATGTAGAGCTCGTCGGCCTCGGACTCGATGGTGTTGATCTGGATGACCAGCTCGCGCAGCGTTTTGGACTTGCGGTAGTTGGGAAGCTCGACCATCAGGTCTTTCATGGCGCGGCAGGCGTCAGTCACCTTGTGGGCGATGACGATGGCGTCGGGATGGATGCTCTGAATGTTGGTGAAGTAGACGCGCTGCACGACGCCCTCAATACGGTCGAGCACGGTGTCGAGCGCGCAGCTCATCAGATCCAGATCCTCGCGCTCGAGCGGGGTGATAAAGGCGGTGAGCAGGGCGTCTTCGAGCTCGTGGTGCTTCTTGTCTGCCGCATGCTCAATCGCATGCATCTTATTGAGCATGTCGTGAATCTGCGCGGGATCGAAGTTCTCAAAAATCTTGGTGAGCAGCTCTGCGGCCTGGACGGCGAGGTCGGCGCAAGCGACGTAGTTGTCAAAGTAGAACGAATCGGGTTTCTTTGCCATGGGTGGGTCCTTTCGAGGCGAAGACGGGTGGGCGAAGTGTTGCGGTCCGGATGGACGTTCGGTTTGATTAGAGGAACATCATGAACAGCTTGGCCATGACAAAGCTGATGAGTCCGCAGGCGGGGAAGGTGAAGAACCAGGTGAACATCATGTCCTTGACGACTCCGAAGTTGATGGCCGAGAGGCGCTTGACGGCACCGACGCCCATGATGGCGCAGGTCTTGATGTGTGTGGAGGACACGGGGATGCCGGTAAGGGTGGCAAGCAGCAGGTTCGCGGCGCCCGCGAGGTCGGCGGAGAAGCCCTGATACTTCTCGAGCTTAACCATGCTCTGGCCGACGGACTTGATGATGCGCTCACCGCCCACGCTGGTACCGATACCCATAGTGGCCGAGCACAGCAGCATAATCCAGATGGGGATGCCGGCATCGCCGACGCTGGTCTGGCCGTTTGCGAAGGCCACGCCTAAAAAGAGCACGCCGATGAACTTCTGTCCATCCTGCGCGCCGTGCATAAAGCTCATGGCCGCAGCGCTCGCGATCTGAGCGTATTTAAAGAAGACATTGGCACGTCGCCTGTTGGCGGCGGCGAAAAGAATCGAGACGAGTTTGCACAGGACCCAGCCCATGACAAAGCCCAGGCCGATGGAGAGCGCCAGGCCGTAGATGACCTTCATCCACTCGTGGACGTTGACGCTGCTCGCGCCGCCGAGGGCGATAGCGGCACCGGTCAGGCCGGCGATAAGGCTGTGGCTTTGCGAGGTGGGGATGCCAAAACGCGACGCTGTGGCGCCGTAGACGACGATGGAGAACAGGGCCGCGCACAGGCAGGCGAGCGCCATGGTGCTGTTTCCGCCAAAGTCGACGATATGCGAGATGGTATTGGCGACGCTCGCATTAAAGTGCGTCATGATGAGCACACCGAGGAAGTTGAATGCGGCGCTCATGAGAATGGCGGCGCGGGCGGGCATGCAACGCGTAGTGACGCAGGTCGCGATGGCGTTGGGCGCGTCGGTCCATCCATTGACGAAGATGGCGCCGAGCGCGAGGATCACGGTGACGGCAAGGACTGGGTTCGACACAATTTGGCCGAGGAAGGTTGAGAACGTTACGTCCATATATGGGCTTTCTCGAAGTTTGCAGGCACGTTACAAAAACATGATAAATCGTATCACCTCCTGCGGGTTTCTTTACCGAGTTCTGATGGGAGAAGTGAATTTTTTGGCACTAATATTGAATATTAGCCCTGTTGACCGCGGGTGTTCTTTTTGCTAACACACCATGAGGACACGTGTGCGTGCCCCAACATCCCAAAACCACAGTCTGTTCGCTTTACAATATGCAAACATGCGTTCGATAATAGGAGGCATGGAATATCGACAGACAGATGGCAAAACTCGGCGCGTGCACAAGCAGTATGTGGACGTCGTGGCTCGCATCCTCGCGGGCGGACAGGTCGTGCCGGTCACCGTCTGCTGGGTCGACGGTCGTTGCTTTACGATTGACGAAATTATCTCGACCACCGGGTTTGGCCTGATGGTCCACGGCATCCGTACGGCAACCTATAAGGTGCGTTTTGGCGGGCACGCGACCGAGTTGTATCTGGAGGACCAGACGCGCGAGCGGGCGGACGGCTCGCAGGCACACGTGATGCGTTGGTGGGTCTGGGCCTTTGATCGCACGCTCGAGGGCGAGCGCCGTAGGTAAGGACGTACGGCATTCGGGTACAATGACAGGAATCTTGTCAGCTACTGCGCTGTCGCGGCGCTTTTGAAAGGACGAAATTATGAACGATATTCAGGGCTATCAGAACGGCCCCATCGAAACCGGCGCAAGCCGTGCCAAGGAGATGTCGCCGCGTGCGTATAATCTTGCCATGTCTGCCCTCATCTTCTTGGGCTTTTGTGCCATGGGCGTCGGTGCTTACTTTACGAGCACCATGTCGTTTGCGCGCATGATGATGAGCGGGGCTGCCCTACCGCTGGTTTTTGGCTCGTTTATTTTGACCATCGTCGGCATGGTCATGATGTCGGCCGCCGCCAGCAAGCAGTCCGTGGGCCTGTCCCTTGTGGGCTACGTAATCTTTGCGAGCACCTTTGGCCTGACCGCGTCGTTTGGCCTTGCCAACTACGACCTGCCCACCATCAACACTGCCTTTATCGCCACGGCCGCCATCACCTTTGTCTTTGGCGCCTTGGGCGTGACGTTCCCCAAGTTTTTCCAGCGCGTATATGGCATCGGTTTTGGCATTCTGCTCGCTACTATTCTGGTTGAGATCGTGCTGATGTTCATGGGCGTTTCGCAGTCCATCACCGACCTGATCGTGATTGTGGTGTTCGCTGGCTTTATTGGCTACGACACCTATGTTGCCACGACGGTGCCGCCTACGCTGCCCAACGCCGTGCTCATGGCCTCTAACCTGTTCGTGGATATTATCAACGTGTTCCTGCGCATTCTGAACATCCTCGGCCGTCGCGACTAGTGGCGAATTGCGGCGGTGCTTGCCGTGCGTGCAAATCGATGCGAAAGGCGGTCCTTCGGGGCCGTCTTTTTTGTACGCGGCGGGGTATCATGGATGGGAAAAGCCGATAGCGGCAGAGACCGAGAAAGGTGACCACTTATGGCAGACGTCGACAACAGGAACCGTAACCGCAGGTCCAACCGAGCGGGTCAGCCCAATCCCAAGCG
>UQUG01000051.1 GCA_900544205.1 uncultured Collinsella sp.
CCCGCCGAGGAATCGGCAGGCCCCGCTTGTACATTGTATCTCGAAAGGAGATAAAACCTTAGCGCTTGGAGAACTGGGGAGCGCGGCGGGCCTTCTTGAGGCCGTACTTCTTGCGCTCGACCACGCGAGCATCGCGCGTAAGGAAACCGGCCTTCTTGAGGTCAGCACGGTAGTCGCCAGCGTTCAGAAGAGCGCGAGCGATGCCCAGACGCAGAGCGCCGGACTGACCGGAGATGCCGCCGCCATCGCACAGAGCGATAACGTCGAACTGACCGGCGGTGTCGGTCACCTTGAAGGGAGCAAGGGCGTTCTCAACGAGCTGATGACGGCCGAAATACTGCTCGGCGTCACGCTTGTTGATGGTCACCTTGCCGGTGCCGGGGACGAGACGGACGCGGGCGACGGCGTTCTTACGACGGCCGGTACCCTGGTAGACAACGGTGTTCTCAGCCATCTTTAAGCCTCCAGCTCAATCTTCGTGGGGTTCTGGGCAGCATGCGGATGCTCGGCACCAGCGTAGACCTTAAGCTTGGTCATCTGGGCACGGCCGAGGGTGGTCTTGGGCAGCATACCGCGAACGGCGCGCTCGATAACCTTCTCCGGGTGCTTCTCCATAGCCTGGCGGAAGCTCTCAGCCTTGAGGCCGCCGTTGTAGCCGCTGTGGCGATAATAGGTCTTCGTGTCGGCCTTGTTACCGGTAAGCTGGACCTTATCGGCGTTGATGACGACAACGAAGTCGCCGCAGTCGCTGTTGGGCGTGAACTGGGGCTTGTTCTTACCGCGCAGGATCATTGCGATCTGGGTGGCAAGACGGCCCAGGACAGCACCATCGGCGTCGACGAGAACCCAGTTGCGCTGGACCTCGCCCTGCTTGGCGTAGTGAGTCGATTTCGAAATCACTTAGACTCCTCCATGTACAGTACGTGTTGTTACAGAGATTCACGGGGCTCTGCAAGTAACCTGTCCATATTACCCCGCTCGCCGTACGAGTCAACAGGTATTTTGGCTCCAACCAGAGTTTCTGCACATGTCATCCACGAGCCGTGACGTTGCAGCGCTAGCGCTCGACAAATGTCTCGATATCTCCCAGCAGGCGCTTTGCCTCCTGGCGGCCCTGGATATACAGGTCGAGAAGCTTGGCCGGATCATGCTCGACATGGCCGACCTCGACCGCCTTTTGCGGAGCGATGACCAGCGCGCGGCCCTCGCGCTCATACTTCCACAGGTGCATGCGCTGGAGGTTATAGCGGTCGTGGCGCGTCTCGATAGCCTCGAGCAGGTAGGGGTAGTCGGCATAGCGGGCGCGCGCGGCAGGCATAAACTCGTAGGGCTTTTTCTCGTACGAGCGGTCCTGGGTGACGATGACGACCGCACGGTCGAAGCCCGCCTCCTCAAGCACATGCTCGATAGGAACCGAATCGGCTACGCCGCCGTCGACGTATTTGTGCCCGTCAATCTCGACCGGCGGCGTCACCAGCGGCAGCGACGTCGAGGCACGCACGGCATCGAGGTCGAGCACGGCGCTTTTGACCGGCAGGTAGGCAGCGGTTCCAAACAGCATGTCCGTCGCGACGGCGTACATCTCGATAGGGCTGGCGTCGAACGTCTCGTTATCAAAGGGATCCAGGCGGTCCTGGATATCGTTGAAGATAAAGTCGTAACCCACGATGGAGCCCGTGGATGCGAAGGATGCGGCACCCATGTAGCGGTTGTCATTGCAGAAGGTCAGGTTGATGCGATTGACGCGACCGATCTGGTGCGACTTGTAGTTGACGCCGTTGAGCGCACCGGCCGAAACGCCGTACACCGCCGGAATTTCGACACCGGCCTCCATGAGAACGTCGAGCACGCCGGCGGTAAACTGCCCACGAAAACTGCCACCCTCCAAGACGAGCGCGACCTTGCCGGCGTTCTTTGCCTTATCTTCTGCAGTCATATTGACCTCCTGCTGTTTCGTTTTAGCTTTCTTCTACCCAGTTTTGGAATGGAGGGCGCGCAGGTTTTTCGAGGCGGCAGGTGAAGCGGAAAGTGCGTCCCAGTTTGAGGCGGGATTCCGGGATGGACTTTCCGTTTGGACCGCCGTTGGGAAAGCGCATCCCGTTCTGAGCGCGGATTCCGGGATGAACTTTCCACTTGAGGCGTCATCCGGAAAATGTATCCCATTCCGAGCTTAGATTCCGGGATGCAGTTTCCGCTTGAAACGTCATCCGGAAACCGCATCCCAGTCTGAGCCGGAATTCTGGGATGGATTTTCCGCCTGGGGCGACGTTGATGCGGTGCATGGCCGGCTGAGATTCGATAACGTCGCATCCACATTGGGCTGATAGTTTGCGCGGAGAATCCGCGTATTTGCTTCGCAAATCCGCACCGGCTTCGGCCGCCTGCTGGCGTCCTCGCCCGCTCGCTACAAACGCTTCGCGTTTGCTTAACGCTCGCGCCCTGCACAGAGTTCGATTCTCCGCGGTATCTATATGTAATAAAAAAGCAGGTAGAGACGCTTCTCTACCTGCTTGTAACTATTGGTGGAGGCGCGGAGAATCGAACTCCGGTCCACGAAAGCCCCCTGATTGGCATCTCCAAGCTCAGTCGCTGGTTTCGTCTCGGACGCTTTGCGCGCAGCGACACGCTCGCGGCGTCCTAACCGGTTCGGTCTTAGCCCGCGCCATACCGATTACGTGCGCAGGAGCATTCCCCTAAAATGACGTCGCGCCGGTGTCGGGGAAATCACCGGGTTGACGCGCCGCTATAAACTAAGCAGCGAGAGCCATAGGCTCAAAAGAAGAGTTGTTGTCAATTCAATTTGACGGTACCCCTGTTTAACGAGGCGAGGAGACCTCGGCTTGCTTCCTCTCTCAGAGCTATCGTGTCGAAACCAGTCGCCCCCGGATGTCGGGAAAGTCTGGATGGCATTGGGCACACGAGCACCCAACGACCGTCGACTTTTCAAGGAGCATGCGAGGCGAGCCCCGCTTGTGGAGTGTTATCTTACCACGTTCTGAAAGCGGACAGCTGTTCTATGCACGAGCTGTGAAGACCCCAATGTGCGCACGACTTCGCATTTTTGCTACCGATCGCGTCACGTATATTGGCGCCAGGCAAAACAGTCAAGTCGAAAGGACCGCTATGGATACCAAGCAGCAACTCGTCAATGCCCTCGCAGGCCTGGGCTCAACCATTACCGAAGCTATGGATGTCATCGAGGGCTTTGTCCCCTGCGGGCATCCCGCCCTCACGGTATCGAACGCACTCGTCGCGTTGGACGCTGACGATGATGCGGCTCTCGCCCAGCAGCTTGAGACCGTCGAGGGCTTTATCGACCACGTGAGCGAGAACCGCGGCGTCACCGCACATCACGATGTCTTTGTTGAGCTCGCGGGTCCCAAAGCCGATCTGCTCGCAGCGGTCCGCGAGGTAGGCATCCTTATGCAAACCGCAGGCGTCAAGAACACCCAAGTCAACGAGTGGGTCTACCGTAGCCTGACAACACTGAACGATTCCGACGAAAAGGTCGCCGAGAAGCTCGCCGAAGCTCCCGTCATCAAGGCAGCGCTTTTGTAATAAAAGGATGCGCGCCCTTCGGAACATCGACGTTCCGAAGGGCGCGCAGACAGTCAGCCGCTAGTGGGATACCCGATCGCAACGTTCGGTCAAAGCCAGAATCGGCATCATTTGGCGTGGCGTTTTTGCTGCGATATCGGCATGTTCAAGCAGCCTGCGATCGTTGGTCACCAAGTAATCGACCTGTGCGCGCTTGCACGCGGCGAGCACCAAGTTGTCCTCGTAATCGCGATGGAGCGCTAAGTATTTGTCGGCTAGCCAAAGGTCCGACGCATCTGCACCCACGGCCGTGGCGTTTTCGGTCATATTCCGAACAAACGCCAGCGCCGCATCGCCAATTGCACGGGCAGATGCCTCGTCAAGCGCTCCCCCGTTGGCCAGAACGCTGCGCTTTAATTCGTGTTGGGCAACGTACAGCACGTCCTTGGCGATATGGACGGGAAAGAACAACAACGCTCCCGCCTCCGCGGCCTGTCCGATAAAAGCCCGCGCGGCAAGCGACTCAACATGGTCGGCGCAAAACGAATCGACCCATACGTTGGCATCCACCATGATCTTAAGAGGTGCCCCGCTCACAGGACCATCCCCTTTTGACGATAGCGTTCTTCCATGGCCTCCGCATAGACCGTATCCCAATCGCGGTCCTCGGACACGGTCGACGCGGCGATACCCAAGTCCGCATAGAGCCGGTCCGCAGCCGCCCACGACGCGGCAAACGGGGACTCGGGTGCGATGGCGTGCTGCCGATCGTCAACGGCCGCGAGCACTTCCTCGCACTGACCACCGCCCTGCGCGACCTTAGCCACAACCTTTTTGATGAGCTCGGGCAGCGACCCGCCCGAGAGCCGCAACGCCTCCTCGGCACGAGCCTTGACCTGACGATCGACGCGAACATTCACCTGCGCCATGCTGCCAACAGCACCCACGTCGATCCCGCTCCCTTCAATTGCTAGCCCTGCTAGCAACACTATATAGACAAGCTAGCACATGGTCAAACGCAAAAGGCCTGCGCCTGGACGACATCGATGCCGTCCAGGCGCAGGCCAGATAACGTAGACGAACACGTCTGCTAGCGCAGATATGCCTTCGCATTGCTCAGGCTGTAGGCAATCGTCGAGCCGTTGTGCAGCAGCGATGACGCCTGCGGGGTAATCGCGCCGGTAATACCCAGTGCCAAGAGCGCTGAGTTGGTGAGCATCACCTTAGAGTAGGAGCTCGTCAGACGATCAATGAGGCCCTGGCTCATGCGGCGCAGGCGCACGATCGCGGCAAGGTCCGTATCGGTCAGGATGATATCAGCGACCTCCTTGGCGATGTCGCTTCCGCCACCCATCGCCAGGCCCACGTCGGCCAGGCCCAGCGCCGGTGAGTCGTTGACGCCGTCGCCCACCATGGCAACGTGGCGCCCCTCGCTCTTAATGCGCTCCACATAGGCGTACTTGTCCTCAGGTAGCAATTCGGCCTTAAACTCATCGACACCCGCCTCGCGCGCAATGCGCTCGGCCGTGCGCTCGGAGTCACCCGTGAGCATGACCACGTGCTTGACGCCCAGCGCATGCAGGTCGGCAATGGCCTCGCGGACCCCGGCCTTGAGCGGATCTTCGATGCCGAGCACGCCCACGACCGTGCCATCGACCGCCAGATACAGCGGCGATAGACCCTGCATCTGGGACTCGATGCGCTCCTTGATGTCGGACTCGAGCTGCGCGCTCTCGTCCTCAAACACAAAGTGTGCCGAGCCGATAATCGCGCGACGTCCCTCGATGGACGAAGCGATGCCGTGCGCCACAATATACTCGACAGCAGCGTGACGCTCGCGGTGCTCGAGCCCGCGCTCGCGGGCAGCGTTGACCACGGCACGCGCCACCGGATGCGGGAAATGTTCCTCTAGGCAGGCAGAAAGGCGCAGGACCTCGTCCTCGCTCCAACCGTCGGTCGTGAGCACGCAAGCTAGGCGCGGCTGGGCCTCAGTCAGCGTGCCGGTCTTATCGAACACAATGGTATCGGCCTTGGCAAACGACTCAAAGTACTTCGCACCCTTGACCATGACGCCCATCTTGGCGGCGTCGCTCATGGCAGTCATGACGGCGACGGAGCCCGTGAGCTTAAGCGCACACGAGTAGTCAACCATCAGTGCCGCTGAGGTCTTGATAAGGCTACGTGTGGTAAGCGCAACCAGGCCCGCGAGTAGGAAGTTCCACGGGACAATCTTGTTGGCGAGGTCTTCCATGTGCGACTGGCCCTCGGACTTGAGCGAGTCGGCCGTCTGCACGAGCGAGACGATCGAGCGCAGTTTGGTCTGCGCCGTGTTGGCGCGCACGCGCACCAAGATGCCGCCGTCTTCCACGACGGTGCCGGCGAACACGTCGTCGCCCACGCTGCGCTCGACGGCCAGCGGTTCGCCGGTCAGGGTCGCCTGGTTGACCATAGCGCTCCCCTGCTCGACCACGCCATCGATGCAGATGGACATGCCGGTGCGCACGGCGACCAGATCGCCGGGCTCGAGCTCGGTTGCGGCAACGCTTACCTCGGTGTCACCGACCACCTTTTGCGCCTTGTCGGGCACATCGAGCAGCGAGTTGATGAGCTCGTTTTCGCTCATGGCGCGGGTGTAGTCCTCGAGCAGCTCGCCCACGTTGAGCAGGAACATCGTCTGGCCCGCGGTGTCGACATCACGCTTGACAAACGAAATGCCAATGGCCGAAGCGTCGAGCACAGGAACGGTCAGGCGCGGCTGTGCCAGCTCATGAAGGGCAGCGCGCAAAAATGCCATGTAACCGGCCACGACAAACACCGCACGCAGAGGCGTCGGCAAGAACCAGCGACGTGCGTAGTGGGCGCCGATAAGTGTGGCAAGATCCATGACGAATTTGTGCTTGCGTGGCTCAAGCTGCATCACGTAACCCGACTTGGCATCGGCGATAGCTTGAGCATCGAGTGCGCCCAAGGCGTCGAGCACGCTTGCGCGGCGCGGCTCGTCGTATTCCAGCGCCATCTGGCCAATGCGGCCATACACGCGCACCTTGCGCACGCCATCGATGTCGCCGCCAAGCTTTAGAAGCGCATCGAGATCGCTCTCTGGCACAGGACCCGCCAACTGAAGGCGAGTCCTGCCAGGAATCTCGCTGATAATCGAGAATCTCATAGTTTGTGCCTAGGAGCGTTACACGGCTGCCTCGTCAGCAGCGGCCTCGCTCTGGGTGATGTAGGCAGCCTCGGCAACCATGTCGTCGACATTGGCCTTGGCCTGCTCGACCATGTCCTGGTAGCAGTTCTTGACGCGCATACCGCACGCGATACCCTGCACGCAGGCATTCTTGACCGGAGCGCTGGTAAGCAGCTTGATGCCGGCCGTGCCAAGCAGAAAACCGCCACTAACAAGCAGGGTGTTAAACGTCGACTTCTTCATGTTGCTTCTCCCTTTTGCCGCACAAGCGCGGCATGGTGCCTTAGCACCCGAGTTCATTAGTTTGCTCGAGCACGCTTTGAGACTAGTTTAGTCGAACTATTATGGTCAACCAAAGTTAACCTTTGGAAATCTTGGTCCCCTTTCCTACAGCTGCCAGGCAGCCGCTTCCTTTTGCAGTGCGACCATACGGGCAAATTCTCCACCTGCCGCCTTGAGCTGAGCCGAAGCACCCTGCTCGGCAACCACACCATCCTTGAGCACAACGATTTTGTCGGCATTTTCCACCGTACGCATACGGTGGGCAATAACGATAACCGTCTTACCTGCAAGCAGACGGGAGAGTGCCTGCTGTACCACGGTCTCATTCTCCACATCCAAGCTTGCCGTCGCCTCGTCCAACAGCACGATGGGCGCGTCTTTGAGCAGCGCGCGGGCGATGGAGATGCGCTGGCGCTCGCCACCGGAGAGTTTGGAGCCGTTCTCGCCGATCATGGTGTCGTAGCCCTGCGGCATGCGGTTCACGAACTCGTCGCAGTTGGCGGCACGCGCGGCCGCAAGCACTTCCTCATCGGTGGCATCACGACGCCCGAGGCGGATGTTTCCCATCACCGTGTCGTCAAAGAGCAGCACGTCTTGGAACACAATAGCGTAGTCGCGCAGCAGCACCTCGGGATCAACGCTCGCAACATCCACGCCACCCACGGTGACCGTGCCTTCGGTAGCATCCCAAAAGCGCGCGGCCAAGCGGCTCACCGTAGACTTACCGGAACCCGAAGGACCGACCAGTGCCGTGACCTCGCCTTCCTTGGCGGTAAAGCTCACATCGGTCAAAACCTTCTCGCCGGCGCGTCCGTCGCTGCCCGCACCATAGCCAAATGCCACGTGATCGAACACCACGTCATGACCCACGGGTTCAAACTGCTCGCTGCCCCGCGCCACGGGCTCCTCCATGATGGAGCGCATGCGCTTGGCCGACGACTCGGCGGCAAACAGCTCGGACATCAGCATCAGTGCCTGATCGAAGGGCGCATAGATGCGGCTCACCATGAGCAGGAAGGCAAACATCACCAAAAAGTCGACCTGGCCGGAGGCGACCATCGCAGCGCCCGTGACCAACGTGGTGGCAATCCCCAGGCGCAGGATGGCAAAGGCGGAGTTGACCAAAAGCCCATTGGCGAGCTCGCCTTTGGTGGTCTCGCGCTCCTCGGCATCGATCACGGCGTTGAGTCCCTCAAGATAATGGGCCTCCTGGTTGGTGGCGCGGATCTCGCGAACGCAGTCGAGCGTCTCTTGAATCGCCTCGGTAACCTTGACCTTCTCGGCGCGCACGCGATCGAACACCGGGGTCATGGGGCCGCGTGTTAGATACAGCACGGCAAAGGCCACGGGAACGCTCCAAAACGCCGCGATCGCCAGCTGCCAGCAAAAGAACAGCGATGCCACGAAGACAATGGCGCTTGCGATGATGGCACCCCAAAGCTCTCCCAGCACGTGGCTGTAGGCGTGCTCCATGGCCTGGACGTCACCCATGATGGTCTCGGTTAAATCGGCCAGATCACGACGGCCAAAAAACGACAGCGGCAGTTTGCGCAAGCGCTCGGCAATCTCCATACGCTGCTTGCCGCACTCCTCGTAAAAGATGCAGTAGGTGTAGTAATACTGCTGCCAGTTAGAGGCAAAGAGCAGTACGAAAAAGATCACGAGGCCGCCCACGATCGGCAGGGCATCCGGCAGGTCAGCCCCGCTGGTGAGATGCTCGACAAAGCCGGCCATGACCAGGAATAAAAAGCCCATGCCGGCCATGATAATGAGATTGGTGAGCGTGGTCCAGAAAATGCCGCGTTTTACGCCGGCGACGCCTTTATCGGATAGGAAATACTTCTTTTGGAATGAGGCGAACATTTAGGCCTCGCCTCCCTTCGTGACGGCGGCATCCGCGGTCGCTGCAGTGATTTTCCAGCTCGCTGCCTGCTCGTACTCGGCCCACATCTTGGCATACAGACCCTCTTGGGACAGCAACTCGGCATGGGTACCCGACTCCTGCACGCTGCCCTGGTTGAGCACCACGATTTGGTCTGCGCCCACTACAGTCGAGAGTCGGTGCGCAATCATAATGACCGTGCGACCCGCCGCCAGCTTGCTAAAGGCGCGCTGGATGAGCGCCTCGTTCTCGGGATCGGCAAACGCCGTGGCCTCATCGAGCACCACGATAGGCGCGTCTTTAAGGATCGCGCGGGCGAGTGCCACGCGCTGGACCTCGCCGCCCGAAAGATATGCTCCGCCGGCGCCGAGCATGGTGTTGATGCCCTGGGGGAGCTTGGCCACAATGTCGTCGCACTGAGCTGCGGAGAGGGCCGCACGCACTTCGTCGTCAGTGGCCGAAGGCTTGGAGGCGCGCACGTTATCGGCAAGTGTTTGCCGGAACAGCTGGTTGGTCTGGAACACAAAGGCGACCTGGTCCATAAGCTCGTGCGGATCCATATCGCGAACGTCTACACCGCCTACGAGCACTCGACCCGAAGAGACATCCCAAAAACGCGGGATCAGGCTTGCGCAGGTTGACTTACCGCCACCCGAGGGACCCGCCAGGGCGAGGGTGCTACCAGCGGGAACGCTGAAACTCACATGGTTGACGGCAGGTGCTTCGGCGCCCTCGTACGTAAAGCTCACGTCCTCAAATCGCACGTCGCCGCCGGCAGGGTGCTTGGGTTGCGCGGGCACGGAGAGCTGCTTGGAATCCATGACGCTTCGAATACGAGCCAGCGAATCGGCACTCATCTGAGAGGCCTCGCCCACAAACATGAGCTTGGTCATGGCCGTCGGTACCACGGCCGAAAATATCGCGTAAAACGTGAAGTTGGCCAAAAAGTGTGCAAAATCCGTCTCGCCCGGAGCCAGCAACAACGCCACCGGCAAAAAGAATGCCACGAGGCCGTTGAGCGCGGTAAGATTGAGTACCTGCGGACCTCGGCAGAACGTGCCCGCATAGTTTTGTGCCATGTCGGCGTATTCGGCGATCGCATCGTGGAAGGCCTTAAAGGAGTAGACCGTCTGCTGAAACACCTTGACCACGGGAATACCGCGTACGTATTCGGTGCCGGTCTTGTTCATCTTGACCAGCGCTCCCATGTAGGCCTTCATGAACTCGGCGCCTTTGCCGCCCATCATGGTGGCCATGGCACCAAGCGAAATGGCCACCGAGATGAGGCATGCCGTGCCCAAGCGCCAATCGAGGGCGAATAGCAACACGAGCAAGCCCACGACCATGGCGGTGGCGCCGGCGATATCGGGCAACATGTGTGCGAGCAAAGTCTCGGTAGAGGCGGCGCATCCGTCTACAATACGGCGCAGCTCACCGGTGGCGTGCGTGTCAAAGAAGCCAAGCGGCAGCTTAAGCAGGTGCTCGCTCGTAGTCTTGCGGATATTGGACGCGCAGCGAAACGCAGACAGGTGCGTGCACATGAGCCCCACGAAATAAACTACGATGCTTGCCAGCGCAAAACCCACGGCCCACCAGCCATACATCGCGATGTCGCAGGCTTCGCTCCAGTTAGGTGCCACGGCGATCAGATCGCGCGCGACAAGCCAAATGCACACGTACGGGCCAAAGCTCAGCAGCTGCGAGAGCGCTGAGAGCGCCATGCCCAAATACGTTAGGAATTTGCGGTCACCGGCATATGCAAGCAGCTCGCCGATACCGCCGCCTTCCCTTTTTGATCCCTTTGCCATGAGATTCCTTTCTAACGGCTTGAGAGTTAACCGTAATGAACTTATCATTGATGTGTTAGCCATGGCTCACAATCAAGCCAGGCGTGGACGTTTCTGCAAAGGAAAGGGACGCTTTTGCAAATACGGCAGGCAGCGACCGACATAACCGAGCTCTACGCACCGCAATTTGAGCAGTTTGGCCTGGAGCTTACCGGCAAGGGCGCCGTCTTTACCGGCGAGGTGGCAAACGATCGGGCGCACGGACGCGCATGGATCATGCCCCTCTCCCCCACCTGCATCGTCATGGAGCATTTCATCACCCCGACGCACGATATGTACCTGGCCGAATACACACCCGAGCCATACGCCTGCGTGAGCCAAATCAGCAGCGCCACGCTCACCTGCATGCCCGAGATAGGCATAACACCCGCAAACCTCAAGCCGTTGCGCGGGTCGTGGCCGAGCAATGCAATTTGTAGTTTTATCCAGGATACCTGCGGAAACGAGCTCAGTCCGTTATACGCCGGACAGCTCTATCACTCGCGCTCGGTGTTATTCCTACCGAGATACTTCGACGATTTCGAACGCCGCTACCCCGGCGAATTCGCTGGGCTTTTTGACGCCTTTGCCGAGTCGTGGGGCGAAGAAGCGCTATCGGCGATCGATCGGACACTCTGCCGCCTCGATGAGACGCGCGCTCGTGTCACGGGCGGGCATCTTTACATGAAGGGTACCGTAGAGACCATGGTTGCCGAGCTGGCGTACGCGCGAACAGCCCACAAGCAGGCACGTCAGGCCGAAGGGACACAGGCCGCTCTGGACATTGTCGAAGAAGCGATCCTGGCTGTCGAGCGCGCCCTTGACGAGGGGCGTCGCATCGGCGTGGACGAGGTCGCCGAGCGGCTCTACACAAGCCGCTCCAAACTCTGCGCCACCTTTAAAGTCCAGACGGGCGAATCACTGGGCTCCTATATGCGGAGGCATCGTATGGAACGCGCGCAGGACCTTTTGGCCGACAGCCCCCTTTCGATAGCCCAAGTAGCCGAGCGACTCGGCTATCCCCAACAGGCGGCCTTCGCCCAAGCGTTCAAACAATACACCGGCATGACACCCACGGCTTGGCGAAGCAAGCACCGCTAAGGTCCAAGCTCCTTGGCCGTTACGGAGCGATTTAATTAGCCGCCGCCCATCAGCTCGCCCAGGATCTAAACGTCAAGATGCGCACAATCGAGCGCCTTTTTGATAAGAGGGACAGATCGATCAGCCAAATACAACGGAATGTTGAGCACCCCGTCGTCGAGCTTTAGGTTCTTAAGTGAGTAGCGGACCCTCAGTGGAGTCGTCTCCGCATGCTTGTCGGCATAGTACTTAAGGCTCTTGGAATGAACGACCTCTCCCGATTTGACCTCGACGGGAACGATTTCGTTTCCGACTTGAATCAAAAAATCGACTTCGTGTTTCGGTTTCTCGTTTGTCCAATAGCGCGGAGCGACATCCAGCTGCAGAAGCAATGCCTGAAGCACATAATTCTCGGCGAACGAACCTTTGAACTCCGAAAATAGCGCATCCGAGATGGCAAAAGCGGACGCATCCAGTCTTGCCATGCGGCGCAGCAAACCGACATCAAGACAGTAGACTTTAAATGCCTTGAGGTCATCGTATGCAGAGAGCGGCACGCCACCGGCAGCATTAAGGCGAACCGCCATGATGAGCCCAGCATCGGCAAGCCATTCCAGAGCATCCTCGTATTCTCGAGCACGAGCCCCCTCGCGCACCGCACCCCAAACGAACTTTTTATTCTCGCGCGCCAACTGAGTTGGAATCGAGTTCCATATTTGCGAAAGCTTGGCGAACTGCGCATGGCCACCATGCTTGGCAAAATCGCGCTCGTAGGAATCCAAGAGATCGGACAACACCTTATCGACCTGAACGATATCGCCCGTCTCCACCCACCGACCAAGAGCCTCTGGCATGCCGCCACATGCAAAATAACGACGAAGATGCTCGACGAGACGGATATGGAAGAAATCGGGCACTGTCTCGATCTGATCCAGGCCGCCAAGGTATTCGTCGTAGTTTGCAGCGCCCTCGGCTTTCAGAAACTCGGAAAAGCTCATAGGGTGCATCTCCATGAACTCGACCTTTCCCACCGGAAAAGCGCTGGTCTCACGGGACAAGCGAACGCCCAACAAAGACCCTGCGCATGCGACGTGATACTCGGGGGCCTCGTCACAGAAGTATTTAAGGGCGCCGACTGCAGAAGGGCAATCCTGGATCTCATCAATAATAAGCAGCGTCTCGCCGGGATCGATAGGCTGTCCAAGTGCCAGGGAAAGGTTTGAGATGATCCGCCGAGGATCGCGCGTACCTTCGAAAAACTGAGCGTACTCGCTCTGTACCCCAGGTGACGGTTCCTCGAGCGTCAGATACACAAAATTGCGGTACGAGGTTCGACCGAACTCCTTAAGCGCCCACGTCTTTCCAACCTGGCGCGCCCCCTTAAGGATAAGCGGCTTACGATATTCCGACGCTTTCCAAGCGTTAAGCTTGGCAATGATATCTCGCTGCATGACCGAACCTCCCGCAAAGAAACTTCCGTAAACGTGATATTTCCCACATTTTACCCTAGGTAAAACGTGACATTTATCACATTTACGGAAGTTTTAAGTTCATTTCGCCACACTTTCATCACAATCAGAACCACCCTTAAAAAGGGTGGTTTGCTCTTAGGGTATAACCCACGGGCC
>UQUG01000052.1 GCA_900544205.1 uncultured Collinsella sp.
CGATATGCCTCCGGTCACACTCAAGACCGTTGAATACGGCAAACTGGCCCTTGGGGTCGCTCGCGGCATCCATGAGCGATGTGCCCATGAGCACCGATCCGCGCACCCGAGACGACAGCGCCTCAAGGCCACCGGGAATTGGATTGGCAACCGCCGTGCAGGCGAGGCCCCGCTCGTCCAGAGCAGAAACCGCCAGCGCGACTCCGCCGCCAAGGCCCTCGCCCCATGCAAAGATGCGGTCGGGGTCCATGCCATCAAGATTGCGCGCCACCTTCGCCAACGCGCAACCCCAACGGACGCGCTCGACAAAAGCGGGCGAAGAAATCCCCCGCTGCAGGTCGTCCGCACCAGCAACATCGTCATCCAGCGCGAGGACGGCATACCCCATGGCGGCAAATCTCGTCATGTGATGCCAGCCGCGCACAGGCCGATCGATGTCGTGGAACATCAGGCACAGCGGCACGCGCTCAGATACTCGGGCACGACCGACAGGCTCGATCAAACGAGCGTGAATCGCATCGTCACCGAGCTCAAAGGAGACCTCCGAGTAACGGGCGCAGGGGTTAACAAAGTCAATCGCCGTAATGGCCAGGCCTTGAATCTCAAGATTCGAAGCGCATGCCTCTAAATCAGAAACACCTGTTTGGACATCACCGTGCCAGTCCCGATATTCTGCGAGCCTTGACGAAACCGTTCCAGGAATTCCCACGAGCCCGGGGACTATCAGCTCGTCAACATTGCTCTCGCACTTAGACATGAGCCTCCCCTCCCTCGCAGAAAAACGGAATGATCAGATCATCAAAGTCCTGAATCTCCTCATGGCCAAAGCCTTCAAAGAACTCATGACGCTTTTCGCAGGTCAGGTTGTTATAGACCGCAAACTGCGTCGCCGGCGGACAGACGATATCAGCTGTGCCCGTGCCAAACAGAACGGGACATTTGACCATGGGGGCAAAGTTCTTGGAATCGAAGTACGCCAGTTTGGCATAGGCTTCGTCAATATGAGCCGAGTCCTCGTCAAACCAGCGCGACCAATAGCGCAGGCCCTCGTAGGCAATATCGTCGGCGTCCAGATCCCAAACCAGGCGGAAGTCCGATAAGAAGGGATAGAGGATGGCAGCGCGATTGATAAGCTCGCTGTTAAGCGCGCAGGTCGCAATACCCAAACCGCCACCCTGCGATGCGCCGTTCACATACACGCGGGTAAGATCGATGCCCTCGAGCTCGCGAACGATACGGCACAGAATGCGGATATCCTGGTGCAAGCGGACATAGTAGAGATTGGCCGGGTCGCCGTCGATACCGGCGACGATATGGCCCGCGACCGTCGTACCCTCAAATCCACCAATGTCCTCGGAGGGGCCTCCTTGGCCGGGGCAGTCGAGAGCGATGAGCGCCATGCCCATGCCCGCAAACGACGCCTGCTCAAACCAGCTGCGGCTCGCACCCGGATATCCATGGAACTGAAGCACCAGCGGCATGGGCTCCTCCGAGACCGGCTTGAGGTACTTGGCATGCAGGCGTGCACCACACATGCCGGTATACCAGAGGTCGAAAAACCGACAGGTCGCGGAATCCGCAACCGAAGCCGCCTCAATCGCGTAGTCGAGCTCGACGGTGTCGGCCTCGGCCATGCGGTCCTTCCAAAAGAGATCGAAATCCGATGGACGGGGCATGGCGCCTCGATATTCACCAAATTGCTGTTGTAGCTCTTGAGCACTTGGCATGGCTCGTGAACCCAACCTTTCGAAATCGCAACGGAGGTACGCCCGGCAAGGGAACCGGGCGCACGGGAGGGAAAGCGAGGCTACTCGCCGAGCTTGGGATGCAGCAGCGACGGCGCAGCGCCGAGCAGCATCTTGGTGTAGGGGTCCTGAGGATGCTGGAAGACCTGCTTGGCCTCGCCATGCTCGACGATCTTGCCGCCATTCATAACGATGATGTCGTCAGAGATATAGCGGACCGTCTGGATGTCATGGCTGATGAACACCATGGCCAGGCCGAGCTCCTTCTTAAGGTCGGTCAACAGGTTGAGAATCTGCGCGCGGACCGAAACGTCCAGAGCCGAGGTGGGCTCGTCGGCGATGATGGCATCGGGGTTCAGCGACAGGGCACGGGCAATTGCGACGCGCTGACGCTGGCCGCCCGAAAGCTGGCCGGGAAGAACCTCGGCGGCGGAGCTGGGCAGACCGGTGAGCTCCAAAAGCTCCTTGACGCGCTTCTCCTGCTCGGCCTCGGTACCCAGGTTGTGGACGCGCATGGGGTCGAGCAGCTGCTCGCGAACGACCATGCGGGGGTTGAGCGCCGTGGCCGGGTTCTGGAACACGACCGAGATGACGCGACCCATGTGGCGACGGTCCTCGGCGGTACGTTTGGTAACGTCCTTGCCCTTAAAGTAGACCTTGCCACTCGTGGGGGCCTGCAGGCCGCACATGACGTTGGCAGTGGTGGACTTACCGCAACCGGACTCGCCGACGATGCCGATCGTCTGACCGGGCATGAGCTTAATCGTTACACCCTGGACGGCGTGAACCAGGTTGGGGTGCAGAATCGAGCCGGTACGGGTCCTAAAGGTGACGTGGACGTCATCAAGGAAGATGATCGGCTCGACGCCGTTGACTGCGGTCTCGCTCATCTACATCACCTCCGCGTGAGGGGTCAAACCATTTGCCTTGAGCACCTCGTCGGGGAGCTCGGAATAGAAGTGCTCGGTGCCGGGCACGCGCTTGAAGACCGGACGGGTGTCCAGGCCAATACGCGGATGGCTCGAGCGGGGCGCGAAGCGATCGCCCTTGGGGAAATCGCGCGGGCTCGGAACGGCGCCGGGCACCTGGTGCAGGCGGCCCGAACCGCTCTCGATGGACAGAACGGAACCCAGAAGACCGCGGGTGTACTCGTGGATCGGGTTAGTGAGCAGCTCCTTGGTGGGTGCCTGCTCGATAACCTGACCGGCGTACATAACCGTGATGTTATGGGCAACCTCGGCGACCAGAGCCAGGTCATGCGAAACGAAGATCATGGCAAAGCCGAGCTTGGCCTGAAGATCGTTGAGCAGCTTGATGACCTGCTTCTGGACGGTAACGTCCAGAGCGGTCGTGGGCTCGTCGCAGATGACCAGCTTGGGGTCGCGGGTAAGGGCCATAGCGATCAGGACGCGCTGACGCTGGCCGCCGGAAAGCTCGTGCGGATAGCTCTCGAGCGTGCGCTTGGGATCGAGGCCGACGAGCTCCAAGAGCTCCTCGGCGCTGCGGGTTCCGCCGCGCTTGGTGAGCTGCTTCATCTGGGCAGAGATGAGCATGGAGGGGTTGAGCGAGGACAGGGCGTCCTGATAGACCATAGCGATATCGGTACCGCGCAGGCCGAACCATTCCTTCTTGCTCATCTTGAGCAGGTCACGGCCCTCCCAGAGAACCTCGCCGGAAAGATGCTCGTCATCGTCGGTCAGGCCCATGATGGCCAGCGTGGTGATGGACTTACCGCAACCGGACTCGCCCACCAGGCCCATGGTCTGACCAGGACGGACGTCAAAGTTGACATGGTCGACAACGTTGATATCACCGTGATGCTCAAACTGAATGCAGAAGTCACGGACCGAGAGAATCGGCTCAACGGACTCGTCGGGCACGTGGCGATCGTCACGCTTGAGCTCGACATCGCGCAGGGCGCCAAGGCGAGCAGAGAGGGACTGGGCCTGCTCCTTGTAGGCGCGAACGGGGTCGGAGACCAGCAGATCGGCCTCGCGACGCTTGGAGGAATCGGTAGGATCCAGGGCGGCGGAGGGAGCAGCGGCCATGGCGTCGGTAATGCCCTCGGAGAGGATGTTGAGCGCCAGGCAGGTGATCATGATGGCCAGGCCCGGGAACAGCGCCTGCCACCAACGACCGGCGAGCACGCCGCCGCGGGCGTCGGCGAGGATGTTGCCCCAGGTAGCGGTGGGCTCCTGGATACCAGCGCCGATGAAGGTCAGCGAGGCCTCGAAGATGATGGCGTCGGCGACCAGGGTAACGGTGAAGACCATGATCGGGGCGATGCAGTTACGCAGAACATGCTTGATCAAAATCCACGGAGCCTTGGCGCCGGAAACGATGACCGCGCGGACATAGTCCTCGCCGTACTCGGACACGATATTGGCGCGCACGATACGGGCAATCTGCGGAGTGTACATAAAGCCGATGGCGAAGATGATCGACGGCACGGAGTTGCCCAGGATGGAGACGAAGACGGCCGCGAGGGCGATGCCCGGGATGGACATGATGATGTCCAAGATACGCATGATCGTCTCGGAGACGGCCTTGCGCGAAACCGCTGCAAGGGCGCCCACGACCGAGCCGCAGACCAGAGCCATGGCAGTGGCGCCAAAGCCGATAATCAGCGAGTAACGACCACCGTAGAGCATACGCGACAGAATGTCGCGACCCTTATCGTCGGTACCGAAGATAAATCCGTTGCCGGGAGCCTGGCGAGCCGTAAAGATCTCGACCGGGCTATAGGGGGCAAGAAGGGGCGCCAGAATCGCAGTCAGGGCGACCAGCACCAGCACGACGGCTGCAATCTTAGAAGACAGCGTCATCTTCTTCCAGCCACCGAGCTTGAGCCCCTTGGAGGCAGCCTTCTCGAGCTGCTCGGTTTGCTTCTCTCGAATCTTTACCATAATCTACACCGTCCTGATGCGCGGGTTGATGAGCAGGTAGAGCATGTCAACCACGATGTTGATGATGATGAAGGCAAGAGCAACGACGATGACGACGCCCTGAACCAGGTTCGCCTCGTTGCCCTGAACGCCCTGCAGAATCGCGGTGCCCATGCCGGGGAGGTTGAAGATAACCTCGATGACGACGGCGCCGCCCATGAGGTAACCGATCTTAAGACCGAGGGTGGTGACCGGGGTGATCAGCGCATTGCGAAGAACGTTGATGCCGACGACGACCTTCTCGGGAACGCCGGCGCCGCGAGCCATACGGACATAATCCTTGTCGAGCTCCTCGACCATGGCGGTACGCACGATACGAGTCATCTGGCCCGTCAGCGGAAATGCCAAGGCGATAGCGGGCATGATCATACGTCCCAGATAGCCAACCGGATTCGTGGTGAAGTGAGGCAGAGCACCCGATGCCGGGAGCACCTTAAGGTAGGAAGAGAACAGCAGGATCAACAGAACGGCAAGCCAGAACGACGGGGTTGCCAAGCCGGCGATGGAAAAGACGCGGATCACTTGGTCCGGCCATTTGTCGCGATACAGTGCCGCGATGACGCCGAGCAAAAACGAAACGACCGCACCGATAGCAAGACCGATAAAGGTCAGCTGCATCGTGACGGGCAGGGCCGTGGAGATGCGCTTGGCAACGGAGTTGCGAGCAGCACCATAGGTGCCCATGTCGCCATGGATCAGATCGCCCATATAGCGCACGTAGCGCACGGGCCAGGGGTCGTCCAGACCATACTTCTCATGGTACTCGGCAACCGCCTCGGGCGAGGCACCGTCACCCAACGCCGTGTAGGCGGGGTCGGTCTTGGAGAACGACATAAGGAAGAACACCAGGACGGTGACGCCCAATGCCATGATCGGCAGCGCCACAAGACGCCTTCCAATCAAACGTAGCAAGTTGTTCACGTTCTCTCCCCTTTCTTTTGTCGGTAGGACCAACTGGTATATGAGTACGGATACTCATTACAAGACCCGAGCGACATCGTTGCCGCCCGGGTCTTTGTTTCAACTATGAGGATACGGTCCCAACGACCGACATCCTGCATACAGACTCAAGCGAGTCTTACGCCTTGACGGTCGCAACGCCCCTGAAGGACATGCTCGTCGTGCCGATGCCCTTGAAGCCATCGAGGGCCTCGCCGTTGGGTGCAGTGGACGGATCGTTCCAGGAAGCGGAGACGGTCTTGACGTGGACAACGGGGTACAGAACGGCGTTGTCGGCAATGATGTCGAAGCACTCGTTCCACTTCTTCTGCTGCTCGTCGCCCTCGGCGGCAAGAGCCTCGTCCATGAGGCCGTGGAGCTTCTGCCACTCAGCGGACTCCTTCCACGGGCAACGGGTCTGCATCCAGACGTTGTCGCCGTACCACCAGTTGAGCAGCAGGTCGGGGTCGGCGCCGAAGCAGGAAGGATCGCCAGGGGCAAGGAGGATATCGTAGGCCTCGCCGCCGTCGATGGCAGCGTAAGTGGCCGGCGAGGTATCGGTCTGGATGGTCACATCGAAGCCGAGAGCGTCGAGGTCGTTCTTGACCTGGGCGGCCATGCCCTTGATCTGCTCGTTGTCGGTGGTGCGCAGGGTGATGGCACCCGGGGTGATGCCAGACTCCTCGATGAGCTTCTTAGCCTTCTTGGCGTCGGTCTTGTACACCGTGGAAGCCTCATGATAGTTGGTGAAGCTCTTGGGCAGGTAGCAGCTGGCAGCGGTGGCAAGGCCGGCGAAGGTGTTGCTGACCATCTTCTCGGTGTCGAGCGCATACATGACAGCCTGACGGACCTTGACGTTGTTCCAAGGCTCCTTGGCGACGTTGAACATGATGAAGCGGGTGCCGAAACCCTGAACGTTATCGATCTTGCAGCCGGCGCTCTCGAGCTGGTCGACGGCGTCAGCGGTAACGAGCTCCATAACGAGCGTGGAGCCCTCCTGCTGAGCGGTAACGCGAGCGGTGGGGTCGGTCAGGATGCTGTACTGGATCTTCTTATCCTCGGCAGCATACTCACCGTTGTACTCGGGGTTGGGAACCAAGGTGATCTCGGTATCGGAGATAGAGTCGTACATCCAGGGGCCGGAACCGATCGGCTGCTTGGCGCGATCCTCCTCGGTCTGGGTGGCCGGGGTAACGCGGACGATGGCCAGACGATCCTTGAGCAGGGAGAAGTTGGGGACCTTAGTCTTGACCGTCACGGTGCTGGCGTCCTTGGCCTCGATGGACTCGAAGGGCTGGAAGAACGGAGCATAGGTAGCGGAAGCGGCGCAAGCGGTGTAGGAGGCAACGACATCGTCAGCGGTGACCTCGGTGCCATCGGAGAACTTGGCGCCCTTGCGGATGGTGACCTCGAAAGTGGTGTCGTCCACAGACTTGGGATCGTCGGTGGCGAGCTCGTTGAAGGTGCTGTAGTCGTGGTAATCGATGCCGTAGAGGCCCTCGACGACGTGCCAGTTAGCACCCAGGCCCACAGCGGAGCCAGTGCTGGCGGGATCGAAGCTGGACGGAGCGTAAGCGGAACCAGCGGTGATCACGCCGCCGCCACGGTTGGCGGAATCGGTGGAGCCGGAAGCGGAACCCTCGTCGCTAGAGCTGCCACCGCAGCCAGTGAGACCAAGGCCGGCGACAGCAGCGACGCTGCCGGTGAGGCCGAGGAACGAACGCCTGGACATACCCTTGTTGATGATGGCCATGTCTTCTCCTATCAATAGAGAATCTTACTCGGGAGCACCTAGACGTGCCCCCGCGCAACTTGCGGACGATATATACCTTACCTACCGACGAACCCAACTGAGGTGCCGCGCTCGGCGACCGATACATACATACGCTTGAACGGTATTTACTACCGTTCACCGAATTCATTGACAAATGATTCGCCAGACAGTATGTATCGGCGAGGTGAGATATCAGTCTTCGTCAACCCGCAGGATAGCAGGGTTTTCGCTTGGGTTAGTCAAACGTTTTAGCGTTAATAAAACCCGAAACCAGCAGGCAATCATGGCGAAATAAATGGTTGAAAATCGCGCAATCATGTATATCAGTTGTTTAGGCTCGTGTTTAGCTATCGGAATGGCCAGCCGCCGCCTCGGCGCGCTCGGCATTCCATGCAACGAGCGCCTCGTGGACCGCCTTGGCAACATCGGCAGGTATGCCGCGAACTTCCGCGATCTCTTGCTCGCTCGCCGCGCGCAAACGCTTCATCGAGCCAAAATGGCGCATAAGGGCACGTTTTCTGGTGGGTCCCACGCCCGGAACGTCATCGAGTACCGAAACCGTCATGGCTTTATCGCGCAACTCACGGTGGAACGTGATGGCAAATCGGTGGGACTCATCGCGTACCTGTTTAATTAGATAGAGCGAAGCAGACCCGGTCGGCAGCACGACAGGAGTCTCGTCCCAAGGCACAAAAACTTCCTCGTCGGCCTTCGCCAAGCCACAAACTGGTATATCGAGCCCAAGAGCCTCAAGTTGCTTGATCGCAGCGGTCAATTGCGGCTTACCGCCATCGACAACGAGCAAATCGGGGCGCGAGCCAAAGCGCTCGTCGGCCATGCGCTCGGGAGCATAGCGTCGTCCCAAAACCTCGGACATCGACACGAAGTCGTTTGCCTCGTCCAATTCGGCCTGAATTTTAAAACGACGGTACTGGCTCTTGTCGGCGCGCCCGTTGGTAAACACCACCATCGAGGCGACCGTAAAGGTGCCATGCAGTGTAGAGATATCGAAGCACTCGATACGCAACGGCGGCGATGGCAGCGCCAACGCACTTTCGAGCTCCAGGAGCGCTTGATTGGTGCGGTCGTCAGCGTACCCCGTTCGCATCATGTAGCGCATGAGGGCATGGCGCGCATTTTTGGATGCCATATCGAGCAAACGGTGCTTTTCGCCACGCTGCGGCCTATGGAGATGGCAGGAACGCTCACGCTTGCCCGCAAGCCACTCCCCCAGCGCCTCCGCATCCTCAAGCTCGACGGAAAGGTTGACCTCAGCTGGAATATCAGCCGTCTCGTCGTAATAGCGCTTAAGAAAGCCCGACTGGAGCTCTTCCTCGTCAACATCAAGACCCTTGTCGAGAATGAACTCGCAGGTGCGAACTGTTCGGCCCTCGCGAACGACGAAGACGCAAGCGGCGGAGATGGTCTCCTCGCGATAGAACCCGATGACATCGATATCGACACTGGAGGGAAAAACGACTTGCTGACGATCGTCCAGACCCCTGATGACCTCCAAACGACGTTTGACGCGTGCCGCGCGCTCAAAGTCGAGCGCCTCGGCGGCATCCGTCATCTCGGAGGTCAGCTCATCGACGACATCCTTGCGATGGCCCGACAAAAAGCGCTCGACACGCTTGACGTTCTTGGCATAGTCTGCCGGGGAAATCGCGCCGACACACGCACCCGGGCCGCGCCCGACATGGTAGTCAAAGCAGGGACGCCCGTTTTGTGCGCAAATCATATTGACGATGTCTTCCTCGCCCTTGTGGGACTCGATGGTACGGCGACAACGACGCCACTCCGCACAGGATGCAGAGCAGATGGGGATAACCTTGCGCAGCGTATCTATCGTCTCACGTGCCGCACGGCTATCGGTATAGGGTCCAAAATAGCGCGTTCCCGGCTTATGACGCTCACGCGTGTATTTGATCGCGGGATACAGGTCGCCCTTTGTAATGGCGATAAAGGGGTAGCTCTTGTCATCCTTGAGGTCGACGTTAAAGTACGGATGGTACTGGCCGATCAGGTTGCGCTCGAGTACAAGCGCCTCATGCTCGGTTTCGACAACGATGTAGTCAAAGCTCGCCACCAGCTGCATCATCAGCGGGATCTTTTGACGCTCATCCTGCAGTGTCACGTATTGACGCATGCGGGCGCGCAGGTTTTTCGCCTTGCCCACGTAGATGACATCGCCCTTGGCATCCTTCCAAAGGTAGCATCCGGGCTGTGTGGGAACGCGCGAAACCTGCTCGGCAAGCGTTGGTATGTTGTCGTGACCGGCCACGCGCACCTACTTGCGACGAAGCAGCGCCGAGACCTCGGGCATCTTAAGGACGACGGCAAGGCCAAAGGTAACAACAAGCGAGGCGACACCCGCAACGCAAACGTAGCCAAGAGTAATCAGAATCGAGCCGCCAAGTGCCCCGACAAAGTGTTCAAGCGCCCACATGACGCCGGCGCCTGCGGCAGCACCTAGGCCACCGAGCAAAAGGCCAAAGAAACCGCCATGTAGGATAGATTTGACCTGAAGGCCACGCAGGCGACGACGCAGCCACCACAGCGAACAGCCGACCAAGATCACGTAGTCGACGACATACGAAAGCGCGATTGCCGGCATACCGAAGCCCAGCACAACGCCAAACAGCAGAACCGAGCCGGCCTGGCCGATGGCGGAATACAGGCAATAGCGGCTATAGGGCTTCATGTCGAGCAAGGCAGAGAAGCTCTTCTGCATCAACACGACCACGCCGTAGAGCGGCAGCGAGAGCGCCAGGTAGACAAGGTACTCGGACACCAGCGCCACGCCGGATTCATCGAACTTGCCAGCACAGTAGATCATATTGAGCGGACGTGCGAAGACAATCAGGTACAGTGCGAACGGAATCAGGAAGAACAGCATCTGGGCGACGCCACGCGAAATGCCCGTGCGAACGCTGTCGTAATCCTTCTCCTGTGCGTCATGAGAGAGCTCGGTATAGAGCGCCGTCGAAAGCGAGGCGGCAATCAGCGCGTAGGGCAGCGTGTACCACAGGCGCGCATAGGCGATGACGGAAGGACCCGTCTCGGGCTGGACCACCAGCGCGGCAGCGTTGGTGATAGAAGTCGAGACAAACATGCACACCGTGGCGAGCAGCGTCGGGATACCGAGCGCAATCGTCTGGCGCAGCGCGGGGTCCTTAAAGTCGATATGGATATGGGGATGCACGCCGTGCTTGCCAAGCGCGGGAATCTGACATGCCATCTGAACAAAGACACCGAGGGTCGTACCGGCCGCAATCAAGATGATGCCGGCACGTTCGCCAAACTGTGCGGACACGGGCGCAAAACCCATAAAGCTCGCAATGACGATCACATTGTTGAGGACCGGGGCAAACGTCGACCAGAAGTAGTCGCGGTGTGCGTTGAGAACGCCCGAGAACACCGAGCCCAAACCATAAAACAGAATCTGGATGGCAAAGAAACGGAACATGAACGCAGCGGTATCCATGCTGCCACCGTCACCCGAAAGGAACGATTGCGTCCAGATAAAGCCCGGGGCGAACACGGTCCCCAGCAACGAAATGCCACCCAGCACTAAAAGCAGAATGCCGAGCAGGTTGCCCACGTACTCGTTCGAGGCCTCGCGACCCTGCTCACGCCTCACGCCCATGTACACGGGCAAAAACGCCGTCACGAGCATGCCACCCATCACGAGTTCGTAGAGCATATTGGGCAGGTTGTTGGCGACCTGATAGGAGGACGAGAGTAGCGACATGCCGATAGCGGCCGCCATTGCCCACGTGCGGATAAAACCGGTGACGCGAGACACGATAGTCAGGATGGTCATAAGCCCGGCGGAACGACCAACCGTGGAGTAGTCCGACGAGCCCATGTCGTCAGTGTCATCTCGCGACGAAGAAGCTTCGGATGAGGGTGTCTGAGGCGCAGATTCTTTTGCAAAATGAGCTCCGCGCTTCAATTCTTCCTGCGGCATCGCTCAGTCCTCTCTCGTAATCGCGGCAACCGTCGCCCCGCAAAATGCAATTAAATCATCGGGTGCAAGCTCGAGCTGATAACCACGCTTGCCTCCCGAAATAAAAATGGTATCCCAAAGGACACACGTCTCATCAATGAGCGTCCGGTAGCGTTTTTTCATACCGACCGGGCTGCAGCCGCCGCGAACGTAGCCAGTCGCCGCAAGCAAATCCTTCACATGCATCATAACCAAGGACTTCTCCCCCGCGGCACGCGCGGCGGACTTTAGATCGAGCTCATCGGCAACAGGGATGCAGCACACGACATGGTCGTTGGACGGCGTCACGCAGACCAAGGTCTTAAATCCTTGACCGGGCTCCTCGCCAAGCTGCTCCGAAATCGCGACCCCCAGGCCCACCGACTCATCACCATCGTCTTCGTACGTATGTAGAACATAGGAAATGCCGGCGCTTTCCAGCTCGCGCATCGCATTGGTTTTTGGCGTCTTTACAGCCTTTGCCATGACATATCCTTTCCCTCGCATTCGGACGCAAAGATTAAGTATATGTCCAATTCGGCTGCATACGTCACTTCGGCACAGCAAGCGCCATCGAATCACAAGGAGTCGATGGCGCCCATAAACTGAATCGCCTATTTATTGAGCATCAAGTTGAGCCTGACGCTCCCGGTCACGCCTGAGCAAAGGCGCCAAAAACTTGCCCGTATAACTCTGCGGACAGTCCGCAACCTGCTCCGGTGTGCCCGAAACCACGACGGTTCCGCCGCCGTTACCGCCCTCGGGACCCATATCGATCAGGCGGTCGGCAACCTTGATGACATCAAGGTTGTGCTCAATCACCAGCACCGTGTTGCCCGCATCGACCAAGCGCTGCAGCACATCGAGCAGCTGGCGGACGTCCTCAAAATGAAGACCGGTCGTCGGCTCGTCCAAAATATAGAACGTCTTGCCCGTCTGGCGTCGATGAAGCTCCTTGGCGAGCTTCACACGCTGCGCCTCGCCGCCCGAGAGCGTCGTGGCGGGCTGGCCCAGGCTCACGTAGCCCAAGCCTACATCGTACAGCGTCTGGAGCTTTCGCTTGATCTGCGGGATATTCCCAAAGAAGGCCAGCGCCTCGGTGACGCTCATGTCGAGCACGTCCGAGATGGTCTTGCCACGGTAGGTGACCTCGAGTGTCTCGCGGTTGTAGCGTTTACCGCCGCAAACTTCGCAGGGAACGTAGATATCGGGAAGGAAGTGCATCTCGATCTTAATCTGCCCATCGCCCTTGCACGCCTCACAGCGCCCGCCACTCACATTAAAGGAGAAACGACCCGGCGAGTAGCCGCGCGCCTTCGACTCCGGCGTACTCGCAAACAGCGCGCGAAGATCATCCCACAGGCCGATATAGGTAGCAGGGTTGGAGCGCGGCGTGCGGCCAATCGGCGACTGGTCGATATCGATAACCTTATCGATGCACTCGATGCCCTCGATTTTTTTATACGGACCCACAGGGCGCGTCGAGCGGTGAATGGCATTCGTAAGGGCAGGCGCAATGGTGTCGGTAACCAGGGAGCTCTTGCCCGATCCCGACACGCCGGTAACAACCGTAAGCGTACCAAACTCGATTTTGGCAGTAACGTTTTTGAGGTTGTTGGCTCGAGCGCCCGTAATTTTAAGGCAGCCGCGACCGGGCTTGCGCCGTTCATCAGGCACCCGGATCATTCGTTTACCGGTCAGATAAGCGCCCGTCATCGACTCGGGACACGCCGTGATATCGGCAGGCGTTCCCGCGGCGACCACGTGTCCGCCGTTCACGCCCGCGCCGGGGCCCATGTCGATCACATAGTCGGCAGCACGAATCGTATCCTCATCATGCTCGACGACAATAACGGTATTGCCGATATCGCGCAGGCGCTCAAGTGTCTTGATCAGGCGCTCGTTATCGCGCTGATGGAGGCCAATCGATGGCTCGTCCAAAATGTACAGGACACCCATGAGGCCGGCGCCAATCTGCGTTGCCAGGCGAAT
>UQUG01000053.1 GCA_900544205.1 uncultured Collinsella sp.
TCGTACGAAAGCAGCATCTGGGGCAGCGAGTACATGTCGTCGAACACCGTAAACAGGAACAGCGGCAGGCCCACAAATCCGATGATATTGCCGAGCACGCCGCCGATCAGACAAGCCCACAGCGCATAGTCCACGTATTTGGACAGGATACGTCCGCGCGAATAACCGAGCGCCTTATACAGGCCGATGAGCGTGCGCTCCTCCTCGACCATACGCGTAGCGGTGGTGAGGCTGATGAGCACGGCAACGATAAAGAAGATGAACGGGAACACCGTGGCGATGGCCTCAATTGACGAGCTATCGCTCTCCACGCTCGAGTAGCTTGCGATATTGCCGCGGTCCTGGATGTACCAGGTGCATTCACCAAGGTCAGAGAGCTCGGCGCGGGCATCGGCAAACTGCTGGTCGGCGGCGGCGCGACGCTGGTCCAGGTCGGCTTGCGCCTGCGCACGCTCGTCGCTGCCCTCGGCCATGCGGTTGATGTTGTCCTGCTCAATCCCAAAGAGCATATTCGCCTGGCGCTCGGCCGCATCCAAGCTTGCCGGCGTGTCGACCGTCAGTTCCTGAGCGCGCGCCTTCTCACGCTCCTCGCGGATCTTCTCGATATTGCCCTTGACCTCATTGATCTTTGCCGAGCAGGTAGCCGAATAGGAGTTGAGGCTCTTGGCTCCCTCGACGATCACGTGGACCGCGGAGTAGGAAGAAGATGTCGCGGCGTCCTCGCTCACATAGAACTTATAGTCCGCCGCCGAAGCAGCGCGAAAGGCGTTAACTGTCGAGTCGGAGCTCACATCAGTGGGATCGAGGACCTCGGCCGTAATGGTGTAATCGTCCGCGGCAAACTGATCCTTGGCGCTTTGGTTCGACGAGCTCGCGTCATTGGCGGCAAAACTCACCGTATCGCCGATTTTCTTGCCCGAAGCCTTCAGGAACTTCGAAGTCACCGCGACTTCATCGGCGCTCTCGGGCAAATCACCGCTCACCAGCACCGGTTGATCGATATTCTCCTTGGAAAGACTTTGCACGATCACGCGCTCGCGTGTTGTGCCCACGGCGGTGTAGGCGGTCTCGGTGTAGATACCCTCGGCCGTCTCGACGCCGTCGACCTCTTGGATAGCCGCAAGATCGTCGCGCGTAAGGCCATAGGTCGACTGCACGTTAATGTCATAGACATTCTGCTGGTCAAAATAGGCGTCGACCGAATCGCGCAAATCTTCGCAGCCTGCCTTAAGACCGCACATCACGCTCACGCCAAGCGCGGTGATGACCACGATAGACAAGAAGCGCTTAAGACTGCCGCGGATTGTACGGTAGATGCCACGGCGAAAAACCGTCGGCACCATATCGTTTGAGCTCTGAGCGGTGCGGTAGGTCGCAAACTCCCGGTCGCGACCCGCGCGCTCCGTATCGTGGTTTTGGCTGTTTTGGCGGTCCTGGTCCATGGGCGCTACCACTCGATCGTCTCGATAGGCACGGGATTTTGCTGGACCGTCTCGCTCTCCACGCGACCACTCTTAAAGCGGATCAGGCGATCGGCCATGGGCGCGAGCGCGGAGTTGTGCGTGATGATGATGACCGTAATGCCCTGCTTGCGGCAGGTATCCTGCAGCAGCTGCAAGATCTGCTTGCCGGTTTTATAGTCGAGCGCGCCCGTGGGCTCGTCGCATAAAAGAAGCTTGGGGTTCTTGGCCAGTGCGCGGGCAATGGACACGCGCTGCTGCTCGCCGCCCGAAAGCTGCGCGGGGAAGTTGGCGAGGCGCTCGCCCAGGCCAACCTGGCGAAGCGTCTGTTCGGCATCGAGCGAATCGGGGCAGATCTGAGCTGCAAGCTCAACGTTTTCGAGCGCCGTCAGGTTGGGAACCAGATTGTAGAACTGAAAGACAAAGCCGACGTCGGCGCGGCGGTACTCCACAAGCTGCGCCTCGTTGGCAGAGCTCACGTCGCGCCCGTCCACTGTCACGGAGCCGGAGGTTACCGTATCCATGCCGCCTAGGATGTTGAGCGCCGTAGTCTTGCCGGCGCCCGAAGCGCCCAGGATAATGGCGAGCTCACCGCGCTCAACGGTAAAGCTCGCGCCGTCGAGCGCATGGATGCGGGCATCGCCCTCGCCGTATGCTTTGATGACGTCTTTGAATTCGATATAGGCCATCGATCGGTTCCCATCTGGTCGGATAACTCTTTAGTATTACCCATTTCACGCCGACCAAAAAGGGACAGGTTCATTTTGGCAGGTTTTATATGGGGAAACGACAGCCATAGATGAGGTGCCGGGGAGGCAGAGAAATCATCGACGGGGTCAGGCCGACCGCCAAACACAACGCACGCATCTCTATCTGTCAGCAAAATCATTCGAACAGTTGTTCGTTTCTATGATATGATTCCGTTATCTAAGCAGGCCAATACGCAGAAAGGCGGCCAACATGGCGTTCGACTTTAAGAAGGAATGCAAGGAGCTCTACAAACCTGCAAGCAAGCCGAGCATCGTAACTGTCCCGCCTATGAGCTACGTTGCCGTTCGCGGAAAGGGCGACCCAAATACCGAAGGTGGCGAGTATCAAAACGCCCTGCCGCTGCTTTACGGCATCGCCTATACCGTCAAGATGTCGAAGAAAGGCTCAAGGAGTATCAAGGGCTATTTCGACTTTGTGGTACCGCCGCTCGAGGGTTTCTGGTGGCAAGACTCCCCGAGCGGCGACATCGATTATGTACGCAAGGACGATTTCAACTTTATCTCGTGCATTCGCCTGCCCGATTTCGTCACCCGAGATGACTTTGACTGGGCAGTCGCGGAAGCCACGACCAAAAAGAAACTTGACTTTTCTGCCGTCGAGCTGCTTAAAGTTGACGAGGGCCTCTGCGTTCAATGCATGCACACCGGGCCCTACGACAACGAACCGGCGACCGTAGGCGCTATGAATGAATACACGACCGAGCAGGGCTATGTCCCCGACTTCTCAGACACCCGTTTCCATCACGAAATCTATCTCTCCGATCCACGCAAATGTGCACCGGAGAAACTTAAGACTGTGGTTCGTCATCCTATCAAGCGCGCTGAATAGCGTGGAGCGTCATCTCACGCGCTAGGTTTTAAGCCAGCCAACCAGCCGCCTCCTAGGCCGTCCGGTAATTATCTTGACGCGGCCCGTCGCATCTTATAAGTTTGTTTTGCTAAAGCTGGAAAGCCTCTCAACGATGCGCAACTCCAGCTCTTTTTCTATCAAGAGGCTTAATGAAATACCAGAAGTCGCGGATATCCATCAACGAACAAATAGCACTATTGACAGAAAACAAGGGTCTTAAGTGCTCTGATCAAAGCGAACTCGAGCGAGCTTTGGTCGAAGCCAACCACTACAGACTGTCGGCCTACTGGTTTCCCTACAAAACCAAATGCAAGTCCGGGATTACCATCTTTCGCGAAGGCACAACATTCGAAACCATCATCTACACGTATGAATTTGACCGAGCCCTCCGGCAGTTAATGTTTGATGCGGTCGGCAGTGCGGTCGGCAGAATTGAGATCTACCTCAGAAGCAGAATTGCCTATCTTGCCTCTGAGGAACGCGGGCCTTTCTGTTACCCAGATGTCGCCATAACGAGGCTCAACTCGGCATGCCCGTCGAGCCCTGCGCCGCACTGGGCTACGCAGCCGTCTTTGGCAGCGCCACCAATACGTTGCTCGCACCCATCGTTATTGGCTGCGAAGTCTTCGGCTTTGGTAACTTGCCGATGTTCTTTATTGTCTGCGTCGTGGCTTACCTGTTCAACATGGATAAATCGATCTACGCCCTGCAGGAGCGGGCGTAGATCGATGTCCAGGCAGGCGGTCTCAACCGGAAACGGCGTCCCACTCTGAGGCTGTATTCCGGGACACGGTTTCCGCTTGGGACGCCATTCGGAAAGCGCATCCCGCTTTAAAACGGAATTCCGGGACGTAGTTTCCGTCTGAGCCTCCATTCGGAAAGCATGTCCCGTTCTTTCACGGCATCTTGGCTATGCAAAGCGCTCGAGTGTTACTCCTCGTACGCGCCCTCAAGCCGAAGCAGCCACTCCTTGCGATCAAGCCCGCCGGCATATCCGTTAAGCGAGCCGTCGGCCGCCACCACGCGATGGCATGGCACAATAATCGAAACAGGGTTGCGAGCGACCGCGGCCCCCACGGCACGGGGAGACACAACGGGTGTCTCATTTCCCGGCACACGATGTCGAGCCGCAACACGCTGGGCGATCTCGCCATACGTAGCGACCTCGCCACGCGGAATAGAAAGCAGCTCGTACCAAACTTCACGCTGAAACGCCGTGCCAATCAAATGCAACGGCGGCGTAAACCGAGGTTCCTGCCCTGCAAAATAAGCATTCAGCCAAGCCCACGAACGCTCAAGCACCGAAGAAGCCGCACCATTTGCAGGACTCACCGACGACATGCCGCCAGCACCAGAAACTGCATCGGCGCCTTCAACATGTTCAGGATCTTCTTTGAGAAGCGTGGAGCCAAAATGCTCCTGTCCCTCAAACCAAAGCCCCGTCAGACCGCGGCCATCAGCGGCAAGCAAGATTTCGCCCAAAGGCGAAGCAAACGTCGTCGTGACCACCAGCGGCTCCTTTCAAAACTCCGCAACATAATACCGCGAATTGTGCAGACAACCCCAATCGACCCCAAAGTCACCCAAGGCAGCAGGCGCGCAGCGCCGAGGCCGCCGCCGGGACCAGGGCCCGCAACAGCCACGTGCCCCCACATCAGCCCAGCAGTCCCAACCGACAACGGCCCCATCGCAGGCCGCTCGTAGCAGCGTCACCGCAGGCGGGGGCCGGGCTTAGTTTTCAGAACACTCCGCAGACCAGTGTGGCGCCTTGTCCGCGGCTCCGAAGGAGCAGGACAAGGCGCCACACATGGTCGAGGACGTTCTGAAAACTAAGCCCGGCCCCCGCCGGACAGGTCCACCACTACTCGCAGAGCAGCTTGGCAATCTGGACGGCGTTGGTTGCCGCGCCCTTACGGATTTGGTCGCCGCAGCACCAGAAGGTGATACCGCGCGCGGCCTCGGGGTTCGAGATGTCGCGGCGCACGCGACCGACCCAAATCAGGTCCTGGTCGGACGTATCCATCGGCATGGGGAAGCGATTGTGCGCGTCCTCGGCGCTCATGTCGTCGACCAGCTTCACGCCCGGAGCGGCTGTCAGCGCGGCACGGGCCTCTTCCACCGTAATATCGCGCTCAAACTCGAGCGTAATGCTCTCGGAGTGCGAGCGCAGCACGGGCACGCGCACGCAGGTGCAGTTCACGCGCAGCTCGGGCAGGTGCATGATCTTGCGGCCCTCGTTCTGCAACTTCATCTCCTCGGAGGTAAAGCCCTCTTCCTTGACACCGCCAATCTGCGGAATCAGATTGCTCGCGAGCTGGGCCGCAAATGCACGCGGCTCGGGAATCTCCTCGCCACGGCCCAGGGCGGCCAGCTGAGCCTCGAGCTCGGCCATGCCGGGAGCGCCGGCACCCGAAGCAGCCTGATACGTCGAGACGATCATGCGCTTCACGCCGGCGAGCTGATGCAGCGGCCACGTAGGAACCAGGCCGATGATGGTCGCGCAGTTGGGATTGGCGATAAGGCCGTGATGCCACTTGATGTCGTCGGCATTGATCTCAGGCACAACCAGCGGTACCTCGGGATCCATGCGGAAGGCGTGACTGTTGTCGACCACGACGGCGCCGCGCTTGACGGCCTCGGGCAGCAGCTCCTTGGCGATATCGTCGCCGGCAGCGCCGAGCACGATGTCGCAGCCCTCAAAGGCCTCGGGGCAAGCTTCCTCGATCACGATCTGCTCGCCGCGGAACTCAACGGTCTTGCCCGCAGAGCGCGCGCTCGCTAGCAGCTTGAGCTTGCCGACCGGAAACTCCTGCTCGTTGAGGCACTCGAGCATCTGGGTGCCCACGGCTCCCGTCGCGCCCAAAATAGCAACCGTGTACTGTTTCATGCTTCCCCCTTTAAAGGCTGTGGCTTTTGCCCGCACGCCGATCAGGCCGATTATTGTTGCCAGTGTATACAAGAACAGGGCGGGCACGAAACCCGCCCCGTCGAAACGAAACCGAAACGAAACGCCCCGCCGTAGATTTTTGAGACATGACCAAAAATCTACCGAGCAGTCGCTACTTTTTGAGCGCGGCCAAGGTGGGATCGGCCGGCGTGGGAGCCTCCAGGTCGGAGACCTTCACAATGCCGTTCTCGTCGGAGAAGGCGCGGTAAATGGTCCGAATCGCCAGGTCGAAGTCCTTCTCCTCGACACCGATAATGATGTTGATCTCGTCACAGCTCTGCGAAATCATGCGCACGCTCACGCCGGCCTGGCCGAGCATGCCAAACAGGTGGCCCGAGATACCTGCGCGGCCGCGCAGGTTACGACCGACGGTCGCGATGAGCGCCAAGCCCTCGACAACCTCGATCTCGAGCGGCTCGACCTCCTGCTGGATGTCACCCACGAGTGAGTACAGCGAATCGTGCACATCCTGCTCCTGCACCACGGCGCCAAAGCGGTCGACGCCGGTGGGCATATGCTCGACGGAGACGTCATAGCGTTCGAACACCGAAAGCGCACGGCGCATAAAGCCGACACGAGGCTTGGTGCGGTCGCGGGCAACGTTGATGGCGACAAAGCCGCGCTTGCCGGTCACACCGGTAATGATGGGCTCTGCCTCGCCCTCATCAGCCGTCTCGCTAATGATGGTGCCGGGGTCCTGCGGCGCATTGGTGTTCTTGATGACCAGCGGAATACCCGCCTCGCGCACAGGGAACACGGCTTCCTCGTGCAGGACGCTTGCGCCCATGTACGAAAGCTCGCGTAGCTCCTCGTAGGTAACGCGCGCAATGGGCTGGGCCTCGGGAACAATGCGCGGATCGGCAGAATAGAAGCCCGAGACGTCGGTCCAGTTCTCGTACAGATCGGCGCCAAGGCACTTGGCCAGAATCGAGCCGGAAATATCGCCGCCGCCACGGTCGAGCAGCTTGATCTGACCCTCACGCGTCGCGCCGTAGAAACCGGGCATAACAAAGCCGCCCTGCTGGCCGTACTCCTGCACCAGCTCGGCGGTGCGGTTCATGCTGAGCGTACCGTCGTGATGGAACGCCACGACCGTCGCGGCATCCAGGAACGGCAGGCCCAGGTACTCGGCCATCAGACGGGCGGTAAAGTACTCGCCGCGGCTCACGAGTTCCTCGGTGGAGTAGCCACCGGAGCGGGCGCGCTCGGCAAAGGCTGCGAACTCCTCGCGGATGGGATAGGTGAGCTCCAGCTCGTCAGCGATATCAAAATAGCGCTGGCCAATGTCCTCGAGCAGTTCCTCGCACGACACGTGATACTTAACGTGCGCGTTAACCAGGTAGAGCAGGTCGGTCACCTTGGTGTCGCCCTTAAAGCGGCGACCGCAGGCGGAAACCACCACAAAACGGCGGGCAGGGTCGGCATCAACGATGGCTTTGATCTTCTTGAAGTGTTCGGCGTCGGCGACCGACGAGCCGCCAAACTTGGCAATTTTTATCATGGCGTGGAGGTTACCTTTCTAAAAGCCTCTGCAAACCTGTTTTGCGTGCTCTGATACCATGGGGTCACCGATTGGGACCAAGGCATCCGAGGAGCAGTGTTATATGGGAACTTATCATAGTACACGAGGACGCACTTTATCGTGCTCAAGTAAGGTGGCAATCCGCACCGGCATCGCTCCCGACGGGGGTTTGTTTGTCTCGGACGAGCTCGGCACCCAGCAGGTCGATATCAGCTCGCTTGCAGATAAATCGTACTTTGAAATCGCTCAAGATGTGTTGGGAATGTTACTGAATGATTACACGGCCGAAGAAATTTCGGCGTGTGTCGACGAGGCATACCGCGGCACGTTCGCGAGTAAAGAGGTCACGCCGCTCGTCAAACTCGACGCTGCGCCGGGCGCTGACGCCCCTCAGACCTATGTGATGGAGCTCTTTGGCGGCCCCACGAGTGCCTTTAAGGACGTCGCCCTGCAGATGCTCCCCCGCTTGATGGCCCGCACTTCCGCCAAGGACGGCGGCGCCGAGCGCATCATGATCGTCACCGCCACGTCGGGCGACACCGGCAAGGCCGCACTCGCTGGTTTTGCCGACGCTCCGGGCACGGGCATTACCGTCTTTTATCCCGAAGGCAAAGTCAGCCGCGTGCAGAATCTGCAGATGTCCACGCAGGAGGGCGACAACGTCGCCGTCTGCGGCATCCGCGGCAACTTTGACGATGCCCAGAGTGCCGTCAAGCGCATCTTTGCCGATAAGGAGCTTGCCGAGCGTCTTGAGGCCGCCGGCACGGTGCTTTCGAGCGCCAACTCCATCAACGTCGGCCGTCTGGTGCCGCAGGTCGTCTACTACTTTGCCGCTTATGCGCAGCTGCTGCGCGCCGGCGCCATCGAGGCCGGCGACGCCGTGGAGTTCTGCGTACCGACCGGCAACTTTGGCGACATCCTGGCCGGCTACTATGCCAAGCGCATGGGTCTGCCCGTCGCCAAACTCGTCGTGGCCAGCGACAAGAACAACGTGCTCGCTGACTTCCTGACCACCGGCGTCTACGACCGCAACCGTCCGTTCTTCACGACCATTTCGCCGTCGATGGACATCCTTATTAGCTCTAATCTGGAGCGCATGCTCTACTTCCTGTCCGATGGCGACTGCGAACTCGTTGCCGGCCTTATGGAGCAGCTGGCACAGACTGGTCGCTATGAGGTGCCCGCCGAGCTGCTGGCCAAGATCCAGAGTGTGTTTGGCTGCGGCTGGGCCAGCGAGGACGAGGTCCGCGCTGCCATCAAGAACTGCTGGGATGCAAACGGCTATGTGATCGACCCGCACACCGCTTGCGGCTATCACGTCTTTGAAAAGGTCGCCCCCGCCGAGGGCGCGAAGGCCCGCGTGCTGCTTTCGACCGCCAGCCCCTACAAGTTCCCGCGCGCCTGCTGCGACGCCCTGGGGCTCGACGTTCCCGAGGACGACTTTGAGGCCATGCACGTGCTCGAGCAGGCAACCAACACGGTCGCCCCGGCACAGCTCGCCGAACTCGAGTCCAAACCCGTCCGCTTCGAAGACGTCTGCGACGTAGCCGACATGGCCAACTACGTAGAGCAGGCAGCAAAAAATATGGCATCCAACTAGATCCCTTACAAGGCGCCGGCGAAAGCCGGCGCACTTTCTTTTTATTTAGCTCCCCAGCGCGGTGAGGAGACGGCGCAGGTCGGTTTCACGCTTGCTCCGTCGCGAGTTCCGCACGAGCCGAAGGCCACTAAATGTGGCCTTCGTGCGAGCAGGACTGTCCGAGCAGCGGAGCAAGCGTGAAACCGACCCCCAGGAGGACCAACAACAATGATCAAGATCACCGTCCCCGCAACCAGCGCCAACCTAGGCATCGGCTACGATACCCTCGGCATGGCCGTCAGCCTCTACTCGCACTTCACCTTCGAGCGCGCCGACAAGCTCACCATCACGGGTTGCCCCGAGGAGTTCCAAAACGAGAACAACCTAGTCTACGTGAGCTTTGTGGATGCGCTGGCCGCATGGGGCGAGCCGGCCTTCCCCGTCGCCATCGACATTCAGACTGACGTTCCCGTCGCTCGTGGCCTGGGTTCCAGCTCCACCTGCGTTGTCGCTGGCATTATGGCCGCCGCCGCGCTGACGGGCCACACCGTCGACCGCGCCGAGCTCGTCCGCATCGCCACCGAGGTCGAGGGACATCCCGACAACGTCGCCCCCGCCATCCTGGGCGGCGCAGTCTGCTCTTTTACACCGACCGATTCGCTCCCCCAGTGCCTGCGCTACGAAGTGAGCGATCGCCTGCGTTTTATTACCGTGATTCCGCCCTACGAGGTACACACGAGTGAGGCGCGCAAGGTCGTGCCGCAGGAGATTCCGCTTTCCACCGCCGTATGGCAGATGGGCCGCATCGCCGGCATGACGCGCGGTCTCGAGACCGGCGATCTGGACCTGATTGCCGCCGCCAACGACGACCGCATCCAGGAGCCCTATCGCCGCCGCCTCATCCCCGACTACAACGCTGTGCGCGACACCTGCCTTAACGGCGGCGCCAAGACCATCTGGATCAGCGGTTCGGGCTCGACCCTCATGGCCGTAACCGACGATACCATCGTGGCGAAGTTCCTGCAGGTCAAGCTGCGCGAGCAGTTCCCCAAGTGTGATACGCATATCCTCACGTGCGACACCGAGGGCGCTCAAATCGAGTACCTGTAGACATCCTCCTCATATACCTGTCCGGGACGGTCGGGATGTTCCCTCAAAATCGTCCTCGCGCATGAAGGCCCCTTGTCCTGCTCCTACGGAGCGACGGACAAGGGGCCTTCGCGCTGCGGAATGATTTTGAGGGAACATCCCGACCGTCCCTGCGCCTACCTTGCTGAGGGTGTCTACAGGGACCCACGCTTTGAAGGGGCGCCGGGCTGAAATATATGGCCCCTTATTGATAGGGGCTCTTGCTAGGCTGGAGCCCTTACTAGAGGCAGGCCTCGGCGATGCGGCGCTTGAGTTCGTCGATACCCACGCCGGTTTGGGAGCTTGTGATGATTACGTTATCGGCCGGGACGTTGAGCTGCTTTTTGATGGCTGCTGCCTGGCGGGCCTGCTGGGTGCGGCTGAGCTTGTCGGCCTTGGTGAGGCAGACGATAAAGTTGAACTCATTGCCCTGCAGGTAGTCGATCATGTCATGATCGAGCTTGCTGGGATCGTGACGAATGTCCACCAGCGAGACGACCAAGTTAAAGCTGCGCTCGGAGTCGAAAAAGTCGCCGATAAGCTCGGCCCAGCGGTCGCGCTCGGCCTTGGAGCGACGGGCGAAACCGTAACCCGGCAGGTCCACGAAATGCACGTCGTCGGCCTCAAAGAAGTTGATGTTGCTCGTCTTGCCCGGCGTACTGGAAACCTTGACTAGGTTCTTGCGGCCAAATAGCTTGTTCATAATCGACGACTTGCCCACGTTGGAGCGGCCGACAAAGCTCACCTCGGGGCAGGTGGACTCGGGAATCTGCGAAACCTTGCCATAGCTGGCGACGAACTTGGCAAGCTGGTAGTTAATGGAATCGGCCATGGACACTCCTTGGTCGTAGGTTCTTACAAAAAAAGCGCGCTAATAGATAGCAGCGATACGGCGAACGATATCGAGCGTAATGCCACTCGCGGTGCGGGCATACTCGAACAGATCGAACTCTCGCTCGCAAATTGCATCGTACGCCTCGTCACAATTATCGCTGATAGCGCGCAACACCAGGCAATCGACACCATTTTTGGTTGCGACATGGGCAATTGCCGCGCCCTCCATGCCGACACAATCGGCATGCGTCGCCTCGATAGCGTCGTTGCGCATGGCGGCGCCCGTCACAAAACGGTTACCCGTGGCAATGGTGCCGACCAGGAACTGCTTGGTGCCCTCATTCGAAGCGACTGCATTTGTCGAAGCGTCAACAAACCCACGCTCAGCAAGCACGTCGGCGGCAATATCGACCAGCGCGGGCGTCGAGCCAAACTCCTCGAGCCCCGGTGCGGACTCGGCGATAAGCGCGGTATCGGTATCCAGATAGCGTAGGCGTTTGCCAATGACCACGTCGTCGATATGGAGCTTGGGGTTCAAACCGCCCGCAATGCCCGAAAACACAACAGCCTGCGGAGCATACTTGCTAATGAGGTGCTGTGTTGCAGCGGCGGCGTTCACCGTGCCCATGCCCGCCGTTGTGGCGACAACTGTCAGGCCGTCGAGCTCACCGCTCACAACGGTCAAGCCTGCCTCCCGTGCCTCGCAAACGTCGCTCAGCTCTTCCTTAATCTGCATGATCTCTTTTTCGAGCGCACCGATAATCGCGATGGTAGCCATACCATTCCCCAAACCTATACGAAATTCTCAACCAAGGTATGGTACCAGCATTTTGTTTGACCTCGCCAAACGAACACGCTAAGCCAGTGCAGCTCGCGTATCAAACAGAGCCTTTGCAATCGCAGCCGTAACCTCGCTCGAACGGTCGCTCGATGGCATCGATGTCATGACGCTCATGACATAGGTACGGCCATCGATGTCGATGAGGCCTGCATCGCATGTCGAATAGTAGCCGTCCTCGCTGATCCAACCCGCTTTGTTGCGCACCAAGACCTGATCGTCCGCAATGCCATCGCGAATAAACGAGCGCGATGTTGATGCCAAAAGGCCTGACAACCACTGTGAAGTCTCGGTATCCATGCTCAGATACTCGCTCATCTCGCGCCATAACCTCGCAGAAGTGCGCGGGCAGTAGGTCGGAAAATCACTCATCGGATTCAGTGCCGTTTCGTCATCAACACCCAGATTGGCAATCCAATCCTCATAGCCATCATGGTCAAACGCCGCGCGTAACGCGATAAACGAATCGTTGTCTGAGTTGGCGACGGCATTCTCGATAAGGTCGCGCACCGTCTGCCAACCCATGTTGTAGCCACCATAGGTGCCAAGGAAGTCATCGAGTGAAACCTGGCCCGTCTCGACCAGAGATTCGCAGATGTACAACGCATAGAGTGCCTTGTAGCTACTCGCACCGTACACCTCGACATCAGCGTTATACGTCACGCCCTTACCGCTCGACAGGTCGTAAAACACCACGCCCACATCGCCCAGCTCCTGCGCCTGGTCAAGCGCATTCTGGAGTGCGGCGAGGTTCTCATCCTCCAGGGCGAGGATCTGGTCATCAACCAGTGAGAAGGTCTGCACGGTATCGCCTGAGGGAATATCGTTAAAGTCCGCCTTCGAAAGCCCCGTCTTGAGGTTCGCTGTCGACAGGGTTTGACTTGCGGTGACTTTAGATTCAGAGACCTTTTTGTTTTGCGTCTGTACCGTTGACGCATCTGAATGTGCCATTCGCTCCGATGCGTAGGTTTTGGCGGTAATTCCGAGGATAATAACCGCCGACGTTAGCATCCCAATGGCGGCAATCTTCCTCACGCGGATGCAAGCGTCAGCAAGGCCACGCGAAGACGTGTCCTTCGTCTTATATCTGCTGCCATGCTGCGGCACATACTCGTCCCGCGATGCGATGTTTCGCACGTGGTCTCCTGAC
>UQUG01000054.1 GCA_900544205.1 uncultured Collinsella sp.
GCAACGAGGATCGACGTGGTGAGCGTTACCAAAATATCCCAGAAGGAATAACGCTTTACCGCCGAAATGATACCCGCACCGATACCCATAATTGCCTCGAGCACGATGGCGCACGCGGCAAGTTTGACCGTATACGGATACTTCTGGGCAAAGATATCCGTAACCGGCAGCTTGCGCTGATACGAATTGCCCAGATCGCCATGAAGCAGGCCGTTCATGTAATACAAGTAACGGTCCACGAGCGACGTTTGAACGGGGTCGCCGTTCTCGTCAAGGATCGCGTTGCCGTCCTCGTCCGTCTGGACCAGGTGATAGCGGACGCGAAGCTGAAGCTCCACCTCGGGGGACAGAGCCTTGTCTCCACCGATCAGCTTGATCGGATCTCCCGGCACGATATTCTGGAGGGCGAACAGAATCAGCGTAACGCCCAAAAACACCGGGATGAACTGAAGCACACGTTTAACGATGTACTTACCCATACCACTCCCCTATCTAGGGATTAACCTAAATGGGATGCCGATCGCCAGACCGGCATCCCAAAATTACCATCAACCAGTTTACCCCAGGTTAGGGAGAACTGTATGTTTCCCATGAGGTCTACGTAAATACTTGACCCTCACGGAAGCTGCAAACTCTTAGGCGAGCTCAGCGGTACCCAGATCGGCGTGCTTCTGCGGATCGACATAGAGGTGCTTAATGCGATCGGAGCCGGCGATGGTGTGCGTGTAGAACATAATCGGGATGACCGGGCAGTCGGCAGCGACCATTGCGTCGGCCTCCTGCATCTTAGCGACGCGCTCCTCGTCGTCAACAATAGTACGAGCCTCGTCGACCTTGGCGTCGAACTCGGGGTTGTTGTAACCGGAGCGGTTGTCGCCACCGAGGGAGTCGGAGTGGAACAGCGGATACAGGAAGTTGTCCATGATCGGGTAGTCGGCAATCCAACCCAGACGACCGAACTGATAGTTAAAGTTCTGATACTGCTCGAGCAGGGCAGACCACTCAGGGGTATCGGAGACAGCGGTAACGCCAACCTTGGCGAGGTCACCGATGATGGACTCCATGATCTCCTTGTGACCGCCGTCCTGGTTGTAGGACAGGGTCACGCTAATGCCACGATCCCCGTTAGCGCCAGCGGGAGCAACCTTGTCGAGGTACTCGTTAGCCTTGTCGACATCGTAGGCGCAGAACTCCCATGCGCCCTCCTTGTAGCCATCGATGCCCGGAGGAACAATGCCGTCGGCAGGAGTACGGGTACCCTTGAAGATGGTCTTGCAGATGGCCTCACGGTTAATGGCCAGGGAGATGCCCCTACGCAGGTCGGCGTTGTTGAACGGCTCGGCCGTGGTGTTGCAGGTCAGATAGTACGTGGAAGGCTCGGCGCCGAGCAGCATGCGCTCGCCGTCACCCATGGTGTAGCCGTCCTTGGACACGCCGCGATCCTTCTTGGCGGCATCGATCTGAGCGACGGGAACGTCGCAGACATCGAGGTTACCGGCCTGGAACTCCTTGTAAGCGGTCTCCATGTCCTTGATGACCTGGAAGTGGATGCCATCGATCTTGGCCTTGTCGCCATAGTAATCGTCGAACTTCTTGACGTTGATCTCCTGGCCATCCTCCCACTTGCCGTCCATCATGAACGGGCCGTTACCGACCGGGGCAAGATAGAAGCTCTTGACATCGGACTCGGCGCACTCGGGAACCGGGGCCAGAGCCGGATGAGAGGCGACGAAGGGGAAGTCAGCGTAAGCGGAAGACAGCTTGACGACGAGGGTCTCATCGTCGGGGCAGGTAACACCGCTGAGCTCGGTAGCGTTACCGGCAAGCAGATCGTCATAGCCCTCGACCATGGAGAGGTGATAGGAGACCTCGGAAGGGCCGTACTCGGTAGCGACAGCCGACTTGGTGTTGACCAGACGCTCCCAACCGAGCTTGAAGGACTTGGAGGTAACGTCGTCACCGTTGTGGAACTTGGCCTTCTTGATCTTGAAGGTAAACTCGGTGGCGTCGTCGTTGGACTCAAAGGACTCGCAAGCCAGCGGAACGATCTCGCCCTTCTCGGCGTCGTAAGAGGTCAGAGCGTCAAAGAGCTGGTACTCGACCTGAGTGCCCTGGTCCTCCTGGACGTTGTAGGGGTCGATGCAGACCGGGTTGTTGATGTAGAAGTTCAGCGTCGAACCGGACTCAGAACCGGAAGCGTCGCCGCCCTTCTTGCCGCATGCGGCAAGAAAAGCCATGGAGCTCGCAGCAAGGGTACCGCCAACGAAGGCGCGACGACCCATAACGGGCTGGTGGAACATAGAATCAGCCATGCCATCCTCCTTATGAGATAGGACAAAGAAATGTTCAGTCGGACACATGTCGAGACAATCCGATCCGAACCATTAAAACGCCGCCCGTTGCTATGGCTGGTTATGCACAACGGACCAACGTTTCGCAATACAGTAGCGCATTTTATGCACGATTTGGGGCTAATTCCGGTCAACGGTCAAGAATTTCTTTAGTTGGGCGAAGTATGTGGGGATATTTTGACTCTGTTACAAATATGTAAACAAAAAGGGTCCCGCACCTGCGAGACCCATTGCAAACGTATATACGCCGATGCTTAGTAGCCGACGATGCCCTGCGGGAAGAAGAACATGCACAGGACGACACACACGGCAAAAACGACGGCCATAATTACCGTCAGGCGATCGAGGTTCTGCTCCATGACGCCCGTGGCAGAGCTGGAGTTATACAGCGAGCTAGCGATCATATCCGAAACGCCGGTGCCCTTACCGGAATGCATCAGGACGAGAATCGTCAACGCCACGGCAGAGACAGCCCAAACGACAAACAGCAGAATCTGGAACGGACCCATAGATAAGCTCCTTAATAGAACAATTCAAACTCCAGTACTGTACCACAATCCCCCGCTCTCCCTTACCTGCCACTCGGGGACGGGGCAGATATGGCAGAAATACCAAAAAAGGGGTTGCCCGAATATGGCCAACCCCTTTTCAAAGAAACCTTGGCGTTTTCTTTTAGGCCTCGGTGGCGAGCACGCGACCCGTCATCTCGGCGGAAGGCTCAATACCAGCCATGGTGAGCATGGTCGGAGCGATATCGGAGAGACGACCGTCCTCGATACCGGTGAGCTGTGCCTTCTCATCAACGATGATAAACGGCACGCGGTTAGTGGTGTGAGCCGTAAACGGATGCTTGGAACCGTCGGAAGCAACGTCAAACATGTGATCGGCGTTGCCGTGGTCGGCGGTGATCAGCGCAAAGCCGCCCTTGGCGAGAATCGCCGGGACGACCTTGGACAGGGCATCGTCAACAGCCTCGACGGCCTTAACGGCGGCGTCGAAGACACCGGTGTGACCAACCATGTCGCAGTTCGCGAAGTTCACAATGTAGAAATCAGCGCGATCCTCGTTGATGGCAGCGACGAGCTTCTCGGTAACCTCGGGAGCGCTCATCTCAGGCTGCAGATCGTAGGTAGCGACCTTGGGGGAAGCGACGAGCACGCGCTCCTCGCCCTCCTTGGGCTCCTCGATGCCGCCGTTGAGGAAGAACGTCACGTGGGCGTACTTCTCGGTCTCGGCGGTGTGCAGCTGCTTCAGGCCGTTGGCGGCGATAACGTCGGCCAGGACGTTCTCGGGGAACGTCTTGGGGAAGGCGACCTCGACGTCAAACGTCGGATCGTACTCGGTCATCGTAACAAAGTGCGAAAGCTTGATCTGCTCGCGCTCAAAGCCGTCGAACTCCTTGTCCGTGAACACGCGGGTCATCTGACGGGCGCGGTCGGGACGGAAGTTGAAGAAGATGGCCGCGTCGCCCTCGTGGATGCCCTCGTTGTGGGCAGCGAAGGGCTCGACGAACTCGTCGCCGCGCGGGTCCTTCTCGTAGTAGGCCTTGATACCGGCAACGGGGTCGACATCGGCATCGGACGCATTGACCATGACGTCGTAGGCACGCTGGATGCGCTCCCAACGGTTGTCGCGGTCCATGGCCCAATAACGGCCCGACACGGTAGCAACGCGAGCGTCGCAACCGGTCTCCTCGGAGATCTTAGCCAGGAAGGCGCAGAACTCACTCATGTAACCGGCACCGGACTGCGGGTCAACGTCGCGGCCATCCATGAAGGCGTGGACGCGAACGGTCTTGACACCGTGCTCGGCAGCCATCTTGACCAGAGCCTCGACGTGGTTCATGTGGGAGTGAACGCCGCCAGGGCTCATAAGGCCCATGAGGTGAAGAGTCTTGCCGTCTGCCTTGACGTCGTCCATAGCCTTGACGAAAACCTCGTTCTTGGCGATGGAGCCGTCCTTGATGGCATTGTTGATACGCGAAAGCTCCTGGAACACGATGCGGCCGGCACCGATGTTGAGGTGGCCCACCTCGGAGTTACCCATCTGGCCATCGGGAAGACCCACGTCCTCGCCCGAAGCGCCGAGCGTGGTGTGGGGGTACTTCTCGTACAGGCTATCAAGGAAGGGCGTCTTGGCAGCGGCGACGGCGTTCTCGCCATCGGCCGGAGCCAGGCCGCAACCATCCATGATGATCAGGAGTGCAGGAAGATGACGCTGTGCCATATGTCCTACTCGCCTGCCTTGACGACCATAGAGGCGAAGTCGGCAGCCTTGAGCGAAGCGCCGCCCACAAGGGCGCCGTCAACGTCGGGCTTGGCGACGAGCTCGGCGATGTTGCCGGGCTTAGCGGAACCACCGTACAGGACGCGGATGCCGTTAGCGAGCTCCTCGCCGAACATCTCCTTGAGGGTCTCACGGATAGCGCCGCAGACCTCCTGAGCGTCCTCGGCGGTAGCGGTCTTGCCGGTGCCGATGGCCCAGATGGGCTCGTAGGCGACGACGACCTGCTTGGGGCAGGTGATCTCAAGACCAGCAAGGCCAGCCTTGACCTGGTTCACGACGTGCTCGACGTAGGTGCCGGCCTCGCGGACCTCAAGGGACTCGCCGCAGCAGAAGACGGGAACAAGACCGGCGGCAACGAGGGCCTTGGCCTTCTTGTTCTGATCCTCGTCGGTCTCGTGGAAGTAATCACGACGCTCGGAGTGACCGATGATGCAGTAGGTGCAGCCAGCAGACTTGAGCATGTCGCAAGAGGACTCACCGGTGAAGGCACCCTTGGCCTCCCAGTACACGTTCTGTGCACCGAGGGCGATGGGGGCAGCCTGAATGCGGTCATGAACCGTGGTGATGTCGATGGTCGGAGGGCAGACGAGCACCTCGACGCCAGCCGGAACCTCGGGCAGAGCCTGAGCCAGCTCGTCGGCGAGCTTGGCGGCCTCGGCGACGTCGTTGTTCATCTTCCAGTTACCAGCGATAAGAAGGGTGCGATTAGGCATCGAGAAGCGCCTCCACTCCGGGCAGGGCCTTACCCTCAACGAGCTCCATGGAAGCGCCACCACCGGTGGAGATCCAGCTCATCTTGTCGGCCAGGTTGAACTTGTTGACAGCTGCGACGGAGTCGCCACCGCCGATGATCGAGGTGCAATCGGCCTCGGCGACAGCCTCGGCGATAGCCTGGGTGCCGTGAGCGAAGTTGTCGAACTCGAAGACGCCCATGGGGCCGTTCCAGAACACGGTCTTGGCGCCCTTGACGGCCTCGGCGTAAAGCTCCTCGGTCTTGGGGCCGATATCCATGCCCTCACGATCGTCGGGGATAGCGTCCGAAGCGACAACCTCGGGAACAGCGTCCTCGCCAAAGTGATCGGCAACGCGGTTGTCGATGGGGAGCAGGATCTTGACGCCCTTCTCCTCGGCCTTCTTGAGCATCTCGCCGGCACGCTCGACCCAGTCCTCTTCCTTGAGGGACTGACCGACGGACAGGCCCTGAGCCAGGAAGAACGTGTAGGCCATACCGCCACCGATGATCAGGGTGTCAGCGGAGTCGATGAGGTGATCGAGAACGCCGATCTTGGAGGAAACCTTGGAACCGCCGACGATAGCGACGAAGGGGCGCTCGGGCTCGGCGAAGATGCCGGTCAGCGTGTCGACCTCCTTCTCGAGCAGGAAGCCGGCGACGGCAGGCAGGTAAGCGGCGGGGCCCACGACGGAACCCTGGGCGCGGTGAGCGGTGCCGAAGGCATCGAGAACGAAGACGTCACCATAGGAAGCGAGCTTCTTGGCGATCTCGGGATCGTTCTTCTTCTCGCGCTTATCGAAGCGGACGTTCTCGAGAACGAGAACCTTGCCCGGCTCGACGGCAGCGACAGCCTCGGCAGCCTTCTCGCCGTAAGTGTCGGCGACAAAGGCAACGTCGAGACCAGAGAGCTCGGCGAGCTTCTTGGCGACAGGCTCAAGGGAGAGCTCAGGCTGGAAGCCAGTGCCCTCGGGACGGCCGAGGTGGCTCATGAGGATGACGCGAGCGTTGTGCTCAACGAGATAGTTGATGGTGGGCAGGGCAGCCTTGATACGGGTGGTGTCGCCAACGACGCCATCCTTGATAGGCACGTTGAAGTCAACGCGGACGAGAACGCGCTTGCCGTCAACATCGATGTCGCGGACGGTCTTCTTGGTAAAGGCCATGTTTGCTTCTACCTTTCGTACGTGTCTGCCTCCCATTACGGCAGACGATTTCCTATAAAAAGGGCGCGACCCTAGGGTGTAAGCCCTATAAGGCCGCGCCCTTCTTTAGACGCTCAACGAGCTATTCGCTAAAAGCTAAATTAAGCAACGAACTTCTCGAAGTACTTGATGGTGCGGACCATCTGAGAGGTGTAAGAGTTCTCGTTGTCGTACCAAGAGGTGACCTGAACGAGGGTCTGGCCGTTGCCGAGGTCAGAGCACATGGTCTGAGTGGCGTCGAAGATGGAGCCGTGGGTCTCGCCGATGATGTCGGTGGAGACGATGTCGTCCTCGTTGTAACCGAAGGTCTCGGAGATGGTGGCAGCGTAGGCCTTCATAGCGGCGTTAACCTCGTCGACGGTGACCTTCTTGTCAACGACAGCGTAGAGGTTGGTGATAGAGCCGGTCGGCGTCGGGACGCGCTGGGCGGCACCGATGAGCTTACCGTTGAGCTCGGGGAGAACCAGGCCGATAGCCTTGGCAGCACCGGTGGTGTTGGGGACGATGTTGACGGCGCAGGCGCGGCTACGACGCTTGTTGCCCTTGCGCTGCGGGCCGTCGAGCGGCATCTGGTCGCCGGTCCAGGCGTGAATGGTGGTCATGATGCCGGACACGATGGGAGCGAAGTCGTTCAGACCCTTGGCCATCGGGGCGAGGCAGTTGGTGGTGCAGGAAGCAGCGGAGATGATGTTGTCCTCAGCGGTCAGCGTCTCATGGTTGACGTTGTACACGATGGTGGGCAGATCGCTGCCGGCCGGAGCGGAGATGACGACCTTCTTGGCGCCAGCGTTGATGTGGGCCTGAGCCTTAGCCTTGCTGGTGTAGAAGCCGGTGCACTCGAGAACGACGTCGACGTCGAGGTCGCCCCAAGGCAGGTTGTTGGCGTCGGCCTCCTTGTAGATCTTGATCTCCTTGCCGTCAACGGTGATGGAATCCTCGCCAGCAACGACCTCGTGATCGCGAGCGTAGTTGCCCTGCGTGGAGTCGTACTTCAGCAGGTAAGCGAGCATATCGGGAGAGGTGAGGTCGTTGATAGCGACGATCTCGGAGCCCTCATGACCGAACATCTGACGGAAAGCCAGACGACCGATGCGACCGAAGCCGTTAATAGCAACCTTTACTGCCATTGTGTCTCCTTTCGTAAGGCCCCCGCGAGCTACAGCGCCCGCCGTTGAGGCCCACAAACTAACCACTCGCCTAATATACCTTTTTTTTGACTTGAATTTCACGAGAATGCTCGAAATTGAAAATCAAATTTACGTTAAAACGTTTTAAAGAGTAAAACAGCAGTTCAATCCCTATATAAGCAGTTTCGCTCAACTACCTGTTTGCTTCAATGAGCTTTTCAAGCCTCAAAACTCGATGGTAGAGGGCCGACTTCGACAAGGGAGGGTCAGCCATCTCCCCCAGATCGCGCAGTGACAGATCAGGATAGCGCTCGCGCAGGTCGCAAAAGACCGCCAAGGCGTCCGGAAGCGTGTCGCGCAAACCCCGCTGTTCGAGCTCATCGATCAACGCAAGCTGATGCTGGGCGGCACCCGCACTTCTGGTCTGATTGGCCAGCTCGGCATTCACGCGACGGTTTACGTCGTTCTTAACCAATTTGACCGCGCGCGCTTCCTCGATCTCGGCAACGCTGCGCTTGGCGCCGACCAGCTTTAGAAGCTGCTCGATCTCCTCGGCGCTCTTAATGTAGACGGCAAAGGATCCGCGCCGCGCGTTAACGCGCGCATGGACCCCAATCTGCTCCAATAGATCGCAAAGCCCCCGGGCATACTGCTCGCCCTGCACCGCAATCTCCAAATGAAAATCGCCGCGTGGATCGGCCACGAAACCGCCGGCGATGAGCGCGCCGCGGATGTAGGCAAGCCTGCAGCAGGGACGGGCAACGATGTGCCGGGGAACACCAGCGACGAGCCCTCCCCTGCGGTCGAGAATGCCCAGCAGCACCAGAGCCTTGTCCAGGTCGGGCTGATCGGGCAGGGTAATGAGATAGTTACGGACCTTATGCAAGACCGATTTACGAACGGTGAATTCCGTTTTGAGCTTAAGGATGCGATGCGTCAGTGTGATCATCGTGCGCGCGACGGCACCCGTCTCGGTCGCGACCGTCAAACGATACCGCCCGGAGCCGGCCAGCGAAAGTGTACCGCTCACACGCGTCAGGGCGGCAAGCGTCGACAAATCGCAGTATTCACATTCGGGTTCGCAGCGCGCGAGCTCGTCACGCACCTCGGCGGTAAACGACATGCAGACCTATGCTTTCGTGTTGGCGCGCGACAGGTCGCGATGGGAAATACTCACGTGATACTGGGCACCTTCTAAATAACGTGCCGTGGCCTCGGCGATGGCAACGCTGCGGTGTTGACCGCCCGTGCAGCCGATGGCAATAGAAAGCTGTGGCTTGCCCTCCGCGATATAGCCGGGCATGACCGTATCGAGCAGCTGCGTCCACGCCTTCCAGAACTCCTGGGTCTTGGGATGGTCCAGAACAAAGTCGGAGACTTTCTTATCGAGACCGGTCATGGTGCGCATCTCGGGATCGTAGAACGGATTGGGCAGGAAGCGGACGTCGATCATAATGTCCGCCTCGACGGGCATGCCGTGCTTAAAGCCAAACGAGAACACGTGAACGTCCATGAGCTGCTGGTCGGACAGCTCGGAGAACGCCATGCGCAATTTGTTGCGCAGGGCAGAGGTGCGCAGGCGGCTCGTGTCGATGATCATATCGGCTCGATCGCGCACGCCCTGCAGCTGCAGGCGCTCGCGCTGAATCGCATCGGCCGTAGTCTCTCCCGGCTTGGCAATGGGGTGGCGGCGGCGGTTTTCGCTATAACGACGGATCAGCACCTCGTCAGAGGCCTCGAGAAACACGATGTCACAGCTCATCTCGCGCTCCTCGAGCGCGGCAACGGCATCGAGCAGCTCATCGAACAAACCCTGGCTGCGCAGGTCGCAGGTGACGGCAAGATGCCTGCCCACGCCCGTATTGATGCCGACGAGTTCGGCAAGCTGGGCGATCAGACGCGGAGGCAAGTTGTCGATGCAAAAGTAGCCCATGTCCTCAAACACATGCATGGCCTGCGTTCGGCCCGATCCGGACATTCCGGTGATGATGACGATATCGGGGATGCGCTCCGAGCGCTCCGCCGCATCCATGGCATCTCCCTTTTGCATGTGTGCCTCCTAAAACAAGCGCGGGACCCGGCCAGCGGATCCCGCGCGATCAATTGCCTTTATTGAGTATACCGCCCCAAGCGGATACGAGGCCTGTCTTACGCCTCAAGCGCAGCCTTGAACCAACTTGTAATACTCGTGGGGTGCGTAATGGCAGTGCCTACGACAACTGCCCAGGCGCCCGCATCGATCGCGGCGCGGGCCTCCTCGGGCGTGTGCACGCGGCCCTCGCAGATGATGGGAAGACCGGGGAATTCCTCGGTCGCCTGACGCAGGAGCGGCAGATCAGGGCCATCGGCCATGGTGCAGTCGATGGCGGCGACACCGTGAGAAAGCGTAGTGGATACCAGGTCAAAGCCCATATCAACCGCACGGCGAATGTCCTCGATGGTGGCACAATCCGCCATCAGGAGCACGCCCTCCTCGTGCAGCGGACGGAAGGTGTCCTCGACGGTCTTGCCATCGGGACGTGGGCGATCAGTGGCATCAATTGCCACGATGTCGGCACCGGCGGCAACGCAGGCGCGAGCATGACGCAGCGTCGGCGTGATGTAGACGCCCTCGTGCCCATCCTTCCACAGGCCGATAACAGGAACCTCACAGCGACCCTTAATGGCGGCAATGTCGGCAAGGCCTTGGCAGCGAATGGCGGCGGCGCCGCCAAGCTCGCAGGCGCGAGACATTTGAGCCATGGTCTCGGGCGTACGAAGCGGCTCGCCCATATAGGCCTGAACGCTCACGACGAGCTTGCCCTTCAGGGACTGGATCAAAGGATCAACGGTCATGTTCGACTCAACCTTTCTCAAAACAGCCTTCTGAGACACCGCACCTTGACGTTCAAACCGTCGCTCGCGTACCGAACTACGCTTCGCTCCTCTTTCACGTCAATCTGCGGCACCTCAGAAGGCCCACTTGGTAGTTATGTTTACTTCAACGACGCAAGAAGGTGTTCGGCGGCACCGATGAGCGGAGCATCGCCCTCCAGAGACCCGATGAGAATCGGCGTGTCTTGAAGCGGATCGAGCGCCTGGCTGGCATAGCCCTCGTGCACCGAATCCTTCCACGTCTGCGAACGCCAATCGGGACCCTGGTGAATCACACCTCCCGAAAGCACGATAACCTCGGGATCCAAGATGTTGGCAAGCGAGCCCAAGCTGGCGCCCAGCGCAAAGCCGGCGTCATGGATGACCTCGGTCGCCTTTGCGTCGCCCGCACGGCACAGGTCGTTCACGTCGCGACCGACCGAAGGACGGCTGGGGTCGACGCGGCCAAAGCGCTCATCGTACATACGACCAATGGAAGTGCCGGAAGCAACCGACTCAAGATGACCGGAACGTCCACAGGCGCAGGGAATGCCAGCGGCAGCCGAGCACTCGATGTGGCCCATATGACCGGCAGCACCATGGAAGCCCTGCATCACACGGCCGTTCTCGACATATGCGCCGCCGATGCCCGTGCCGATGCCCAAGCACAAAACGGAGAACTTGCCTTTGCCGACGCCCCAGTGGGCCTCGCCCAGAGCATGAGCCTGCACGTCGCCCACCACGGCAACGGGGAGACCAAGGTCCTCGCGCAGACGCGGCCCCAACTGAACGCCGGACCAGCCGGGCATGATCTCGTTGGCATAGGCGATGGCGCCCGTCTTGGGATCGACGACGCCTGCGGCACCGATACCGACACCGAGGACCTCGACATCGGGATTCGCCTCAAGAGCGGCCTTGACGGACGCCTCGATACGCTGGAAGACAGCCTCGCCGCCCTCCTGGGCCTCAGTAGGAACCTCGGCCTCAAATACGGGATGGGGCACGCTGCCGTCAGCCGGATACTCCATAATGGCAGTCGCAATCTTGGTGCCGCCGATATCGACGGAGCAAACGTACTTGTTCTCCATGTCGCTCTCCTTAGGAGATAAAAACAACTACAGGAAATGCGCCGTCAGGCTAGCCGCCACAGCGCGGTAAAGGTTTTCCAGGTGCCCGGGGTTGGGGTGAAAGTGGTCGGGCGTTGACCTAATGGGTCACGCCCGACCACTTGAGCCCCAAGATCGGGTGCCTGGGGAAGCTTTACAGGAGACCGTTGTCCTGGAGGACCTTCTTAATCGCCTCGACGTTCTCGCCGGTCATGGCCTTCACCGGGCGCGGCATGGTCGGGCTGTCGAAGATGCCCATGAGATTCATAGCGGTCTTGAAGGCACCAACGCCGCCGGCATAGCCCTGAACGCCCGAGGTGACATCCCAGATGTGGGAGATCTCGTTGAGGCGATCCTGCTCGGCCTTGACGGTAGCCCAGTCGCCGGCCTGAGCGGCCTTCCACTGACGCACGTAGCCCTCGGGCTCAACGTTGGCGAGACCCGGGACGGAACCGTCGGCGCCACCGAGGTAGGCGCCGTCGACAACAACCTCGTGACCGGTGAGGATGCTCATCGGGTGGCCGTTCTTCTCGTTCTCCTGAACGAGATAGCGGAACGAGATGTCATCGCCCGAGGAATCCTTGACGCCGGCCAGGACGCCCTCGGCGCCGAGCTTGGCAAGGAGCTTCCAGGGGAGCTTGGTGTGGACGCACACGGGGATGTCGTAGGCAAAGATGGGCAGGTCGAGTTCCTCGTGCAGGATGCGGAAGTGCTCCTCGACCTCGGTCATGCCCTGCAGGGCATAGAACGGGCAGGTGGCGACGAGGGCATCGGCGCCCAGCTCCTGGGCGACCTTGCCGTGCTCGATCATGCGCTCGGTCTCGGTGTCGATGATGCCGACCAGAACAGGCACGCGGTGATCGACGATGCGCACGGCCTCGGCGATGATCTGACGGCGACGCTCGTCGGTGGAGAAGACGACCTCGCCCGAGGAGCCCAGGAAGAACAAGCCATCGACGCCGGCATCGATCATGCGGTTGATGCTGCGCTCAAAGGAGGCAACGTCGAGCTGGTGATCTTCGGTATCGGGAACAACGACGGGAGGGATAACGCCGGTGAATTTCTGAGTTGCCACAAGAATCTCCTTAGTTGTCTGGCGGGCAGCCCTATGCCGCCCACTCTTGTTGGCAGTGTCCAGGCCGCCTAGGCCAAAGAACACGGGTAGAACGTTTGGTTAAAGAAGTCGACGACTTCGTTTTCGAACGCATTGATGCGCTCGTGAGCGTATTTGGCATAGACGATATGCCTCCGGTCACACTCAAGACCGTTGAATACGGCAAACTGGCCCTTGGG
>UQUG01000055.1 GCA_900544205.1 uncultured Collinsella sp.
GCCGACTCCAGCAAGATCGGCAAGCGCGACTTCTACACCTTCTGCCGCCTGGACAGCCTGGACGCCGTAGTGTGCGAGCCGAGCATCTCCGCCGAAGACCGCGCCGCCATCGAGGAGCACGCGCAGGTCATTTGCTAACTAGCGTAGCAGGCGATACTTCTGCCCTCTGCCGGTGCCTTCAACTGTCGCCAGGCCTGTCTCAACGAGTTTTTTGAGGATGCGAAGAAGCTTCGAGCGACTAAAGGTGACTTTGGCCGCAAGCTCGCTTGTCGATTGAGGGTATACTCCGCTCAGCAGTCCGAATACGATAAGTTCGTCGCCTTTGAGCCCCGGGTTATCCATGAGTAGGGGAAGTGTTACCACAATGGCGTTATCCGAAACTTGAAACCGGGGCTTTCTGACGCTGTCCTTATAGGTATCGCGAATTCGCATGATGCCCGTTCCAAAGGCTTCGATAAGACCCAGGCGCAAAAAGACTTCGGCAAGAATACGATTGCGTCTAACGGATAGCATGTCGGACAGATATTCATCGACGGTCATGCTTGCCGGCAAGCCGCCGGGCGAAGCGACTTCCACACGGTCGTCGAACATCGAGATGCGGATGTGTGCGGGCGCATCCCAAGTCCTATGAACGACTGCATTGGTAATGGCCTCGCGGAATGCTTCGAGCGGAATGAGCTCCTTGCGGATCCGCTCCATCCCCTGGATCTCTTCGTAGCAGTACTGGGCTTCGAAAAGCTCAAGGGCTCCGTCAATTTCCGCTAGAACGGATGCATGTTCAAGAGTCTTGCGCTGCTTAATGAGGTTGATAGTTTCACCAAACACTGCGATGTCGATACCCGGGAAGCCATTCTCGTCCGCGAGCAGTTCTGCCGCGTTGTTGTAGGTTCCGGCTTCATCAAGCAGGCCAAGGGTTTTGAGAGTATCGGTTGTGAATGACTGAAGCGAAAGTTTTGCTGTTAGACGATTCTCTAAAACGGTGAAAGATAAATCTTGTTTGTTTGCCGGGAGCTGCTCAAAGGAGAGGTTTTGACCTTCGAGTACAAGACGCGAAAGGCCTAGGGTATCAACTGGAATGGTCGCGGTGTCATTGCGCTTGTATGCCTTCGAGCGGTATAGGTAAGGCTTCGATCTGCCGGGAAAGACCGTAAGCTCCACGGTTGCATCGGGCTCGTCGATCTTTAGGGAGTAATCGGGCTGGGGGATGATCGAATCGTTAATCTTGTTTTCGATATCCAGGCAGGTCTGCTTGGGGTCATCGAGGCCAACGGCTTCTCCGTCGTCGTTAATTCCAAATAGAACGCGTCCTCCCGTGCCATTTGCATAAGCGGAGACGGTTTTAAGGAACGAATTGGTGACGCATTCCTTGAATTCAAGATCTTTGGATTCTTGCATTGTGATGCTCCGTTTCGCTTCAATTTGACGTGAAAAATAACACGTAAAAATTTTACACGTCATTTTACGCGTCAAAATTATGACACGAAAAAATTTGCGTGTCATTATGCGCGTCAAAGTGACGCGAAATGACGCGCAAACGCGAATGCATTGGCATTCTGAACAATAACGGAGTTTGTAAGCCTGGGGCTTGATTGGGCTAACGCATGGAATTATCCGTATTCTCGAACACGCTTTCGGTATCATTTTGGCATTAAAAGATACCGAAGTGTGTTCGTGATGCCGATAATAATTAAGAAAGAGGAGCGCTTCGTAGCTGCCTGGAAAGTGAGGATTTGACCATCTGATTGTCTCGATCTGTAACAACTAGGCGATCAAATGCTCGTTAGATGTTACAGATTTAGATTTTCTGCCTGGCCGATTCCGTTTGTCTCAATCTGTAACAACTGGGACCGAAAAGCTCGGCTAGATGTTACAGATCGAGATTGAGCGGATTGACCTGTGCGTTTGTCTCGATCTGTAACAGGTAGATGGTCAAAAGTGGGCTAGGTGTTACAGATTTAGATTATTCGGACCGGCCTGCGCGTTCGTCCCAATCTGTAACAATTAGGACCGAAAATCCCAGCTAGATGTTACAGATCGAGACAAACGATCCGCGCGGCTCGGCAAAAAATAAAAAGGCCGCATGCGAACCCGTGGAGGGATTCGTATGCGGCCGACAGGGGGTATGCGGCGGAAACTAGGCCATGAGCAGGCCAGTCTCTGCGACGTTCTTGTACCAGTACGCGCTCGCCTTGGGGTAGCGCTTCTGGGTCTCAAAGTCGATGTAGAACAGGCCGTAACGTTTGTTATAGCCGTTGGTCCAGGAGAACTGGTCCTGCAGCGACCACACAAAGTAGCCGTCGACGTTCACGCCGCCGTCGATCGCCTTGAGGATCCACGCGAGATGCTGGCGCATGTAGTCGATGCGAGGGGCGTCGTCGATAAAGCCGTCCTCAAAGTCGTCCTTATAGCCCATGCCGTTCTCGGTGATATAGATCTTCTTGTAGTTGGGGTAATCGTTCTTAATGCGGAGCAGCAGGTCGTACAGGCCCTCGGGATAGATGATCCAGTCCCAGTCGGTGGTGGGTACGCCTTTGCGCACGCATGACTCGCCCACGCCCTTGAGGAACCAGCGCGAGGAGCCCTTGTCGCCGGTGCCATTGTGGTTGATGTCGTTTTCGCCCTCGGCGGCACGCAGGAACTGGCACTTGTAGGTGTTGACGCCCAGGCAATCGTTGTAGGGGAGCGCGGCGGTCAGCGCGGCGATGTCCTCGTCGCGGACGTCGAGCTCGCCGCCGGCGATATGGGCCAGCTTGGTCGCAGCCTCCATGGTGTCGGCTGCATAGTGGCCGCGGAAGGTGGCGTCGAGTACCCAGCGGTTGTTGATGACGTCGGCCATGCGAGCTGCCTCGCAGTCGGCGGCGTTGTTGGGGTCGAGGGGATACTTGGGCTCCAGGTTCTGGACAATGCCGATCTCGCCCTCAAAGCCGCCCTCATGGAAGGCGACGACAGCCTTGGCATGGGCCACCATCATGTTGTGCATGAGCTGGAAGGCCTTGTCCAGGCGATACTTCTCGCCGTGCGGCCAGTTGCCGACGATAAAGCTGCCCTCGGCGGTTGCGGGAATCTCGTTAAACGTGAACCAGTGCTTGACCTCGGTGAACTCGGCAAAGCAGAACTTGGCGTACTCGACAAAGGCGTCGATCGTCGTGCGCGTCAGGAAGCCCTCGCCGCCGTTCTGGTAAAAGGCCTCGGGCGTATCAAAGTGATCGAGCGTGACATAGGGGATAACGCCAGCTTTGTTGCAGGTGGCGAAAAGCTCGTGATAGAAGGCAACACCCTCGGGGTTGATCTCGCCGGTGCCACTGGGGAAGATGCGGCTCCAAGCGATGGAGACACGGATGCCGTTGATGCCGAAACGCTGGCACAGGTCGATATCGACCGGGTACTTGTTGTAGAAATCGCTTGCGGGGTCGGGGGAGAAGCGACCCTGAGCAGCCAGGAAATCGTCCCAGGGCACTTTGCCCTTGCCGTGCGTGCGGGTCTCGCCCTCAACCTGGTAAGCAGCGGTGGCGCCGCCAAACACAAAGCCGTCGGGGAACTGCATGGGGTTGGTCATGAGTCATCCTTTCTGTGGGATACGAATAGGGAGGGTGCCCGAACTGGGGATCCGGGCACCAACAGAGGGAGGAAACTAGTCGAGGTTCTCGCGGAGCCACTTGATGGCGCCAGCGGGGTCGCGGGTAAGGTCGATATATTCCTTGCCGCGGGGAGCGAGCAGCTTAATGCCCAGACGATCGGTGTCGGCCTTCATGTCGTTGTAGTAGCTACGAACCTGCGGGGCGAGCACGATGACGTCGTACTGATCCATGATGGCAGTATGCTGGCCATAGGCGCCTGCGGAGGAAGCGATGTTCTCTCCGGTCTGCGCAGCACCTTCCTTGATGGCGTTGGCAAGCATGGCAGAGGTGCCGGCGCCGGCGCACAGGACGAGGACCTTCAGACCGTCGACATCTTTCTTAGCGGATGCGTCGGCGGCGGGCTCGGGCTGATCGGCGACAGGCTTGCTGTCGGCGGCAGCGGCGGTCGGCTCGACGGCAGCGGCGGTCTGCTCGACAGCGGGCGCAGAGGTGCTGGCGGCGATGGTGGCAGCACCATCGGACTCGAGACCCAGCTCGGCGGCGCGCTCGGCCTCCTGGTCGCAGAGCAGCTTATCGTACGCCTTCAAGAACGGCAGGTAGATGATGGCGTCCAGCAAGATGATGATTGCGACAAACACCAGGGCGATAAGCTGGAAGTTCGTGGTGATGAAGATGCCGATGGGGGCAGGGGTAGCCCAAGGCACCACGAAGGAGAAGCCGTTCATGCCCACGTTATCGATAAAGAACTTGGCAACACTCACGTTGACGCAGCCGGCGGCAACAAAGGGGATGAGCATGTAGGGGTTAAGGATCATCGGCGCGCCAAAGAGCAGCGGTTCGTTGACGGCGAAGGCAACAGGAACAATCGAGGCCTTACCGACGGCTTTGAGCTGCTTGGACTTCATAAAGAGAATCAGTAGAAGCGGCACGATGAACGTGGCGCCGGTGCCGCCGAACTCACCCACGAGCGACATGTTAAAGGTGAGGGAGTGGGCGGGGTGGCCGCCGGCCAGCAGAACCTGCAGGTTCTCGGCCTGGTTGGCAAGACGGATGGGGTCGATGCCCGGCTGGACAATCGAAGGACCGTGGACGCCGATGAACCAGAAGAACGCGGTGGCTGCCTGGATAAGGATAAGGCCAGGATAGGTTTCTGCAGCGGTAAAGAGCGGGGAGAGCAGCTTGATGAGCAGCTCGGAGAACGGAACGCCCATAAGGTTGCGCACAACCACATCGATGATGCCGCAGATGATGACGGCGCCGCCAAAGGGGATGATGTCGCGGAAGTTCTGAGCGATGGCGCCCGGGACCTCCTTGGGCAGCTTAATGGTCAGATCGCGCGAGACGCAGAACTTATAGACCCACACGGTAATGAACGCGGCGATATAGGCCGAGAACAGACCGCGCGTACCCATGCTGGTGCAATCGAAGACCGAAAGCTCGGAGCCGTCGAACTTGGTGGTGAACTGCGTAACAGCGAGCAGCAGCATGCTGCACTGGGCGGCAACCATGGTGGAGCCGTCGTTGAGCACCTTGCCGGCGGGCATGCGACGGTTCATGGAAGCCGTAAAGTTCTTGGCGGTGGTGCCGGCAACCATGATGCCCATGACGCCCATGGTGAAGTTGTACAGCTTATTGCACCAGTCGATGAGCGGTTGGGGCAACGTGATGCCGACCACGCCGGGAAGCGTGGCGATCAGCAGAAAGATCGAAGAGGTGAGGACGATGGGCATGCACCCAAGGAATCCGTCCTTAATGGCCTGGAGGTAGATGTTCCTCGAGATCTTCTCAAAGAACGGTTGATGCTTTTCGAGCATCTTTACGATGGCGTCCATAGAGCTCCTTTGCTGCTTGATGCGCGATGCATGTGGATGGAACTGGTCGTCGATGGATGGTCAGGACTGCCCGGAAACCTTCCTGCTTAAGGAAGGCATTGTGAAATGACAACGTTGTCATTTCGTTAATGACAACGTAAGACATTTTTGGAAGAGCAACAAGGATATACGGGTGAGTGGTCGATATTGTTCGGTAAACGGTTGATTTATCAGTCAGGCAGGTGGTGTATGCTAGAACGCAAAAAACAAGCGATAGAGAACCGAGTGGAGAAGCAGTGACAACGATGGACAAGAAAAACGTTTCGATGAACGACGTGGCGATTGCCGCGGGCGTTTCTCTCAAGACGGTTTCGCGCGTGATCAACGAGCCCGATAGCGTGCGAGAGTCGACACGCGATAAGGTCCATTCCGCAATGGAGGCGCTCGGGTTTCGAACCAACTTTGCCGCGCGTTCGCTCAAGTTGGGCCGTTACGGGTGCATTGGCGTCGTGATGTTTCACTTGTCGGGCGGTGCCGTGGACATGATTGACGGAATCGCCGATGCTGCCGAGGAGCGTGGTTTTGCGCTTACGATGATTAAGAAGTGCGCAGCGGAGAAGATGACCCTTGCCGATGCGGCGCACAGGATGTCGCAGCTGCCTGTTGATGGCATGATCTTCAACCTGCGTCAGATGGTCGATGACTTTGATACCTTTGAGGCTCCGAAAGACCTCAAGACGGTGATTATCACACCGATGGAACATCCTACCTGCTCTACCGTCAGTGACGACCAAGAGGGCGGCGCGCGCATGGCGTGCGAGTACTTCTTGAACCACGGGCACAAGAACGTGTACTTCGTCTCTGGTAAGAAAGAGTCACTGTCGAGCCAGTGCCGTATGAAAGGTTGGCGAGCGGCACTCGAGGCACGTGGCATTGAGCCGCCCGAGCCTCTGCAAGGCGATTGGAATGCGGATAGTGGCTATGCCGCGGGCCTTGTGCTTGCCGATAAGCCCGATTGCACGGCGGTCCTCGCTGCTAACGACTGCATGGCAAACGGTGTGATGATGGCTCTACGTGACAAAGGGCTCAATGTGCCCGACGACGTGTCCGTGATCGGCTTCGACGATGAGCTCTACAAGACGATTCCCAACTCGATTCTGACGTCGGTGAAGTTTCGCCACCGCGAACTGGGCATCCGTGCGCTTAACGAGGTCGTCGCAGGTCTGGAAGCCCCGAGCTCCAGAAGCCGTACGCTCGTCTCGGGCGTGTTGGTCGAGCGTTCCAGCGTAAGGGATCTGCGGGCGTAGACGTGCTCGGCCTGCTCGTCTAAATCTGTAACAGGTGGGACCCGAAAACTCGGCTAGATGTTACAGATTTAGACAATTCGGCCCGGCTTATTCCGTTTGTCTCGATCTGTAACAGTTAGGAGTGAAATGACCAGCCAGGTGTTACAGATCTAGATTGATTGGATTGACCCATCTGTTTGTCTCGATCTGTAACATCTAAGCGGTTAAAAGCGGTCTACATGTTACAGATTGAGATTTTTGGCTTGGCCTGTGCGTTCACCTCGATCCGTAACAGCTGGGACCCAAAAACTCGGCTAGATGTTACAGATTGAGATGAACAGGAGGACGGGTGCGGTCTAAACAAAATGGCCCGCGCATCACACATCGATGCACGGGCCATTTATTGTCTGCAAGCGGCAGGTGGTGTCAGCGTCTTATGCCTCGAGGTTTTCCTCGATCCAGGCGACGGCACCCTTGGGATCCTTAGTGAGGTCGATGTACTGTTTGCCCTTGGGCGACAGCAGCGTGATGCCCAGGCGGTCGGTGTCGGCCTTCATCTCGTTGTAATAGGTGCGAACCTGCGGAGCCAGGACGATGACGTTGTACTGGTCCATGATGGCGTAGTGGCTGCCGTAGGCACCGGCGTTGGCGGTAATGTCGATGCCCAGCTCGTCGGCGCCTTCCTTAAGCGCGTTGGCGAGCAGTGCAGAGGTGCCGGCGCCAGCGCACAGAACCAGAACCCTCAGATCCTTGCCCTTAAGGGCGGACGGAGCTGCGGAGGCCTCAGTGGCAGAAGCGGTCTCGACAACAGGAGCCTCAACGGCGGGGGCGGCAGCGGTCTTGACGGCCTTGGTCTCCTCGGCCTCTTCTTCGGCCAGGGTCTCGGCCTCCTGCTTGCACAGGACGTTGTCGTAGGCCTTGCAGAACGGGTAGTAGATCAAGAAGTCAACGACCAGCAGGACGACAACCAGGACCAGAGAGATCGGCTGGAAGTTGGTGTCGATGAAGGTGCCGATCGGTCCGGGGAGTGCCCACGGCATGGCATAGATAAAGCCGTTCATGCCCAAAAAGTCGATGAAGAACTTACCAATGAGGACGTTGGCCACGGGGGCAAACAGGAACGGGATCAGGAAGTACGGGTTGAGGATGATGGGCGCGGCGAACAGCAGCGGCTCGTTGACGGCGAACATCACGGGCACGACAGAGGCTTTGCCGACGGCCTTGAGCTGCTTGGAGCGCATAAAGAGCAGGAAGATGATCGGGACAATGAACGTGGCGCCGGTGCCGCCGAGTTCGCCGATGTAGTTACCGAAGTTTTCGGTCAGGGCGAGGGCGGGGTGACCGCCGGCCTGCAGCGTGGCGAGGTTGGTGGTGATGTTGCCAAACAGCGCGGCGTTGAGGGCAGGCTTAACGACCGAGGGGCCGTGGATGCCCATGAACCAGAACAGCGGGATCATGAACCAGATGAGGGTGAGGCCGGCGTAGGAATCGGCAGCGGCGAACAGCGGGCTCACCAGCGTGGAGATGACGTTGGCAAACGGGACGGCCAAGCAGGTGCGGCAGATAACGTCGATGACGGCGACAAACAGGATGGAGAAGCTGAAGGCGAAGATGTCGCGGAAGTTCTGGGCGATGGCGCCGGGGACTTCTTTGGGCAGCTTGATGGTGATGTCTCGCTTAATGCAGAAGGCATAGATGTTGACCGTGGCAAATGCGGCGACAAAGGAGCTCAGCAGGCCCTTGGTGCCCATGTTGTCGGTAAAGAACACCGAGACATCGGCGCCGTCGATCTTGGCACTCGTCTGGGTAACGGCCAAGATGAGCATAGCGCACATGGCGGCGACCATGGTGCTCGTGGCGTTGATGGCCTTGCCGGCAGGCATGCGGCGGTTCTTGGAGCCGGTCAGCGCGCTTGCGGTGGTGCCGGCGACCATGATGCCCACGACGCCCATCGTGAAGTTGTAAACCTTGTTGCAGAAGTTCACGACGTCGACGTTCCACCAGTCGGGCAGCGTAAAGCCGCCGACCGTGGCGACAACGCCCGGCAGGGTCGAAATAAGCAGGAAGACAGAAGAAGACAGGATGATGGGCATTGCTGCCAAAAAGCCGTCTTTAATGGCCTGAAGGTAGATGTTCTTAGAGACCTTGTCGAAGTACGGCTGACCTTTCTCCAAGAACTTAACGATCGATTCCATAGTTCACGCTCCTCTTTGCATGAAATCTTAATGGCATGGACGTTGAAAACCTATATGGTCTCCCGCTTGCTAAAAGCCCGGGTGCAGGCGGGGTCGGTCCCAGGGGGAGAGAGGGGAGCGGCTGGGTTTGTATCGCATAGGGCCGCTCCCCTCTCGGGGGAAAGCGAGGCGATGCGCTACTGCGCGTCCGCCATAGTGTCGGCGAGCTCCTTGTACCAGAGTGCCGACTGCTTGATGTAGCGTTTTTGCGTGTCGAAGTCGATGTAGAACAGGCCGTAGCGCTTGTTATAGCCGTTGGCCCACGAGAACTGGTCCTGCAGGCTCCAGATAAAGTAGCCCTGGACGTCGACGCCCTCGGCGCGCGCCCGGAGCACCTTCTCCATGTGCTGGTCGACAAAGTCGATGCGCTCGGGATCGGCGACGATGCCGTTTGCGTCGGGCTCGGGGTCCTTGTGGCCCAGGCCGTTTTCGGTGATATAGATGACGGGGAGGTTGGGATAGGTGGCGCTGATGTGCTTGAGCGTGTCGTAGAGGCCTTGCGGGTAGATGAGCCAATCCCAGTCGGTGGTGGGGATACCCGGCATATCGACCTGCTGCCCGACGCCCTTAAACTTAAAGCACGAGGTGCCCTTGTCTCCGGTGCCGTTAAAGCTGTTGGTGGACTCGCCATCGTAGGCGGCGATAAACGCCGACTGATAGTAGTTGAGGCCGAACATATCGTTGCGGGGCGCCGCCTTGGCGAGCTCCTCCATGTCGCTGTCCTCAACCGTAAGCGTGGCGTTGTTGGCACGCAGAATCTCGTTGATGAGTGAGAGGGTGCGCGCGGAGTAGTGACCCAGGAAGGCGCCGTCCATGATGAAGTCGGTGTAGAAGGCGTTGTACAGGTCGGCGGCGTGCTGGTCGGCGGGCGAGTCTGTGGCAGGATATGCCGGCGTCAGGACGTTGACCATGCCAATGCGTCCGCCCAGGTGCTCGGTCTCGTCAAGATCCTTATACAGGTTGACGGCGCGGGCGTGGGCAACGAGCTCGTTGTGCTGGCTCTGGATGCCGCTCGTCACATCAAAGTGATGGTTGGGCGGGAAGTTGCCTTGGATGTATTGGGAGTGCGAGAGGCTGATGAGCTCGTTGATGGTGAACCAATTCTTGACCTCGCGGAACTCGCGGAAGCAGAACTCGGCATAGCGCACATAGGCGTCGACGGTCTTGCGGTTGAGCCAGTCGCCCTGGTTGAACAGGGCGGCGGGGGAGTCAAAGTGATGCAGGGACACATAGGGCTCGACGCCATACTTTTTGCAGCAGGCGAACAGCTCGTGGTAGTGCTTAACGCCCTCGGCGAGGGGCTCGGCATCGTCGCCGTTGGGGAAGATGCGGGTCCAGGCGATGGACACACGGATGGCGTTGAGTCCATGCTCGGCAGAAAGGCGGATATCCTCCTCGTAGCGGTTGTAGAAATCACTGGCCGGGTCGGGCAAAAAGCGACCCTGGGCGACAAGGTAATCGTCCCACATGGTCTTACCCTTGCCTGCCACCTTCGTGGAGCCTTCCGTTTGGTACGCGGCGGTTGCGGCGCCCCAAACAAAGCCCTTCGGCAGCTGCTGTACGCGGTTTAGCAAAGACATATGCATACACCCTCTCGTCTCGCTGTTCGATATTGTGCGTTTGCGCTCAGGAGGCTCCCTGGTTAGCGTTCAGCGGTGAAAAAGCCCGATAAACACTATCTTAAAATGATTAGAACCAAAATGAGCACGTGAACATTTGACAATGAGCACGTTAACATCCGGCTGGGATGTATAGAAACAAAACAACTTCAAACAGCCGCGAACGGTTGTATTTGTTCGGTAAGCGGTTTTGATTGACAGAAGTTTTCATGTTGTGGTATATGGCTCGGGTATCATGAGCACGTTATCGATGTATGTACGATGCGCCATGGGCGCGGGGAATAGTTGGGAAGCAGGTTAGCGTGGAAGGCATGGCTCAGCAGACAAGGAATGGTCATTCGGCGAGCGCGGCAGAGGTTGCGGCGCTCGCTGGCGTGAGCCGCCAGACTGTGTCTCGCGTGGTCAACGGTATGCCCAACGTGACGGAAAAGACGCGCAAGCGTGTGCTGGCCGCCATGGAAGAGCTGGGCTTTCGTCCCAATTTTGCTGGAGCGGCGTTGCGCGGCGGGTCGTATCGTTCTATTGGCCTGTGCATGTACAACATCACACGTGTCGGTAACCTGGCGACGCTCGAGGGTATCATGCAAGCGGCGCGCGAGCACGATTTTGCCGTCACTATGATCGAGATGGGCGGCGACAAGCCCTATACACTTGCCGATGCCTCGCGCCGCATGGTCGAGCGACCCGTCGACGGCATGATTCTCAACATGAACCGCATGGCTCCCGATTTTGAGGAGTTTGTTCCCCAGCCGGGAGTGCGAACGGTCATCCTGTCCATGTATGCGCATCCGCGCTGCACGACGATCGACTCCGACCAGTATGGTTCGTGCGAGCTGTTGACCAATTATCTGCTGGAACATGGTCACTCGAATATGCGGTTTGTGGCGGGTCCGGAAAACTCGATTTCCTCGCGTTTTCGTGAGGCCGGTTGGCGCGATACGCTGGGTCGTGCTCATGTCGATGCCGCTCCGATGCTGCGTGGCGATTGGAGTGCGGACAGTGGGTACGCCATGGGCGAGCGGATTGCGGCCGAGGTGCTTGCCGGCGGGTCGCAGGCGCCGACTGCCGTGCTTGCGGCAAATGACCAGATGGCGCTGGGCGTTATCGCCGCGCTCGAGAACGCGGGCCTGTCCGTGCCCGACGACGTGAGCGTGGTTGGTATCGACGACGCACTCGAGGGACTTGTTCCTCACAATCGGCTGACGACGCTGCGATTTGATTTGCGCGGTGTCGGTAAGCTTGCGTTTGAGGCGGCGATTGGAGAGAGCTCGTCTATCGAGGCGATTCATGTGCCGAGTACGCTGGTCGAACGCTCGACTGTTAGGGACATACGGGGTTAGGTCCTACTCCGTCTGTCTCGATTTGTAACAGGTAGACGGTCAAAAGCGGGCTACCTGTTACAGATTTAGATTCTTCGGAAAGAGCAATCCTGTTCGTCTCAATCTGTAACAGGTAGGGCCGAAAATCTCGGCTAGATGTTACAGATTGAGACAAGCGGTCCCCGAACCGCCTAAAAACGCCGGGGGCGGCGCGCCGTGTGACGTGCCGCCCCCGGCTGAGAAATGGGGACAGGTTATGTGCGCGGGCAACCCCGCCAGCCGCTAGTCCAGACGACGGGTTTGCGCCACGTGCTTATACCAGTATGCGCTTGCCTTGGGCGTGCGCTTCTGGGTTTCAAAGTCAACGTAGAAGAAGCCGTAACGCTTGTTATAGC
>UQUG01000056.1 GCA_900544205.1 uncultured Collinsella sp.
TAGACCTCGAGGTCGCGGTCGCCGAACTTGTTCATGAGGTACTCGAGCTGCATGAACTCGTCCCAGGTGCCGCCGACGCCCATCAGGAAGACGGCGTCGTAGCCCTCCTCGTGCACGCGATCGGCCAGGGCGGTCATCTTCTTGCCGGCCTCGTAGACGTTCCTGCCGTCCTCGAGGTAGCCCTCCTGGTCGAAGTGCATGATTTCGATCTTCTCGGTCTCCTTCATTCCCGCTCCTTTCACGAGCAGTTTGAATTGTCGCACGGAATGAACGGGCTTGCCGCCCCGTCGCACCGCTTAACCTTGTGGACATCTTGGCCCCAAGCTCAACAATTCAAAGGTTCTTAATACCAGTGAACGATTACAGGTTAGCCGTTTTTAATACCGATTTTATGATTTCATCCTCCCCTCTCGGTAGACGGTCAGTTTTTGCCGCTCATCGGTCAAGCGACATATATCCGTAAAAACGAGCGCCCCCGCCATGCGCAGGGACGCTCTAGACGCTAATAGTTGTAGGTATATCCGCCGGCGTCGCCGCGGGTAAAAGACTTGGCATGCTCGATTGCCTGCCCACTCGAGTCATAGGTCAGGCCTTCCAGCACGAGCGCCAGATCGCCCGGCTCAAGATTGAGCAAACTCGCATCGCGTGCGCCCAGCGCCTCGATATCGAGTTTCTCTACCGACTGATCTGGCTTGCGTCCCAACATATCGTAGGTCTCGAACAGGCTGAAGACCGAAATGTCCACGTCTTCGATGCCCGGAAACAGCAGGCACGGAATCAGTGTCATCTCGATCGATACGGGCTCACCATCGATGCAGTTGAGGCGGCGCACCGAGTAAAGCAGATCGTCCTCGGCGATGCCAAACAAGTCGGCATAATACGGGCCGGCGTAGCGTTTGGAGCGCGCCAGGATGCGCACCGACGGCGTCGCGCCCGATGCCAGAACCGACTGGCGGAAGCCGCCCTTGCGTTCGTGCTCGTCAAACCACTTGTGTCCCACAAAGGCGCCTTTGCCCTGCACGCGACGAATCTGGCCACTTTTGACCAGCTCGTCCATGGCGCTTCGGATTGTCAGGCGTGTCGTGCCAAACTCCTCGGCCAGCTCGTTTTCGGACGGAATCATCGAGCCCGTCGGGTAGTCGCCGCGCTCGATTCGCTCCGCAATGCAGCGGCGAATTTGTTTGTAAACCGGCAAGCCTTCTACTGCATCAGCCATTCGACACCCACCTTCGTCGCAACGCCGTCTGCCTCGCCGTTATCGGCAAAACGATACTTGGTCGGCAGAATCACGGACTTGCAATACTCGACAAAGCCATCGTTCTCGTCACGCTCGTGCGAAGCCTTGTAAAACACCGGCGTGCCCTCCTGAGCACCCAGCAACTTGGCCTCGTCGGCGTTCAGACGGCTGATGGAAATATGCTCCTTGCCGTGCGCCACATGGACATTCCCCTCTTTGAGCAAAACGTCGTAGAGGCTTTCCTGCTCAAAATCGTGATCGGGAAGCGAGGGGCACAAAGACAGATTGACGTGAGCCGTCTCAATCGACGCCGGGGAACCATTAACCACGCGCACGCGCCGAATGCAGAAGAGCGGCATGCCCAGGTCGATCTGGGCTTTTTGGGCCAGATCGATATCGGCGTACACGACCTTGGACCAAACCAGGTGTGCGGTCGACTTTGAGCCAACCCTCTCCACCGCCTGCGTATAGTTCCATGTTTCCTGAAAGATATTCAGCGGTTTGGGAGGACACACATAGGTGCCCGAACCGCGGCGGCTTTCCAAAGTTCCGCACGAAATAAGACGCGTGATCGCAGCGCGCAACGCCGTGCGCGACACGCCCAGCTCTTCACAGAGCACACGCTCGGCGGGCAGCCGGTCACCACCCTGCAGGTCATAATGTTTGATATACCAAAGAATGCCCTCAAAGGCGCGATCTTTGGGCGGAATCGCATATGGTTCACTCGACATGGGCAAGGCTCCTCAACCGCTTGATGCTGCGGGCATCATTGCTCCGGACGCCCCATGGCGTCGAAGGCTTCTTTGATCTGCTCCGCAACGTTCCGATACGATCGATATAGGCCGGAGTCTCGCTTGACTTCGCCCGCGGTCACCGGAATCTCAAGCTTCGAAATCTCATCCTCGCCGGTTTGCACGGCAACGATGACACCCATACCAAGGCACATATTACGCTTGGCAGCGTTGTTTTTGGTAGCCTGAGCTGGATTAATCAAAATCTGCTGAGCTAGTTCGCGCTTGCTAACCTCCGGCACATCCTCGGGATTTCCGGTCTCGACAATCTCGCACTGCAGCACGTCCGCATAGTCAAAAATCTTAGGCTCTGCACCACGCTGATGCACGGCCCACTTGCGGCGCGTGGCATCCTGGTAGATAGCCGGCAAAAATGTAAACCGCGGCGGGTCCAAAATCGTATCCGTGATGGTAAACACATCGGGATCAAAGGCATCCTGCGGGTTTTTCTTCTTGAACAGCCCCATATCAGCCTCCCGTACTAGCATTAAACAACTAAAGCTGAATATAGCACCAATTTCAAGCCGCTGCCTTACCCTATCGGTGCGCGGCGTCTATGGCTCGCCCAGCGGAAGAGTTAACGGACGAGGGCCGGGCTGCCTGCCTTGTTTTGAGAAGTGGGCTCCGCGAACTTCTCAAAACAAGGCAGGCAGCCCGGCCCCGCCGGCAAATAGTGGACACTCCGCATGCAATCTATGCAACCAAACAAGTACGCTTAGCTACATTCGGTAAGTTCGAGCACGCTGCCCTTAACGATAAGCGCCGGCTCCAGGACGACCTCTTCGGCACGTCTACCGCCCCTACCGGCAAGACGCTTGGACATGCAGCCAAAAGCATGCTCCGCGAGGATACCTGGATCCTGCTCAATCGCGGTCAGCGCCGGCTCAAAGAGAACGTCGGCGGCCGAGTTGTCGTAACTCACCACCGAAATGTCGCCCGGAATGCTCTTCCCCATCTCGTGTAAGCGCTTGAGCAGACCAAGGGCAATGTTGTCCGAACTTGCGAACACAGCGGTGGCATCAGTTGCGAGCACCGCCTCCGAGGCCTCGTAGGCACTCGGAATGTAGTACTCGCTCTCAAACTCCAAACGCGCGTCAATAGGCAGGCCAACCTCGCGCAGCGCGCGCTCATAGCCGGCAAGTCGCTTACGCCCCGTATTGGAACGGCGCGCGTTAACCAAGCAGGCAATGCGACGGTGGCCCTGCTCGATCAGATAGCGAGTGGCCATGTAGCCACCCATCTCGTGGTCGAACATCACCTTGTCGCACTCGAGCCCCTCAATGGCACGGTCGACCATCACGGCAGGGATAGGCAGATGGCTGACTTCTTCGCGCAGGGCACGGTCGTCGGAGAACTCGTCGCCCACGACCAGGAAGACGCCATCAACGCCGCGCGTCACCAGCTGGCGCAGCAGCTCCAGATCGTCGTCGGCGCTTCCACCCGAGCTGGTAATGAAGAGCGCATAGCCATCCTCGCGGCAGCGCTTTTCCAGGCTACCGGCGAGCGAGGCAAAAAAGCGGCTCTCGATGTTAGGGACGATAAGGCCCAGCGTGCGCGACTCGCGCATGACCAAACTACGCGCAATCTGGTTAGGAACATAGTGGTTGCGCGCCGCGACCTCCTTGATGAGTTTGCGGTTTTCTTCCGAGATGCGACAGGGCCGATTATTGAGCACAAGCGAGACCGACGAGGGGGAAAGCCCCACCTCCTGGGCGATCTGCTTGAGGGTGACTTTGTTGGCCATCTCGCTCCTTCCGGGTTTACGCGCAATCTCTTGAAAGTATAGCGACTACCCCTCTACCTCGGTGATAAACACTTTACCAATCCGGTAGACGGCTGTTTTATCGCCGCCAGCGCACCAAATCCGTCCGGGTGGGGTATATTGCAATCGATTGATGACAACGACCACCAAAAGGCGGATATTCGTATGCACGAGAACGACTTTTTTAACGAGGACCTGCTGTGCGCGCTTGCTGGCGTTGCCGGCGAGGACAACGTGCTGATGAGCGAGCCCATGCGCGAGCACACCACGTTTAAGATCGGCGGCCCGGCCGACGTCTTTGTCACGCCCGATACCGAGCAGGGCCTCGTCGCCACGCTCGACACCTGCTATCGCTGCGACCTGCCGCTCACCATCGTGGGCAACGGCTCCGACCTGCTCGTCGGCGACAAGGGCATCCGTGGCGTCGTCGTGGCGCTGGGCGAAGGCCTCTCCAACATTACGGTCGACGGTACGCACGTCACGGCGGCGGCCGGCGCCTTGCTTTCCGATGTCGCCGCTGCGGCAGCCGAGGCCGGTCTCACCGGCATGGAGCCCATCTCGGGCATCCCCGGATCGGTCGGCGGCGCCTGCTACATGAACGCCGGAGCTTACGGCGCCTGCATGGCCGATGTGCTGGAGTCCGTGCGCGTCTACAAACCTGCTCGCCAGCTCGACGACGGCACCCGTGGCAGCGGCAACATCATCGAGTTCGATGTCGATGAGCTCAACCTGGGCTATCGCAAGAGCCGCATCGCCGACGACGGCTTTATCGTGCTTTCGGCCACTTTCAATCTCGCCCCGGGCAACGCCGCGATGATCAAGGCCGACATGGACGACTACCGCCAGCGCCGCGAGGACAAGCAGCCGCTCGACATGCCGAGTGCCGGCTCCACCTTCAAGCGCCCCGAGGGCCACTTTGCCGGCAAGCTCATCATGGATGCCGGACTGCGCGGACACGCCGTTGGCGGCGCGCAGGTGAGCGAGAAGCACTGCGGCTTCATCGTCAACGCCGACCACGCCACCGCCGCCGACGTCGACGAACTCATCCGCGACATCCAAGCCAAAGTCAAAGAGCAGTTCGACGTAGACCTAGAACCCGAAGTCCACCGAGTAGGCGAATTTTTATCAAAACCACCCCTAAAAGGGGTGGTTTGCTCTTAGGGTATAACCCTTGGGTTTCCGGCACGCGTCTAAAGGCGCCGGCCCTCACGGGGTTCGGGCCGCACTGCAGATTGACCCGTGGCGGGCCGGTCAAACCGGCGCTATTTACGCCCCGGCCCCCTGCCGAAGGGGTCCTCGTACTCCTTGACGCTCAGCCGGTCGATCGCGATGTCGGCCTTCTCCTGCTCCCGGATGTACTTCGCGATGGTGGCCTCGTTCAGGCCGACGGTGGACACGTAGTAGCCCTCGGCCCAGAACTTCCTGTTGCCGAACTTGTACTTCATGTTCGCGTGCTTGTCGAATATCATCAGCGAGCTCTTCCCCTTCAGGTAGCCCATCACGCTCGATACGCTGTACTTCGGCGGTATCGCCAGCAGCATGTGGACGTGGTCGGGCATCAGGTGCCCCTCGATGATCTCTATCCCCTTGTACTGGCAGAGCTTCCTGAAGATCTCCCCAAGGTCGGACCTTATTTGGTTGTAGATGACTTTGCGCCTATACTTCGGCGTGAACACGACGTGGTACTTGCACATCCACTTCGTGTGCGACAGGCTGTAGGCCTTCTGGGCCATACGCCACCACCGCCCTCTCGACTCGGATTCCTTGCGGCCTGAACAATCGCAAGTGTCCGGCGAGGGGGCGGCTTTGTAAAGCCGTTTGGCCCCACCCGCATAGCGGGTGGTTTCTGATGCGGCGCGCTGCGCGCCCCGCACAGGCTAAAGCCTCTAATAAAAAGAAGGCCCCGAAAGGGGCCTTCACTTTCTTTAATTCAGACAACCAGTCCGGTGTGCCGCGCCCCGAACCCAAGAGGGCCGCGTGCCCGCCCGCAATATATTTGATTGATCGCGAGTTCCGCACGCAAAGAAGGCCACTTAATGTGGCCTTCGTCTTGCGCAGGACTGCCCGAGCAGGCAATCAAATATATTGCGGGCGGGCACGCGGCCCCGTCGGCTTTACGACAGCGCCACGCCGCCGAGCCAGCCCCAACGCACGCCAGAGCCAGTGCCATAGAAGCTAATAAACGAATCAAGCGACTTAGACGTAATGGCACCCTCGTTGCTCATAACGATGCCGCCGCCAACGTAGATACCCACATGACCGTAGATGAGGCCCGGAGCACCCGTGCCGCTGTGCGAGGAATCGGCCACGATCATGCCCACCTGCAGCGCCGAGCGGTCGGAGCTATAGCACCATGCGTTAAACATATCGCATGCGTTACCGCCAAAGTAGCCAACGCCGGCGTTACGGAAGACATTGGTAACCCACGCCGCGCACCAGTTCTGACCCGGCGAAGGCGTGGAGTAGCACGCGTTGACGACGGCCTGCTGTTTGCCCGAGCCGGCATTCTGTTGCGGGGTTCCGGGCGCATACGATCCGCCACCCGAGCTTGAACCACCCGAGTAGGAATTGTTCTTGTTCGCGGCAGCCGCGGCAGCGGCAGCCTTCCTAGCGGCCTCCTCAGCCTGGGCGGCAGCGAGGATCTCGGAATCGCGCTGAGCCATGAGCTCCTTGACGTCGTCGGAAAGACCGTTCAGCACGGTCTGGACCTCTTGCTGCTTGGCCTGCATATCCTGCATCTGAGCCGTCTGCTGGTCCTTGAGTTTCTCTAAGTCGGCTTTCTGCGACTCAAGCTCGGTTTTTTGCGCATCGAGCTCTTCCTGGATGGTCTGGATATCCTCGATGGCATCGCGGTCACTCTTGTTGATCTTCTCAACGTAATGCGCGTTGGCGACGAGTTCCTCAAACGAGCCAGAGGCCAGCAGCAAAGACAGGATGTTCGTGCCGCCGGACTTGTAGCTGGCGGCCACGCGATCGGAAAGGTCGTTGCGCTTCTTCTTGAGCTCGGCCTTCTTTTCATCGATCTGGGCCTGCGTGTCGTCAATCTTGCCCTGGACATTCTCGATGTCGTTGAGGGTCTGGGCATTCTTGTTGGCCAGCGCCGCATACTCATTTGCGATGCTGTCGAGCTGGGCCTGAACCTCGTCGAGCTGGGCCTGGGCAGCATTCAGTTTATCGGTGGTTTCTTTGGAAGCCTCCGCCGCATGGGCGCGAGCGGGCAGGCCAAAAAGAACTGCCGCAGAAGCGGCGCCGAACAGGGCCTTGAGGGCAGTGCGGCGCGAGAGCTCCTGGGAAAGGATGGAATCGCTGTTTGGTGACATATGTACTCCGTTACATGTTTATTTATATGTCGCTCAACTCATACATATTAGCGTACATATGGCGCGTCCCAACGATTTCCACGAACGGCAGGAAACTACAAGGTCAGCGGCTCGTAAGCAAATGCCAAAGATCAGGTTATGCGTACGCAAGCTCTTCTGATGAGTACGTTAGCACAATCCTCTGCTTTTCCTACAGCGCACGATTTGGGCGTCCCTGCCTGCGCTATACTCCCCTGAAGAAGTGTTCCTGATTCGATAGGAGACTACATGTCCAAAGCACTCGACCCCAAAGACACCTGCGTCCTCGTTACCGGTGGCGCCGGTTTTATCGGCTCGCACACCGTCGTTCAGCTGCTCGAGGGTGGCTACCAGGTCGTCATCGTCGATGATCTCTCCAACTCCAGCGCCGTCGCCGTCGACCGCGTCAAGACCATCGTGGGCGACGAGGCCGCCAAGAACCTCACCTTCTACGAGGCCAACGTGCTCGACCGCGATGCGATGAACAAGATCTTCGATACCCATCAGATCGACCGCGTCATCCACTTTGCCGGCTTTAAGGCCGTCGGCGAGTCGGTGAGCAAGCCCGTCGAGTACTACCACAACAACATCGAGAACACCCTGGTGCTCATCGACGTCATGCGCAACCATGGCTGCAAGTCCATCATCTTCTCGAGCTCCTCGACCGTCTACGGCGACCCGGACAACCCGCCCGTCACCGAGGAGGATCCTAAGAAACCCGCGACCAACCCCTATGGTTGGACCAAGTGGATGATCGAGCAGATCCTTATGGACGTCCACACCGCCGACCCCGAGTGGGACGTCGTGCTGCTCCGTTACTTCAACCCCATCGGCGCTCATCCGTCGGGCCTGATCGGCGAGGACCCTAAGGGCATCCCCAACAACCTGGTGCCCTATGTCGCCCAGGTCGCCGTGGGCAAGCTCGAGGCCGTTCAGGTCTTTGGCAACGACTACCCCACCCCCGACGGCACCGGCGTGCGCGACTACATCCACGTGTGCGATCTGGCCTCTGGTCACGTTGCCGCCCTTAACTGGATGAACGGCAAGACCGGCGTCGAGATCTTTAACTTGGGCACCGGCACCGGCACCTCGGTACTCGAGGTCGTCGCCGCCTTCTCCAAGGCTTGTGGCAAGGAGCTGCCCTACGTGATCCGCGAGCGCCGCGCCGGCGACATCGCCGCCAACTGGTGCGATGCCTCCAAGGCCGAGCGCATGATGGGTTGGAAGGCCCAATACGACATCGCGGATATGTGCCGCGACAGCTGGAACTGGCAGAGCCACAACCCCAACGGCTTCGCCGACGCCGAGTAGCAAAAAGCCTACATACCGTTCTTGCCCCGATCTCACGATGTGAGACCGGGGCTTTTTTCATGGCGCGTAACCGCTTACCGAAAATGGGCCAACTTTTTAATCTCGCCTATACATGTTTAAACAACATGTTCTACAATAGGGACATCGACTCTAAAACTCGGGACGGGCTGTTCACCCATCTGCAGGCCGATCCCACAACAAGAAGGTTGGTGAGCGCATTCATGGAGCGTGCAAGCGGCGTCCTCATGCCCGTCTCATCTCTGCCCGGACCATACGGAATCGGCGGCTTTGGCTGGAATGCCTACGACTTCGTCGATTTTCTCGCCTCGTGCAAACAACATTACTGGCAGATTCTGCCCCTTACGACGACCAGCTATGGCGATTCGCCCTATCAGTCGTTCTCGGCCCGCGCAGGCAACCCCAACTTTATCGACTTTGCCGAGATTATCGAGGCAGGGTATCTTGAACAGCGCGATATCGATGGCGTGTACCTGGGTTCTGACCCCAGTAACGTCGACTACGGTGCTATCTTTGGCGGCCGCCGTCAGATTCTCGACCGCGCCGCTGAGCGCTTTGCCGCCGACAAGCCGGCCGATTTCGATGACTTTATCCAGGCCAACGAGGACTGGCTCATCCCCTACTGTGAGTTCATGACCGTCAAAGAGGAGTGCGGTCTCAAGGCGTTTTGGGAGTGGCCCGCGGAGCTCCGTACCCGCGGCGAGGCTTCCGCCAAGGTCTGCGCCGACCATCCGGCGCGTATGCTCTACCACCAGATGACGCAGTACTTCTTCGATCGCCAGTGGAGCCGCCTCAAGGCCTATGCCAACGAGCGCGACATTCTCATCATCGGCGACCTGCCCATCTATGTCTCGCGTGACTCCGTCGAGATGTGGGCGACGCCTGAGCTCTTTAAGATCGACGCCGCCGGCAATCCCGTGAGCGTCGCCGGCACGCCGCCCGACCAGTTCTCGGCCACCGGCCAGTACTGGGGCAACCCCATCTACGACTGGGACGCTATGGAGTCCGACGACTTCTCCTGGTGGGAGGGCCGCATTCGCGCCGCCCTCGACATGTACGACGTCATCCGCCTGGATCACTTCCGCGGCTTCGAGGCCTATTGGGAGGTGCCGTTCTCCTCGCCCGATTCGTCCTACGGTTCGTGGACGCAGGGTCCCGGCCTCAAGTTCTTCAAGGCGCTCGAGGAAAAGCTCGGCACGCTGCCCATCATCGCCGAGGACCTGGGCTTCCTCACCCCCGGCGTCATCGACATGCGCGACAACTCGGGCTTCCCCGGCATGAAGATCCTGCAGTTTGCCTTTGAGGGCACCAACTCGTACTACCTGCCGCATAACTACATCGCCAACACCGTCGCCTATGTGGGCACCCACGACAACGAGACGGCGCGCGGTTGGTTTGAGGGAACGGCCACCCCGCGTCAGCGCGAGCAGGCAGCCCTGTACACCCATCAGCAGGCCGGCGAACCCATGGCCGACGCACTCAATCGCACCATCGCCGCCAGCGTGAGCGACACGTGCATCTACACCATGCAGGACCTGCTCAACTTGGGCAACGAGGCGCGCATCAACACCCCTGCCACGCTGGGCGGCAACTGGACCTGGCGCATGCTCGACGGCGCCATCACCCGCGAGCTCGAGCACAAACTCACCGACTGGACCGAGACCTACTTCCGCATCCCGTCGGAAGCCGAAATCGAGCTTCCTCAATAGGAGCTACCGCGCCCAACCCCTCCCCACCGTGCGGACGCGCTTGCTTTTCCCGCGCGAGGCCACCCCAATCCCCTCGCGCGGGCTTCTTATGAATTGCAGACATGAAACAACCCATCACAGGAGAAAACATGCCCCAAATTAACCTCATGGAACTCGCCGAGCAGTCTTTTGGCACCTCGCTCGAGCAGCTCGACGACCGTCGCATTTACAAGCTGCTGGTCAAACTCGTGCAGGAGCGCTCCGCCGCCCGCCCGCTCAACAACGGCAAGAAAAAGCTCTATTACATTTCCGCCGAATTTTTGATCGGCAAGCTGCTCATCAACAACATGATCGACCTCGGCATCTACGACGAGGTTAAGGACCAGCTCACCGCCGCAGGCCACGGCCTCAACAAGATCGAGGAGTTCGAGGTCGAGCCGTCACTCGGCAACGGCGGCCTGGGTCGCCTGGCCGCGTGCTTCCTGGATTCCATCGCCACGCTGGGCTTGACCGGCGATGGCGTGGGCCTCAACTATCACTACGGCCTGTTCCGTCAGCGCTTTGTCGACAACCAGCAGAAGGCCGTCCCCGACGAGTGGCTCGGTGAGCAGGACATCCTAGTCGACGATGACCGCTCCTACACCGTCGAGTTCGGCGATTTTGCCGTTACCTCCAAGCTCGTCAACATCGATGTGCCCGGTTACGGCCAGCCCACCAAGAACCGCCTGCGCCTGTTCGACCTGGCGAGCGTCGACGACGGCCTGGTCCCCGGCAGTTCCATCGACTTCGACAAGACCGAGATCGCCAAGAACCTCACCTTGTTCCTCTACCCCGACGATTCCGATGAGCAGGGCCGCCTGCTTCGCATCTATCAGGAGTACTTCATGGTGAGCAACGCCGCCCAGCTCCTGATCGACGAGGCCATCGAGCGCGGCAGCAACCTGCACGATCTGGCCGACTACGCCGTGGTCCAGATCAACGACACGCACCCCACCATGGTCATTCCCGAGCTCATCCGCCTGCTCACCACCGAGCATGGCATCGAGTTTGACGAGGCCGTGACCATCGTACGCTCCATGGTCGCCTACACTAACCACACGATTCTTGCCGAGGCGCTCGAGAAGTGGCCGCTCGCCAGCCTGCAGAAGGTCTCCCCTGCCATCGCCGACATTATCGTCAAGCTCGATGAGGTCGCGAAGGCCGAGCACGATGACCCGCGCGTCGCCATCATCGACGAGCACGACACCGTCCACATGGCCCACATGGACATCCACTTTGGCTTCTCCATCAACGGTGTAGCCGCCCTCCACACCAAAATCCTGGAGGACACCGAGCTTCATCCGTTCTACGAAATCTATCCCGAGAAGTTCTCCAACAAGACCAACGGCATCACCTTCCGCCGCTGGATCCATGGTGCCAACCCCGCGCTCGCCAGCCTGCTCGACGATGTGATCGGCACCGACTGGCGCAGCACCGGCGATCTGAGCAAACTCGCCAAGTTCGCCGACGACAAGGACGTTCTTGAGCGCCTGGCCGCCACCAAGGTCGAGGCCAAGGCCATCATGCGCCAGTTCATGGCGCTCGAGCAGGGCGTGACCATTCCCTCCAACGCCATCATCGACGTCCAGGTCAAGCGCATCCACGAGTACAAGCGCCAGCAGATGCTTGCGCTCTACATCATCTGGAAGTACCTCGATATCAAGAACGGCAACAGACCTAAGCACCCCGTCACCATCATTTTTGGCGGCAAGGCGGCGCCTGCCTACACTATCGCGCAGGACATCATCCATCTGATCTTGACGCTGTCGCAGTGGATTGCAAACGACCCCGACGTGGCTCCCTACCTGCAGGTTGTCATGATCGAGAACTACAACG
>UQUG01000057.1 GCA_900544205.1 uncultured Collinsella sp.
GTGTTACAGATCGAGACAAACCTGAAGCTTGGTTGGCGCCAAACCCGCTGGCTTATCGACATAAAAAGAAACGGGCCCTGTCCCACAAGGGAACAGGGCCCAAAACTCTCATGGAGCCAGTGACAGGAATCGAACCCGCAACCCACTGATTACAAATCAGTTGCGCTACCGTTGCGCCACACTGGCACACTTGGCGCTTTCGCGCGAAGCCTGTCTAGGATAAAGGAATTGAGGACGGGGCGCAACAGGCCGCACGACGTTATACAAATATGCAAAATCCAGCTGCAATCAGGTACCAGGTCTTTCATTTCCGCCAGCTCACCCTCAATCTTAAAACCCTTCGCCAAAACGAATGGTTTTAATTACAATTGATTAGATACAACTATTCGTTCTGACGAAGGGTTTCGCGATGTTGACCACAAAAGAAGCTGCTGAGCTGCTCGGCATCACCCCGCGCAGGGTGCAGGAGCTCATAAAAATCGGAGCGCTAACCGCCCACAAAGTTTCTGGCGTGTGGCTTATCGACAAAGGCAGCGTCGACACGCGACTCCGCTCCGTGATTAAAACAGGGGGACGCCCCCGTCGCGGCCATGGGAAAAGCGAAATCGTGTTTACCCTCATGAATCGCACCCATGAAGTCGCTCAGCTGGTCTACAGCACATCGCGAAAAGACTTTACCCACATCGGCCCCGACATTGATTTCGCCCACGCCCCCATTGGAGTATTTGGCCCTAATAGTCCTGTATCGCTCGACTCCTTCCACATCTGGTGGCGCGGCCGCGGCATCCCGCTCGCGCGCATTGGGCTGGCGTCCCTGTTGGCGGAAGCCGCAGTCGATGTTCCCGACGAACTTGTCCAGCGAAATCTCGGCCTCTCCCTATCCGACCAATATTGGATTAGACCCCAAGGTTCCGACCTCGCCTGGGAGAATATTAACTTCTTCAATAATGCTTTTGACGACGTCTCGTTGACCATTGCGCCCTTTGCCCCAGAGGGTAAAGCGACTGTTGCAAAGCCCGATAACACCTCAGACGGCAATCTTCAAAAGTACTGGACATGCGTGGGCGGGCGCCGAATTCTGCATAAGGCAGGAGCACACCTGAACCAGGAACCTTATAACGAGCTGGTGGCGACCGAACTTCACCGCCGCATCCTAAACGCCTGCGATTACGTGCCCTACTCGCTCGAAGGCATGGGCACTTCTGCCCTGAGCACATGCGATGTATTCTTAACTGACGAAGAAGAATATGTCCCTGCGTTCTATGTAAATCTGCACGCAAATGTAGACGACCGTCTAACCGACTACGAACGGTATGTTACAAACTGTGAGGAACTCGGGGCGACGGGCATAAAAGATGCTCTCGACCGCATGATCGTATGCGATGACGTCATTGCCAACTATGACCGCCATTGGCGCAACTTTGGCCTCGTGCGAAACGTCAACACACTAGCGTGCAGACCGGCACCCATCTTCGATTCGGGCTCATCGCTCTGGTGCAACATATCTCTAGAGGAGCTTCGAGCAGGAGAGCACAGTTTTACCAGCGCGCAGTTTCATTCAAGCCCCGCCAAACAAATGTTGCTCGTCGAGGATATGAGCTGGTTTGATAGGGACAAACTTGAAGGCTTTGTTGACGATGCCATCGAGATTCTATCCAAAAACGACGCTCTGACAGCAAGATTACCGTATCTAAAAGAGGCGCTATCCTGGCGCGTCATGAGAATGGTCGACATCGCTGAATGGAGCTAGTGGGGCAGCGTCGCCCCACCACTCCCCCTACCGTCCGCGCAGGGCCTTGAGTTTGGCCAGGGCCTCGGGGCTTAGGCGGCTGCCTAGGGTCATCTTGATCTGTGGGGCTTCCTCGGCCTCATGCACATCATTGTCGATCTGCCTGAGCTCATCCACCAGCATACGACTCGAAATGCGCGTGACGCCCTTACCCATAACGACGGCCTGAATCGTGCCGTCGCTCGACACCACAGAGCACGCGCGACCTTCCTCGCGCGCTTCGATGCAGAGCTTTTGAACCACAGTATCGGCCGAAACGCCCGTCGGCGAAAACTCGATGCGCACGCCGCGAGCCGGCAGGTTGGGGCGCTCGCTGGAGATATTGCCCGCGCCGTCGAACACGATCACGGCCTCGTAGCGGCCCTGGGCAAAGGCGGCGACGTCGTTGATGAGGGCGGTGCGCGCCATATCGTGAACGTCGCTGGAATACGGATCGTCGGAATGGTCGTATACGAGCTTTTCGTAGCGCGGCGTGCAGTGGATCACGTTGTAACCGTCGACCACCAGCAGCTCGGGCTTATTGGAATGCACCGTCGAGACCGGATCGGCGATGGCCTGCGCAAACGCATTGCCGCCCACACCATAGGTCGCGGCCGAAACAATCGGCTTGGCCGAGCCTTCGCCAAAACGCTTGGCCTTGGACTTGGCGCGGTTCTTCTTGGACATGCGCTACTCCTCCCCCATGAGCTCGCCGGCGTTGCGACGTAACCACTCAAAGCATAGCGCCGTCGTTGCCTGGGCAACGTTGAGGCTCTCGGTCATGCCGCGCTGGGGAAGCTTGGTCAAAAAGTCGCATTTCTCGAGCACCAGGCGCGAGATGCCGTCGCCCTCGGAGCCCATGACGAGAGCCACACGGCCCTCGAAGGGAGCATCCCAGCAACTGCCTTCGGCGTGCTCGGAGGCACCGCCCACCCAAAAGCCAGCGGCCTTGAGGTCGTCGAGTGCACGGGCGATATTTGGAACCTGCGCGATAGGCAGATGCATGACGGCGCCGGCTGAGGTCTTGTAGCTGCCCACGGTCACGCCGGCGGCACGCTTGTTGGCGATGACGACGCCGGCCGCGCCCACAACCTCGGCGGAGCGCACGATGGCGCCAAAGTTGCCGTCGTCGGTCACATGGTCGAGCACGATGACGAGCGCCGGACCGTCGCCCGCGCGGTCGAGGATATCGGCGACATCGGCATAGGGGAAGTTGCCCACCTCGAGCGCAATGCCCTGGTGAGCGCCATGGCTCGACAGCGCATCGAGCTGCGCGCGCGGCACATACTTAATGCGGACGCCCGCGGCGTTGAGGTCATCGACCAGACGAGACAGGGCGGCATCGCGCTCGCCGCCCTCGGCGATGAGCGCGCACTTGACGGGAAAGCCGGTACGCAGCGCCTCGGCGGCAGCACGGCGGCCTTCGATAAACTCGCCCTTGGAGACCTGAACGTTGTCACGGTTGCGATCTCGCTGCGGACGCGCAGCCTCGGCTTGGGAGCGCTCGCGCTGGCCCTTGGGAGCGGCAGCGCGGTCGTTGCGGCGAATCGGACGCGAGCCAGAAGCGGCCTGCTTGCCGCCACGAGGCGCACGCTTGCGATTGTCGGCCATAAAGCGACCTCCTAAATACAACTATCAAACGAAACAAATAGACCGACCGCCCGAGGTGCGGCAGATTGCCTTGAAAGAGGAGGGCATAGACCTTGAGGTCATGCCCGACGATTGAAAGGCAAGGTGCCGTGGCTCGGGCGGTCGGTACGGGTTTTCCAAGTGCCCGAGATTGCCGTGAAAGAGGAGCGACGCGTACTTGAGTACGCGAGCGACGGTTTGAACGGCAAGGTCGGGTGCTTGGGAAACCCGCGGGGATTAGAGAGATTTGATACGGGTGCCGGCGGCGGTATCCTCAATGGTGAGGCCCAGATCCTTGAGCTGGTCGCGGATGGCGTCGGCCAGATCCCAGTTCTTGGCGGCGCGGGCCTCGGCGCGGGCCTCGAGAATCTTGGCAGCGGCCTCGTCCACGTCGTCACCCGTGTAGGCGACCAGGCCGGCGGCAACGCCTAGCAGACCCAGCGGCAGCTCGACCTTGGGCTCGGGAAGCTCAACACCAAACGTATCGAGCAGCTCGGCCAGCGTGTCGGCGGCGGCAAGCGCGGCGGCCTTGTCGGCAGCGTCGCCCGCCTGCTCCAGGTACTGGTTGCACTCGGTCACAAAGCCAAAGACAGCACCCATGGCACCAGCGGTGTTAAAGTCGTCGTCCATGCACTCCTTAAAGGCGGCACGGGTCTCGGCGGCCTTGGCGGCAAACGCCTCGGCGGCAGCCTCATCGGCGTCGGCCGTCGCATGGTTCGCGGCCCAACGCAGGTTCTCGACCGTACCGGCAATACGCGTGAGCGAATTCTCGGCACCCTCCAGGCGCTCCCAGGAGAAGTCGAGCGGCGAGCGATAGCTCGTCTGCAGCATCAGCAGGCGCAGGGCCGCGGCAGAGTGCTGCTCGAGCACCTCGGCCAGCGTAAAGAAGTTTCCGAGCGACTTGGACATCTTCTCGCCGTCGACCAGTAGCATGCCCGTGTGCATCCAGGTGTTGGAGAAGCCCTGGTGCCAAGCGCAGGTGGCCTGGGCGCACTCGTTCTCGTGATGCGGGAAGGCAAGGTCGGAGCCGCCGCCGTGGATGTCGATCGGGGTGCCCAGGTAGCGGTGCACCATGGCGGCGCACTCGGTGTGCCAACCGGGACGCCCCTCGCCCCAGGGGCTCGGCCAGCTGGGCTCGCCGGGCTTGGCGGCCTTCCACAGGGCAAAGTCGAGCGGGTCGTTCTTGTCCTCGTTCTCCTCGATGCGCGCGCCAACCATAAGGTCGTCGATGTTGCGGCCCGAGACCTGACCATAGTTGGGATCGCTGCGCACGGCAAAGTACACATCGCCGTTATCGGCGGCGTAGGCGTGGCCCTGCTCGATGAGCGTCTTGATCATGGCGATCATGGGGCCGATCTCCTTGGTGGCGCGAGGACGCACATCGGGATCGAGCACGTTGGCGGCGCGCATGACGCCGATGAACTTGTCGGAGAACTCCGTCGCGACCTCGGCGGCAGTGCGGCCCTGCTCGTTGGCGCGCTTGATGATCTTGTCATCGACATCGGTGAGGTTCTGGGCGAACGTGACCTCGTAGCCGCTCGCGATGAGCCAGCGACGAATCACGTCAAAGCTGATGAACGTGCGGGCATTGCCGATGTGGATGTTGTCGTAGACCGTGGGGCCGCACACGTACATGCGGACCTTGCCGGACTCGATGGGCTGGAACTCTTCCTTTTTATGGGTAGCGCTGTTGTAGATACGCATTCGTTACTCCTTAACGGTTTTCTGTAGCAGGCAGACGGCCCAGGCGCCGATTCCCTCGCCCTGGCCTTCCCAACCGAGCTTTTCGGTCGTAGTGGCGGCGACGCCCACGTTTCCGACGTCAACGCCCAGGGCATGGGCAAGGTTGGCGCGCATGGCATCGCGGTGCGGGGTGATCTTGGGTTGCTGACAGGCAATGGTGCAATCGGCATCGACAAACTCGAAGCCCAGCTCGCGCGCATAGCCCATCACGCGAGCGAGCAGCACCATCGAATCAGCACCCTCATAGGCGGGGTCGGTATCGGGGAATAGCTTGCCGATGTCTCCCCCGCGGCAGGCGCCCAGAATGGCGTCGGCCAAGGCGTGCGCGAGCACATCGGCATCCGAGTGGCCCAGCAGGCCGCGCTCGTAGGGAATGTCGACACCGCCGATGATACATCGACGCCCCTCCACCAGACGGTGGACGTCGTAGCCATGGCCAATGCGCAGGTTACTGAACATGGGGAAGGTCCTCTCCCTCGGCCATGCGGCCAAGCAGAATCGCGGTTACGGGACGCAGGTCCTCGGGCACCGTCACCTTAAGGTTATCGCGCGGGCTCTGGACGCAGCGGACGCGCCCACCCATGCGCTCGACCAGCGACGAATCATCGGTGCCGATAAAGCCCTCGGCAATGGCTGCAGCATGGGCGCGCTTCATAGCATCGACGCTAAAGATCTGCGGCGTCTGCGCTGCCCAGTAGAGCTCACGCGGCGGCGTCTCGACGATATTGTCGCCATCGACGATCTTGAGCGTGTCGATCGCGGGCTGGCCGCACACGACACCGTCGAGCGAGCGGTCGCTCACGAGCACGTCGATAGCGTGGTCGATGGCCTCGGTCGTAATGAGCGGACGGGCGCCGTCGTGGATAGCGACATATTCGAAACCCGCCGGCACCGCGTGCACGCCGGCGCGGGTGGAATCCTGACGAGTATCGCCGGCATCGGCAAAGCTGATGGGCGTGTCATAGTCAAACGGGTCGATAGCCAAGCGGCGCATCTCGGCACGGCGCTCGGCAGGGCAAACCACGACGATATGGCCGACCTTGTCGCTACGATCGAACGCGCGGATGGACCAGCTCATGAGCGGACGGCCCGCCACGTTAACGAGCTGCTTGCCGCCGGGATTTCCAAAGCGCTGGCCGCTGCCGCCGGCAACGACCACGGCGCATACGGGCGCCATTATGCGTTCCCCTGTTTGGTGCCCTTCATGCGGTACAGCGAGTCCGCAAGAATGGCAGGGTTGTTGACGCCAAAGTCGCCCAAGCGCTCCGGATCCTCGCTGATGTCATCCATGAGCTCCTGCAGCGAGCCGTACTCGTCGACGATCTTCTCGGCCACGCCGTCGCGCACGACGGACACGCGCGAAAGCGTGCGCAGGCCCAGCGGCGTCATGACGGAGTCCTCGTCCAAGTCGTCATAGCCCAGAACTGCCGCCACGTGCTGCGGGTCGGACAGGTCCTTAGGCGTCATACGGGCAAGCTCAGCGCGAATCTTCTCGGCGTTGGCCTCAGAGGAATCGCTTGCGTAGTCGCGGATCATCAAGTCGTATTCGGTATCCATGCTGGAGCCCGCGAGCTGCTCGAGCTGCATCTGCACGAGCTTGCCCTGGTTACCCAGCTTGACGATGCAATCCTTAAGCTCGGTCTTTGCCTGTTGCATGATCTCGAAACTCGAGAAGATGCCGGTGATGTCGGCGAGCGTGACGTAGTCGTCGAGCTCAAGGGCCGTCAGGCGCAGCAGGGAGCGATCGAGCGACTGACGGGTAGTCTGGAGCGTGGCGACGAGCTGGTTGACCGAGCTCATGATGGTGGTGACGGGCTGGATCTCGTAGCTCTTGCCGTGGACGTACACGTTGACGACGGCACGACGAGCCGAAACCGAGATCACGATGGCGTCGGTGAGCACCGACATGCGAGCGGCAGTACGGTGACGCATGCCCGTCTCACTCGTGGCGAGCGAGGGATCGGGATTGAGGTGGAAGTTGGCACGCAGGATCTGGGTGAGGTCGCCATCGATAACGATGGCACCGTCCATCTTGGAGAGCTCGAACAGGCGGTTCGAGGTAAACGAAATGTTGAGCGGGAAGCCGTCGTTACCGGCGGCGAGCACGTTTTCGGTGTCGCCGACGCAGATAAGGGCGCCCAGGTGACCGGCAATGATCATGTCGAGGGCGGTGCGGATCGGCTGACCGGGGGCAGTCAGGCGGATGGCCTGTTCCATACGCTTTTGCAGCTCGTTCTTATCCAAGGCATCGCTCCCATCGTATACGCTCCATAAACGTCAATAAGTTTCTCACGGTTTGCCCCTGTGACGCCCGCAAAATCCGATGCTTACAGAATGAGCGAACACAGCTGAGAGCCCCAATCCAAATGAGCTGCTTATGTGGTAGCATCGGGATTCGCATAAATGAGGGAGTAGTCGCGTGATCGGGTTCGCCTCCGGTGGCGCGGCAAGTCAACACACTGGCCGATGCGGCCTGGCTTGCCTTAATGAACGAGACTCGTGGCTGTGCGCGCAACGCGTACGCCACGAGTCTTTTTTGTTACTCCCCCAAGAGGTACACGCGGGCCCGCCCGCAGAGAGGGAGCCAGACTATGGGACTCGCAGAGCTCGTGTTGCTCGCCGTTGGCCTTTCGATGGACGCCTTTGCCGTATCCATCTGCAAGGGCCTTGGCATGAAGAAGATCAACCTTAAGGTCGCCGTAGTGCTCGGCCTGTTCTTTGGCGGCTTCCAGGCAGGCATGCCCGTGATCGGATGGGCGCTTGGCAGTCAATTCATGAGCATCATCGGCCCCATCGACCACTGGATCGCTTTTATCCTGCTCGCCTTCATCGGCGGCAAAATGCTGTGGGAAGCCTTTACCGAAGACGAGGATGAAGACGACGGCAAGGATGCCGAGAAGATTGAACTGGGCGAGTACCTGATCCTCGCCATCGCCACCTCAATCGACGCCCTGGCCGTGGGCATCTCGTTTGCCGCGCTCTCGGTTGACATCGTGCCCGCTGTATCGCTTATCGGCGTCACAACGTTTATCTTCTCCGTCGCCGGCGTAGCGATCGGCCACACCTTTGGCGCGCGCTACGAAAAACCCGCCACCATCGTGGGTGGCGTCGTGCTCATCCTTATCGGCCTCAAGATCCTGCTGGAACACTTGGGTTTTTTGGTGCTGTAAAACACCCTTCAAAACTAAACGTCCGTATGAGGTCTCATGCAGAGTTTTGCATGAGCCTTTTCATGCAGACTTTTGCATGTCATACTAGGATGCAAAAGTCTGCACGTTAGGAGATTGCCATGGATACCCTTCCCATCACCACGCCGCGCCAAGCCGGCATCTACGTGCGTCAGGCGCGCGAGGCGCAGGGGATCACCCGTGCCGCCCTCGCTAAAAAAGCCGGTGTTTCGGAACGCCTGCTCGCATCGCTCGAGCTGGGAGATGCCACGGGCATTCGGCTCGACAAGCTGCTGGCAGTTTTCGGTGCTCTTGGACTGGCGCTCGCCGCTCAAGGGGATATAGGCGAAACGAAAAATGAGCAACCAGTCGACGCCCCGCATGCTGATCAACCTTGCAGCACCTCCAGACGCCATCACGCCCAACGTCTTCATCATCGCAACCGTCGCAGCACAACCATTCCGGCTCTTGCAGATGCCCCCTTTACATCCGCACTCTACGACGAGGTCTTCGCCGATTTCGCCATGTCCAATCTCGGAGTCTCGATTGCCACAAACGCATCTAGCAAAACCAAGCCCGAAGGGAAATAGCCAATGGCCAGAACATCACTTCGGACCATTATTTGCGGCGTGCCTGCTGGAACGCTCACGCAAGATGAGAACGGTCTTATCAGCTTTACCTACGATCATGACTATGACGGGCCAGCCCTATCGACCAACATACCCGTATCGAATCGCACATACGGACAACAGGTCATGAATCCGTACCTGTTTGGCCTTCTACCCGACAGCGAGGACCAACGAAAAGCGATTGCCGCCGAATTCGACGTTAGGCCCAACAATCCCGTTGCGTTGCTCAGCCATATCGGACTCGACTGTCCGGGCGGCGTGCAGTTTTGTGCCGAAGAAGATACCGACGCCGTCCTGCATCGCGCTGGCGAATACCGCCCTATAGACAACCACGAAATTGCTCTTCGTCTCAAGTCGATCAGAGATGACCGCGATGCATCGTGGATGGGTCTAGATGAAAGTTGGTCACTTGGAGGCAACCAGGGCAAGTTCGCGCTCGCGTTCATAAACGGCCGCTGGTGCGAATGCATGGGCTCCTCGCCCACAACGCATATTTTCAAAAATGGCGTTATCGGATTTAAACTCGAGGCTCTCAATGAGTTTGTCTGCATGAAAAGCGCCCAGCGCGCCGGTATCGCAACGGCAAACGTCGAATATCGTATGTTTGAGGACGAACCCGCCCTCATTGTTGAGCGCTATGACCGCATGAAAGTCAAAGACGGGACAATCAGGCGTCTACATCAAGAAGACCTCTGTCAGGCACTTGGGGTGATGCCCGCCCAAAAGTACACGGCAGACGGCGGCCCGACCACACGCGACATTCAAGAGCTCCTCGTAAATACGAGCCACCATCAACTTAACCTGTATCTGTTTACGCAGATACTGTTCTTCAACGCCATTATCGGCGCACCGGATGCGCACGCGAAAAACTATTCCCTGCTCCTTGGAAACGACGGCACAGCCATGATGGCTCGAATGTACGATGTCGCATCGGGGCTGGCATACGAGCGCATGCGCCGCCGGGCGCGCCTTGCCATGAGCGTTGGCGGCGAAAATCGTGTGGGGTGCATCGGTCCAGGCGCTATCCGCCGATACCACGGTATGGGCGACCCCGCGCTGGAGGCGACGCTCACCGATGCCGGGCTATCCGAGAAGTTTTGCTTTGCGACCATGATGGACCTCGCCTACGAGGTGCCCATTTGCATGGAAGAGGTCATGGACGAATACGCCGACCTGCCCGGCATGACGGACCTGCGCAAGCATATGCTCGGCCCTGTCCGCGAAAACTGCCAGCGCACCCTCGACCTCATCAGGGCAGAAATGGACTAGGTGGCCATAATTTCGCAATTATCAAACAAAAGAGAGGGGGCACCCGTCGCAAAAGCTCAGATGCCCCCTCTCGTAATGTCATTTGCAATCCGCTAGCACGTGGCTCGAACTGCTGCTAGCGCGACCTTTACGCAGTAAGGCGCTTGAGGACGTCGATGAGCAGCTCGTAGAAGCGCTCGGCAGAAGCGAGCTCCATGCTCTCGTCCGGGGTGTGGACATCGGAGAGTGTCGGGCCCACGGCGATGGCGTCCAGGCCGTGCAGGGCCTCGGCAAACAGGCCGCACTCAAGGCCGGCGTGAATGGACTCGATGCGCAGCTCGGAGCCAAAGAGCTCGCGATAGCTCTCGACAAAGACGTCGCGGACCGGCGAATGCTCGGCATAGCTCCAGCCGGGATACTCGAACTCAAACTTGGCGTCGAAGCCCAGGACATCGGCAAGCGTCTGCAGGCGGTCCTTGAACTCGTTCTGCAGCGAGGTGATCGAGGAGCGCGGGGACAGCATAATCTTGACCTCGTCATCGGAGGTGGCGACCACGCCGATGTTGGAGGAAACCTCGACGGAGCCGTCGGTGGCGACGTTGCGGCGAATCACGCCGTTAGGGGCAAGACGCAGGGCGCGGATGAGGGCAAGCGCGGACTTCTCGTCCATGGCCTCGACCTCGGCGTCGTCGGCAATCTCGACGGTGCAGGTAAAGCCGGGGTCGAAGACCTCGAGCTCGGCAGTGACGTCGGCGATGATGCCCTTTGCGATCTGGGCCGCGGCCTCGGCGGCAGCGTGATCGGCATAGACCAGAACGGCCTTGCACTCACGGTTGATGGCGTTGTCCTTGGTGCCGCCGTTGAAGCTGACGATGGCGGGCTCACCGGCGACCATCAGGCGGTCGATGATGCGGGCCATGATGAGGTTGCCATTGCCGCGCTCCAGGTGGATATCGCTGCCGGAGTGACCGCCCAGTAGGCCGGAGATGTCGAGCGTGAGGGTGCTACCGGTCTTGTGCTCGCGCGCGATCGGGCAGGTGTAGGTAACGACGACGCCGCCGGCGCAGCTGACGGTGGCAACGCCCTCTTCCTCGGAGTCGAGATTAATCATGGTGCGGGCGCTAATCTGGGACTTGTCGAGCGTCTCGGCGCCGACCAGGCCAGTCTCCTCGTCGGTGGTGAATACGCACTCGAGGGCAGGGTGAACGATCGAATCGTCATCGAGAACAGTGAGCATCAGAGCGACGGCGATACCGTTGTCGGCGCCCAGAGTGGTGCCGTTAGCGGTGAGGACACCGTCCTTGACGACCAAGTCGATACCGTCGGTCGTAAAGTCGTGCTCAACGGAGCCCAACTTGTCGCACACCATATCGATGTGGCCCTGCAGCATGACGGTCGGGGCATTCTCGGCGCCGGCAGATGCGGGCTTGCGAATGATGACGTTGTAGACCTCGTCCTGATACACATCGAGACCGCGCTCCTTGGCAAACGCGACCAGGAAATCGCTGATGCCCTTCTCGTTGCCAGACCCACGGGGGATCGCGCTGACCTCCTCAAAGAAATGGAACAGCTGGGCGGGCTCGTAGCCGGTAATCTTGTAGTCCATGGTGCCTCCTTGGCGCAACTGGTTAGACAGTAAGACATGCGACTTGTATATTCCCAGACTTTGCGTGCATAAACCAGTCGAAAACGCCGAGCGCCCTCGCATCATCGGCTAACGG
>UQUG01000058.1 GCA_900544205.1 uncultured Collinsella sp.
TGTGACCTCCCGGTTATCAGCCGGACGCTCTAACCAACTGAGCTACAGGTCCATCGCGCAAGGGATATATTAGACGAGTCGTTACGCGCGCGTCAACAACTTTTTTGAAAAACTTTGGAGGGTGTCGGCCCCGGCTGCCCGGCGGCATGCGAAGTCGCCTGCTCAGACAGTCCTGCTCGCACGGAGAGCACATTAAGTGCTCTCCGGCTCGTGCGGAACTCGCGATCGACTTCGCATGCCGCCGGGCAGCCGGGGCCGACGTGGGGTTCAAAGGTTTTCAAAAAAGCGGTCGACGCGCAGTGCGCCGACCGCCGATATATGGGGTCTGATATTTTCTGCCAGCCAGGGCCTTTTACTCGTCGAGGAGATCTTCTGGCATGTCGTTGCCGTCGCCTAGGTCGACTGGGGCCTCTTCGGCGTCGGCTGCGGCCTCGGTACCTTCACCTTCGGGCTTCTCTTTGGCCGCTGTCATGCGGGCTACGGCGCAGATGCGGTCGTTATCGTCGACGGTCATCATCTTGACGCCCTGGGTGGCGCGACCGGTTTGGCTGATCTCGTCGGTCTTGACGCGAATGACCGTCGCGCCCTCCGTCACGATGAACAGCTCATGCTGCGGGCCCACCGTCTTCATGGCTGCGAGGTTACCCTTGCGCTCGGTCATCTGGATGGTGTAGACGCCCTGACCGCCGCGGTTCTGCTCCGGGTAATCCGAGACCGGCGTGCGTTTGCCGTAGCCGCGCTCGGTAATGACGAACAGGTCGCCGTTACCGTTGGTAATCTCCATACCAAGAACGCTCACGCCTTCCTTCATGCCAATGCCGCGGACGCCGCTGGTATCGCGACCGGTGGCGCGCACCTGGTCCTCGGGGAACATAATCGCCTTGCCCGCGGTGGTTGCCATGATGATCTTGTCACCCTCGCGCACGCGACGTACAGCGAGCAGCGCGTCGTCGTCTCTCAGGTTGATGGCGATCAGGCCGTCGCGGCGGCTACGGTCGTAGGCGCTCATCACGGTCTTCTTGACCATGCCGCTCTTGGTGGCAAACATCAGGTACTCGTCGGCGGGGAACTCGCGGCAGCTGATGACGCTCGCGATCTTCTCGCCCTCCTCGAAAGGCAGCAGGTTGACGATCGCGGTGCCGCGCGCCTGGCGCGTGCCAACCGGCAGCTCGTGCACCTTCAGGCGATAGACTTTGCCCTTGCTCGAGAAGAACAGCACGTACTCGTGTGTGGATGCGATAAACATCTCGTCGATAACGTCGTCCTCTTTAAGGTTGACGCCCGACACGCCCTTGCCGCCACGCTTTTGGGCGCGATAGGCGGCCACCGGGATGCGCTTGACGTAGCCGGTGTGGGTGATGGTCACGACCATGTCCTCGTCGGCAATCAGATCTTCGACGTCCAGGTCCTTCTCGACATGGCTGATCTCAGTGCGGCGCTTGTCGCCGAACTTCTTGGAAATCTCGCGCATCTCTTCCTTGATGACGCCCAGAATCTTCTCCTCGTGCGCCAGCAGGTCCTCGTAGTAGGCGATGGCGCGGCGCAGGCCGTCCAACTCTTCTTGGATCTTGTCGCGCTCCAGGCCGGTCAGGCGGCGCAGCTTCATCTCGAGGATGGCCGTGGTCTGCTCGGGCGTAAAGCCAAAGCGTTCGATCAAGCGACTGCTGGCCTCGGAGTCGGTCTGCGAGGAGCGGATGATGCTAATGACCTCGTCGATATGGTCAAGGGCCATCAGGTAGCCCTCGAGGATATGGGCACGCGCCTGGGCCTTCTTAAGGTCGAAGCGGGTGCGGCGGGTAACGACGTCGACCTGGTGGTCAATGTAGTGCTGCAGCATCTCGCGCAGGCTCAGGCATTTGGGAACGCCGTTGACGAGCGCCAGGTTGTTGGCGCCGAAGGTCGTCTGCAGCGAGGTGTACTTATACAGGTTGTTGAGCACGACCTGCGGAATGACGCCCTTCTTGAGCTCGATGACCAGACGGATGCCCTTCTGGTTGGACTCATCGCGCATATCCGAGATGCCCTCGATGCGCTTGTCGTTGACGAGCTGGGCAATCTTCTCCTGCAGGGTGCCCTTGTTGACCATGTAGGGAATCTCGGTAAAGACCAGGCGGCTGCGGCCGGTCTTGGTGGACTCCACGTGTGCCTTGGCACGCACGGTAATGGAGCCGCGGCCGGTCTCGTAGCTCTGCTTAATGCCGGCGCTGCCCATGATGATGGCGCCGGTGGGGAAGTCCGGACCGGGCATGATCTGCATGAGCTCGTCGACGGTGGCGTCGGGGTTGTCGATCAGGTAGCAGGTGGCCTCAATCGCCTCGGTGAGGTTGTGCGGGGCGATGTTGGTGGCCATGCCGACGGCGATGCCCTGGCTGCCGTTGACCAGCAGGTTGGGGAAGCGCGCAGGCAGCGCCACGGGCTCGGCGAGCGATTCGTCGTAGTTGGGCTGCCAGTCGACGGTATCCTTCTGCAGGTCGCGCAGCAGTTCCATGGCGGGCTTTGCCAGGCGGCTCTCGGTGTAACGCATGGCTGCCGCGCCGTCGCCGTCGATGTTACCGAAGTTGCCATGACCGTCGATGAGCGGCGTGCGCATGGAGAACCACTGTGCCAGGCGGACCATGGCCTCGTAGACCGCAGAGTCACCGTGCGGGTGGTACTTACCGATAACTTCGCCGACCGTCCACGCCGACTTCTTGTGCGGGCGGTTGGGGTAGATGCCGCTCTCGTTCATCGCGTACAGGATGCGGCGGTGCACCGGCTTTAAGCCGTCGCGCACGTCCGGCAGGGCGCGCGCCGTGATGACCGACATCGAATACTCGATAAACGACTGCTTCATCTCGCGACCGAACTCCGAAATCTGGAGCTGGCCGCCGTTGATATCCTCGCCGGCCGAGGCGCCACGGTCGACTTCGCCAAAACTCTCCTCGAGCTCGCCGTCGTCATCCTCTTCCTCGTCATCATCGACATCGGGGTTATAGGCGTCCGGGTCGCCGTCCTCGCCCTGCTCAGCACGGGCAAGCAGGCGCTTCAGATCGTCGGGCATGCCGGCATCGCCGGCCTCGTCCATACCCCCGTTATTGTTGATATCGTCTGCCACGTTACCTCCTCTTAAGCGTCAAGGAAACGCGCGTCATGCGCATGTTTTTCAATGTACTCGCGGCGATAGCCGACCTCGGAACCCATGAGCTCGCGCACGGCGCGGTCCGCCACCACGGCGTCCTCGATCGACACGCGCTGCAGGATGCGGGTCTTGGGGTCCATCGTCGTCGAGGCAAGCTGCTTGGGGTCCATCTCGCCCAGGCCCTTGTAGCGCTGGACGGTGTAGCCCTTGCGCTTCTTGGTGATCTTGCCATCCTTGGCCTTGCCGTCCTCGTCGTTGTCGTCGGGGTTCAGCCCCAGGCTCTGGATGGTGTCGCGCAGGATCTCGTCTTCGGGCTGGCGGCCGTTGGGATACACGTAGTGAATCTTGTTGCGCACCTTGATGCCAAAGATGGGCGGGCACGCGACGTACACGTAGCCGGCGTCAATCAGCGGGCGCATGTACTTGTAAAAGAACGTCAGCAGCAGGATGCGGATGTGCGCGCCGTCGACGTCTGCATCGGTCATGATGATGATCTTGTGGTAGCGGGCCTTGGTGATGTCGAAGTCGCCGCCGTCGCCGGCGCTCGTCGTGACGCCGCAGCCGATCGCGGTGATGAGTGACTGGATGGTGTCGCTCGAGAACGCACGATGATCGCCCACGCGCTCGACGTTCAGAATCTTGCCGCGCAGGGGTAGGATCGCCTGGATGTCTCGGCGACGGCCGTCCTTGGCCGAACCGCCTGCCGAGTCGCCCTCTACGATAAAGAGCTCAGTCAACTCGGCGTCGCGCACCGAACAGTCGGCGAGCTTGCCGGGCAGCGACGCCGTCTCGAGCAGGCTCTTGCGGCGGGTCGCCTCGCGCGCCTTGCGGGCGGCGTTGCGCGCCTTGCAGGCCTGTTGGGCCTTCTTGACGATCTCGCGAGCGGGCTTGGGATGCTCCTCGAGGTAATCGGCAAGCCCGTCGGTCACGATCTTGAGCGTCAGCGCGCGCATATAGGAGCTGCCGAGCTTGGCCTTGGTCTGGCCCTCAAACTGCGGATCGGGCAGTTTGACCGAGATAACGGCCGACAGGCCCTCGCGCACATCGTCGCCGGTCAGGTTGGCGTCTTTTTCCTTGAGCAGGTTCTGCTTGCGAGCGTAATCGTTAATCACGCGGGTGAGTGCGGTACGGAAGCCCTCGAGGTGCATGCCGCCCTCGGGGGTGTAGATGTCGTTGGCAAACGACATGACGTTCTCACCGTAGCCGCTATTCCACTGCAAGGACACCTCGACCTCGCCCATCTTGGTCACGGGCGCATCCGAATCCGATTTGCCCTCAATATAGATGGGTTCCTTAAAGGCCTCGGGGACATCCTTGCCCTCATTGAGGAACTTAACGAAGTCGATAATGCCGCCGGCGTAGCAAAACTCCTCCACATGGGGAGTCGCCTCGCGCTCGTCGGTCAGCACGATCTTGAGGTTCTTGTTGAGGAATGCCGTCTCCTGCAGACGGTTGTGCAGCGTGTCGAAATCGTAGATGCAGGTCTCGAAGATCTCGTCGTCGGGCCAGAAGCTGACAGTGGTACCCGTCGTCTCCGAAGTGCCCACGACCTCCATCTTCTTGACGGTCTTGCCGCGCGAAAACTCCATCTCGTAGATGTTGCCATCGCGGCATACCCGTACGACCACACGCTTGGACAGGGCGTTGACGACGGAGATGCCCACGCCGTGCAGGCCGCCCGAGACCTTGTAGGCCGAGTTATCGAACTTACCGCCGGCGTGCAGGATCGTCATGACGACCTCGAGCGTCGGGATCTTTTTGATGGGATGCTCGTCGACGGGGATACCGCGCCCGTTATCGACGACCGTGATGGAGTTGTCGGCGTGGACCGTCACCTGGATCTCGGTGCAGAAACCGGCCATGGCCTCGTCGACGGAGTTGTCAACGATCTCCCACACCAGGTGATGAAGACCGCTGGCGCTCGTCGAGCCAATGTACATGCCCGGGCGCTTACGAACGGCCTCGAGACCTTCGAGAATCTTAATCTCGCCGCCATCGTAATCGTTTTCGTTTGCCACACGTCCTCCTTCAGTCAAGAAAATGTGTACAGCCTTACTAGTTTATCGTAAAAAAATACCCTCGGGAACGAGGGTATTTGGCTCTACAAGGCCACCAGATGCGATTTAAGGCTCTTTTTTGCTTTCTACGCCCTTGGCCCACTCGGCACTGGCTCTCATGGCATTCTCGAGGGCCTCGCGCAGTTTTTGGTCTTCGATGGGCGCCACTTGGCGCTCAATCTCGGTGCGCTCGGCCTCACTTAGGTCGGCGTGCGGGGCCGGCGGGCGCTCGGTCGTCGCCGGGCGCAGGCGCTGCTTGGCGGCGGGCGGCGTGTGACCCGGCGCGGTGGTTTTGAACACCAGGCCGTCCACATGCGCACCGGCGCGCTCCATGCGCGCGCGGATGATCTCGCGCAACAGCGTCATTTCCTGCGTCCACGAGGGCGAATCGAGATATACCAGCAGCTCATTGGACTCGGGCAGGTAGCGCAAGCCCGTCACATGCCGCCCCTCGCGCGTGCCCGAGCACACCGCGTTCCACGCGCGATAGACCGCGCGCGACTCCTCGGCAGCCTCCATCTGCGCGCGGCGCTTAGGCGTTGCAGCCGCCAGGATGCGCTGGCGCTCTGCGTTCAAAAACCCACTGAAGGCGACCGTTTCGCTCTCGCGCTCGTAATTAGCACGTCTCACCCATGCTCACCACCTTGGCTCGATCAAGCAGGTCATCGGTAAAATACCCCAGGTTGGTCGTGGTTATGACCGTCTGGATATCATCGCCGATCAACCGCAGGAAAGCACCGCGACGCTCGCCGTCGAGCTCGCTCATCACGTCGTCCAAAAGCAGCAGTGGGGCGGTGCCCAGGACATCGCGAGCCACGGCCACCTCCGCCACCTTCCAGGCCAGCACCAACGTTCGCTGCTGGCCTTGGCTGGCAAACGAACGGGCGGAGCGACCCGCCACGGTAAACTCAATCTCATCGCGATGCGGTCCCACCAACGTCACGCCGCGGCGAATTTCCTCGTCGGCGTGCTCATCAAGGGCGGCCAGCATGCGCTCGTACGCCCAGCCCTTCAGCTCTTCGCGATCCCCGACCTGGGGCAAATCCCCCAGCGTGGACGTATAGGTCACGTTGGCAGCCTCACCGGACGCCACTTGCCCGTAGGCAGTACGCACATGGCCCGCCAGCCGATCGAGCAGGGCCAACCGGTGCACAAGCAGGGCCGAGCCCGCGCGGGCAATCGAATCGTTCCACGCGCCGAGCATCTCGCGACAGCACCAGGTCTCCTTGAGCAGGGCGTTACGCTGGGTCACGCAGCGCCCATAGGCGCTCGCAAGATCGGCATAGCGTGCGCTCAGCTGCATGCCAAAGTCATCGAGGGCGGCGCGGCGCACACTGGCGCCTCGCTTAACCATGTCCAGATGGTCGGGGCAAAACAGCACGCTCGGCAGAACCCCGCGCACACCGGCGGCAGAACATCTCTTGCCGTTGCGGCTAAACGAGCGCTTACCGTCCTCCGCGTTCAATCCCATATCAAGCACGCGGCCGTCGCCCTCGAGCCTCAGCTCGACCTTGCACGAGCCCACGCCGTCATGGACGAGCTCGGCTGCGGTCGGATGCCTAAACGAGGCGCCGCTCGTCAGCAGCTGCAGCGCCTCTATAAGATTGGTCTTTCCCGCCGCGTTGGGTCCCGCAAGTATCGTCACGCCCTCGTCCAGAGCAAGGCGATAGCTATCGAAGCTGCGGTAGTGCGCGACGGAAAGATCGCGGGCGAATATGGTCATAGGGCGGCTGCTAGATGCGGACCGGCATGACCAGGTACAGGTAGTTGATCTTGTCGTAGGACTTGAAGATGCCCGCCTGCGAGTAGCTCTTGAGCTCCAGCGTGATCTCCTTCTCCTTGGACAGGGCATTGAGGCAGCCGAAGATGTAGTGGTAGTTGAAGGCGATGGTACCCGACTCGCCCTCGGCCTCGACATCGATCGTCTCCTGCGCAAGGTCCTGGTCATTGGAAATGGAGGACAGGCCCATCTGCCCGTTCTCGACATCGATCTCGAACTTGACAGCGGGGTTGGCGCTCGCGATAACGGCCACGCGCTTGAGGGCGGCGTTAAAGGCGGCGACGTCAATCTTGACGCTCGTCACGCACGAATCGGGGATGAGCTGCTTGTAGTTGGGGTACACGCCCTCGATACGACGCGACACGTAGGTGGTGTTGCCGGCCTCAAAGACGACCTGGGTGTCGGTAGCCCCGATCATGATGGTCGCCTGGCTGGCCATGATGTTCAGTGCGTCGTTAAAGGCGTCAGCCGGAACGTTGAGCTCAAAGGAGCCCTCGAGGGTCGAGGTCTCGACCTGCGTATCGCACACGGCCAAGCGGAAGGAATCGGTCGCCACCAGGCGCACGGTGTTGTTCTCGACCTTCATGTGCACGCCGCCTAGGATGGGGCGGGCCTTGTCGGTCGAGGTGACGCGCCACACGCGGCCGACCATTTCGGACAAGATATCGGTCGGCAGCTCCACGGCACTCTCGATGGCATAGGCCGGAAACTCGGGGAAGTCATTGGCATCGAGCGTGTTCAGGCGGAAAGAGCTTTTCTCGCAACCAATCAGCACCTGGCGCTCGGACAGCTCAAAGGTGACCGGGGCATCGGGGAGGGTCTTGGTGATATTGGAGAGCATCTTACAGGGGATAACCATCTCGCCCTCTTCTTCGACATGCGCCGCGATGCGATGACGGATCGAGATGGTGTAGTTAGAGGTCTGGAATTCCAAGATGCCGTCTTGCGCCTTAACGAGCACGCCCGACAGGATGGGAAGGGTGGATGCCGAAGCGACACCCTTCATTACGACGCCGATGGCTTGTGTAAGCGAGCTCTGGCTGACGGTGAACTTCATCTTTTAATACCTTTCTATAGATATAAATATCTTAATAATAGTAATAGCACTGACGAAACTGTTGATTACTCACAAAGACGCAGGTCAGACCCAGAAAGAGAATCGACAGCAACCTGTGTGCAACAGGGGTGGTTTTCCACGTTCAAAACCTGCGCAAAACTTTTCATCACCGCGGATTGGGTTTTAGACACCTTATGCCCGTGGTTTCGACAAGTTTTCAACAGGTGTCTCTATTTCCCTACGAGCGTAGTGTAATTATATCGCGCAGCGACTTGAGATCTTCGGTGACGGTGCGGTCTTCCTGGATCATCTTCTGGACCTTTTTGTAACTCGTGCTGACGGTCGAGTGGTTGCGGTTGCCAAACTCGGCGCCCACGGCCGTCGTCGTCATCTCGCACATCTCGATCGCCAGGTAGATAGCGATATGGCGCGCCTTGGCGATATTGGCGTTGCGGCGCGGGCCGATGAGCTCCTCGTGTGTCACGCCGTACTGCTCTTCGATGACGGACTGAACCGTCTGGACGTTGATCTTTTTGGCCGATGTGTCGAAGTACTGGCTGGCGATGGCGTCGATATCGTCAAAGGTGAGCTCCCCGCCCTCGCGCTCGCGGTCACCCGCCTCGCCGGCGCAGCGCTCGCAAAAGCTCTCGAGTTCGCGGATGTTGGTGCCCGAGACCTCGGCCATGTGTTTAAAGTGTTCGTCGGTCAGGTGCCCGCCGTCGCCCCCATAGGCCGCCAGCAGCGAGTCGTCGCCTGCCTCGGGGGCGGCGACGATGGTGTTCTCGTAATAGCGCTGCAAGATCTTGTATTTCATCTCGTAGCTGGGCTCTGCAACCAGGCAGAGCATGCCGGCGTTGAAGCGGCTGGTCAGACGCTCGTCCATGCTTAGGTCCTTGGGGGCGCGGTCTGCCGCGATGACGACCTTCTTGTTGTTGCGGATGAACTCGTCCATGAGCTGGAAAAAGTAGTCCACGCTCGCGCGCTTGCCGATGATGTTTTGGATGTCATCGATGATGAGCACGTCCACGCCGTGGTACGCCTGCATGATGGGAGCGTTGCTCTTCTTTTGACGGTCGAACTCGGTCATCAGGTCGTCCAGATATGCCTGGGAGTTGGCATACTTGACCTTGATCTCGGGCGACTTCTCGGCGAGCTCGTTTTTGATGGCAAGCAGCAGGTGCGTCTTGCCCAGGCCCGATTTGCCGTAGATGAACAGTGATGTGCATGTGCCGCGCTCGTCCGCGAGGGCGGCAAACTTGAGTGCCGAGCGATAGGCATGGCTGTTTTCGGGGCCGTAGACAAAGTTCTCAAAGGTAAATTTTGAGTTCGCGGCGAGCGGGGCTCCATCCGTATTCTGCTCGGCCGGCACGGTCGGTGCTGGCATGGGTGAGGTGGGGGTCGCGGCTTGCGTGGATTTAGTCGGCGCCCCGCCCTTCATCTGGTTCATCATGCGACGAAAATCGTCGGCCGAGAGCGTGTTTTTGATTGCAATGCCCGAATCCGCGCCCGCCGCTGCGTCGTGAGCGATGGGCATGTGCGTGACGGGCGCGTTCGTTGGCGTCGCCGCCGCGGTCGGCAACGGTGCCATGGTTTCACGGGAAACATCGCTGTGCTGGTGCTCGACCGTCGACGCGTCGCCTGCGGAGGCCGGCACCGTCGGGGAAGCAGCGGGAGCCGTGGCGGGCGCCGTGGCGGCAGCGGATTCCGTCGCGGCGCCTTGCGGTGCCACGATGTCGAGCGCGATCGGTGCAAAGGCGATTTCTTCCAGATAGGCCTCAATAGTCGGCTGATGCTTTTTGAGCTGCGCGATGGCAAAGCGCGAGGGGGCCTCGATCGTGAGCGTATCTTCGGTCAGGCTTATGGCGCGCGATTGCCCCAGCATGTTGATGAGGCGTGCATCTTGGCCGTCGCGCTGGCAAAAGGCGATGGCATCCCCCAGGATGATGCTTGCTTCCTCGTCCACTGCTTCTCCCGTTCCTTAACTTTGGGCTCGCACGCGAGCACTGCCTATTTCGGTCAGGTGATATTTCTGGCCATGTTTGATGACCAAGCCGGCCTGTGCCAAGTCGTTGAGCGTTCGCGACCACGTGGGCGCCGAGTTTCCAAACGCTCGTGCCAGGTCGGTTGCGCCGCACTCCTGGTTTTGAGCCAGATAGCCCAGTGCCGCTTCGCCGCGCTCGCTCACAAATACGTTTTGCTGCGGCTGTGCATATTGATTCGCCGCATTAGGATACATCATTTGAGCTGCTGGTTGTTGAGAGCTCTGCATGGGCAGCGGCTGCTGTTGAAAACTTTGCGGCCACTGTTGGTAAGGCTGCGGGGGCATCTGCTGGGCCCATGGGTTGTACTGCGCCTGGGGCATCTGTTGGTTCGGCTGCTGGTATCCCAGCGGGTATTGCTGGGGGTATGCCTGCGCATATCCCGTTTGCGGCGCGTATTGAGCCGGATACCCTTGCGGGTTCGGTTGATAGGACATCTGCTGTGCGGCCGATGCGCCCGCCATCTGCTGTAAGGTTCCCGCATCCTGGCCCATCGCTGGCCTTGCATCGGGCATGTTCTGGGGAATCGCGCCCGTGGGTGCCTGGGGCTCTTGCATGGGGGGCATGCCAGACTGCAGCATGGGAGGCATTTGCTGTTGCACCTGTTGCATTGCTGCGGGCTGCTGCGTGAAGGCGCCCGGCATGGGATATGTCTGCTGCTCTGTTTCGGGTCGAACGGCTGCCCCGCGCCCGCCGGCACGCTCGATTTCCTGCACTCGCTTGGGGTCCAGACTTACCGTCACGACGGTGCCATTGCCCATGTTGTCCTCGATGGAGACGGCGCCGCCGGCGTTTTCCAAGTACTCCTGTACCATGGGAAACCCGGCGCCGGTGCCGCGGATATACCGTTTCATCTTGCTGTTTGCGCTGGTTACGCCAAAATCGAAGGCACGTTCTTTGTCGTCGATGCCCGGACCCTGATCGGCAAAGCGGATGGTATCGCCACCGTCGAGAATCGAGATAATGGGCTCTGCAAAATGCGCGTGGATAAAGTTTTCGACAATCTCGCGGATAACCATCAGCGAGATGCGTCCTCCCTGCTCTTTCATGCACTGGTAGACGGTGTTGGTTGTCTCTTCCAAGTAGGTACGGACGTCTTGCGGTTCGATGACGATGACACGCGGTGTCGACAGCATGTCATCGTAGACCGCGATGCGCGCTGCATACATGGCCTGCGGTGCTTGTGCGGTGACCTGCTCGCTCTCGTTGCGTTCTTCGCGCACGCCGGTGATGTGCTCGTTGTCGGGTGCCGGATCACCGGAATCGACCATGGTGTAGAAGTCGTCAGACATGCCGCTCGCAATCTTTCAAAAGGTTTTGAACAAATAGTAGCTCACCGCGTAACGTTTCTCATCTTTCGACAAGTTTTCAAAACCTGTTGAAAACTTTGGAAAACGGACGAAAAGTTCTCAACATTTCCAACATGACCTGTTGAAAACTCGATGAAATTTCGTGAAAAGTTGCCTGCTGCCTCAAATGCCGATTCTGCTTATGGGGGAACCGTGTACTCTTTGCAACCTTTTACCTTTGATTTCTTGACATTTGAACATTGATTTCCCTACAATCT
>UQUG01000059.1 GCA_900544205.1 uncultured Collinsella sp.
AGGAGGCCACTTAATGTGGCCTCCGTCGTGAGCAGGACTGTAGAGCAGGAAACTTCATCAGTGCCCGCCCCACGGGAAACCGGCGGGATGGACCAGTTCAGATGGGGCTTTGATGCATGGGTGGTCTGTTGGTGGGCAAATGGGTATCATACTGTAGTTACTGCATCGACTCTGTGATGCATGTTTGTACGTTCCCGGCGGTCGGTTTGCCAGAAGCGCCCCGTCGGTTGTTCCAGACCCGTTTCGAAGAAAGGAAACCACACGAACCTATGGCAGCTAAAAAATCATCTCCCTTGAAGATCATTCCGCTCGGCGGCCTTGACGGCATCGGCAAGAACATGACGGTCTTCGAATGCGGCGACGACATGGTGCTCGTTGACGCTGGCCTCATGTTCCCCGACGACTCCCAGCCCGGTATCGACCTGGTGCTTCCCGACTACACCTATGTTCTGGAGAACGAGGAAAAGCTCCGCGGCATCGTCGTCACTCACGGCCACGAGGACCACACCGGTTCGCTACCGTATCTGCTGCAGGACCTCAACAACAAGGTGCCCATCTTCTCGAGCAAGCTGACGCTTGGCTTTATCGAGGGTAAGCTCTCCGAGTTTCGTATTCGTGCACCCAAGTTCCGTGAGGTCAAGGGCGGCAGCCACGTCAATCTGGGTGGCATTTCGCTCGACTTCTTCTCGATGACGCACTCAATCCCGGGCGCTCTGGGTGTGTTCATCCGCACCAACCAGGGCACTGTTATGCACACCGGCGACTTTAAGCTCGACCAGACGCCCATCGACGGCGTCACGCCCGACTATGCCGCTATCAGCCGCTTTGCCAAGCAGGGCATCGACCTGCTGCTGTCCGACTCCACCAACGCCACGGTCCCCGGCTTTACCAAGTCCGAGGCCGAGGTTGGCCCCAATCTGCTGCATGCCATCAAGAATGCTCCGGGCCGCGTGTTCGTCGCGTCGTTCTCGAGCCACATCCATCGACTGCAGCAGATCTGCGACGCCGCCCGCAAGTGCGGCCGCAAGGTCGTCGTGACCGGTCGTTCCATGCTCACCAACACCCGTGTGGCGCGCGAGCTCGGTTATCTCAACATTGATGATGCCGATATTATCGATGCCTTCGATATCGATAACCTGCCCGACGATAAGATCGTCGTCATGTGCACCGGTTCGCAGGGCGAGCCTCTGTCGGCCCTTTCGCGCATGGCTAACGGCGAACACAAGACGCTCTCCATCCACGAGGGCGATACCGTCATCCTCTCGGCAACGCCGGTCCCCGGTAACGAGAAGGCCGTTCAGCAGGTCGTCAACAGCCTCGCCAAGCTTGGCTGCGACGTGTGGGATAAGAACCGCGCTCTCGTCCATGTCTCGGGTCACGGTAGCCAGGAGGAGCTCAAGCTCCTGATGGCCATGGCCAAGCCTACGTACTTTATGCCGGTCCACGGCGAGGCCGTGCATCTGCGCGCCCATGCTCAGCTTGCACGCAAGATGGGCCTCAAGGACGATCACATCTTTATCCTCGACAACGGAGATACGCTTGAGATGCGTGGCGGTATCGTCAAGCGCGGTACGCCTGTCGAGTCTGGCGTCGTCTATGTCGACGGACTGCGCATCGGTGATACCGACCCCATCGTCCTGCGCGATCGTCAGAAGCTTGCCAACGACGGTATGGTCACGGCTGTCGCTATCGTTTCGCTCAAGCACAAGAAGATCGAGGCTATCGAGTTCTCGGGCCGCGGCGTCTCCTTTGCCATCGACGATCAGTTTTCCGAGGACGCCTCGGCGTCCATCATGAAGACGATCGAGAAGGGCAAGTTCAGCTTTACGAGCAGCGGCTCCGATGCCATTCGCAAGGCCGTGCGCGACTCACTCTCTAACTTTATCTGGAGCCGTACGCGCACTCGTCCGATGATCATCCCGGTCGTCATGGAGGTTTAGTTTGGCGCGCGGATCTGCACAAAACGCCAAAGGCAATAAAGCCAACAACCAACCGGCATCTGCTAAGGGTGCCGGTTCCCATCTTCGTGCCAATAAAGGTCACGAGGCCGACTTCGATGATTTTGAGCCCCTGGTCGAGCCTTCGGCCAACCGCGATATCGCCGGCGTGGTCATTGCCGTTTTGGCGATTGCGTCCTTCATTGCCGTGATTTCGCCGGCGACCGCACCCGTTACGGCTGCGGTTGCCGGTTTCTACCACCTGGGCTTTGGTCTGGGCGCCTACGTGCTGCCGATCGTCATTTTGCTGTTTGCCGCCACGCTCTTCTTGGGCGAGGATTCGCCGCTCAACGTGCGCTCTGTTGCGGGCGGTGCCGTGGTCTTTATCGCCGTCGTCTCCATTCTTTCGCTGATGGTGCCGGGTACGAGCGACTCGTGCGACCTTATGTTCACGCTGCAAAACCTGTCCGCCTCGGGTGGCTACATCGGTGCGTTTATTGCGAGTGCATTGCAGAATGCCCTGGGTAAGCCTATCGCAATGGTGGTCCTATTGGGTCTGGCCGTCGTTGGCTTTGTCATCATCGGCTTTTCGGTGGGCGGCGTTTTGCGCTCTGCCCGCGACCGTGCGGCCGATTTTGCCGAGCGCCGTCGTGCCGACGTCAACGCGAGTCCGTGGGGTGACGACGAAGCCCTGTCGGTGCCCGGCGTTGCCCGTCCGCACCTGAGCATTCTTCGTCAAAAGGGCTCCGATATGGCCGTGACCACGGTGATGGGCAACGATGATGACCTGGTTTTGGACGATGACGACGAGGACGAGGATCCGTTTGTCGACGTGTCCGATGCCGTGGAGGCCGAGCGCGCCAAGACGACGCTGCTGCCGCGCCGTCATGCCAAGAAGAGCAAGACGGCTCCCAAGCTCAATACGAGTGAACCCGACCCGTCTTGGTCCGAGAGCGAGATTGAGCTTACCGAGGGCGATGACGAGGACGACGAGGCTCCGATCGAGACTGCCAAGACGACCTTGCTGCCGCGTCGCCATGCCAGGCGCGGCCAGGTGACCGGCCAGCTTTCGATGGAGGACGATCCGGACAAGGTCGACGAGTCCGAGCCGCCGTTTGCCGTGAATCCCGTCTCGGCCGCCCCTCAAATTCCTGATTTCCTCAAGCATCCCAAGGTTGCCGATGCGTCTGTTGCGAGCGCTGCCGAGGCGTCTACTTCGAGCGATGGGGGAGCGGACAATGCCCCCGCGGATAACGAGGGCGAAGAAGAGGACGGCCTTAAGCTTCCGCCGCTCGAAATCCTGCATGCAAACCCTCAGTCCGCTTCTGCCGCATCTTCGGACAAGGAGCTGGAACAGACCGCCGAGTCGCTGCAGTCCACGCTGCTTGAGTTTGGCCGTAGCGCTCGCGTTGTCGGCTGGATTGCCGGCCCCACGGTGACGACTTTTAAGCTGCAGCCCGGCGAGGGTGAGCGCGTGAGCAAGATTTCGAGCCTTGAGGACGACATCGCGCTGTCGCTTGCTGCTCAGTCCGTGCGTATCTTTGCCCCGATTCCCGGCACCTCGCTCGTGGGTATCGAGATCCCCAATCGCAAGCGTCAGAACGTCAACTTGGGCGACGTGCTGCCCTATGTTAAGGGCGGTCCGCTTGAGCTTGCCATCGGCCGCGACGCCGAGGGCACGCCGGTCGTCGCCGACCTCGCCAAGATGCCCCACCTGCTGATCGCCGGTACCACGGGTTCCGGTAAGTCGGTCATGATCAACTCCATCATCACGACCCTGCTCATGCGCGCGCTCCCCGAGGACGTTCGCTTGATCATGGTCGACCCCAAGCGCGTCGAGCTCGCAGGTTATAACGGCCTGCCGCATCTTTACGTGCCCGTAGTGACCGAGCCCAAGCAGGCCGCGAGCGCCTTGCAGTGGGCGGTGTCCGAGATGGAGCGCCGCCTGAAGGTCTTCGAGCGCCTGAACGTGCGCAAGATCTCGACCTATAACGAAAAGCAGGCCGCCGGCGAGTTTGAGCATTACGATAACCCGCCGCAAAAGATGCCCTACCTGGTCATCATCATCGACGAGCTTTCGGACCTGATGATGGTCGCCGGCAAGGACGTCGAGGCCTCGATTGTGCGTATCGCCCAGCTGGGCCGTGCCGCCGGTATCCACCTTATCGTGGCGACCCAGCGTCCGAGCTCTAACGTGGTGACGGGCCTCATCAAGGCAAACATTACCAACCGTATCGCCTTCAACGTCGCAACGGGCATCGACTCCCGCGTCATCATTGACCAGATGGGCGCCGAAAAGCTCACCGGCTTGGGTGACATGCTGTTCTCAAAGGTCGACTGGGGCAAGCCCCGCCGCATCCAGGGCTGCTTTGTTTCGGATGACGAGATCAACGAGATTGTCGAGTTCGTTAAGTCGCAAAGCGAGCCCGACTACCATGAGGAGATCCTGTCGGCTGTGGCACCTGCCTCCATGTCCATGGCAGGTGGCGGCGGTATCGTGCGAACCGGCGTTGCCGAGCCTCAGGACGACGATCCGCTTATCTGGGAAGCCGCTCATATTGTGGTGGAATCGCAGCTGGGCTCCACATCTGGCCTGCAACGCCGCCTGAAGGTTGGCTATGCGCGCGCCGGGCGTATTATGGACATGCTGGAAGAAAAGGGTGTCGTCGGACCGCCCGACGGTTCCAAGCCGCGCGAGGTTCTGCTGGATGAAGAAGGCCTTGCCGCGCTGGAATCCGTCGACGCCGAGATGGCACGTGAAGATCGTGAGTTTGGAGGATTCTGATGGCTGCACGCTTTGGTGACATGCTGCTCGAGCAGCGTCGCCGAATGGGCCTTTCCATTCAGCAGGTCGCCAACACCATCAAAATCAGGCCGCAGATCATCGAGTTTTTCGAGAATGGCAATTTTGCATCGATGCCTCCGCGCGGCTATGCGCAGGGCATGATTTCGAGCTATGCGCGCTTTTTGGGCCTCAATCCGCGGGAGGTCGTCAACGCTTATTTTGACGATCTGATGGCATATGAGCGCGAGACGTCGCAGCAGGGCGGTCGTTTTCAGGACGCCGCCGGCTACGTCAATTCGCGTTCCTCGGTCGACAACGGCCGCTTCCTGATGGTTCAGGGCGGGCGTTCGACGCGTTATGGCCAGCGCCCTCAGCAGGCTGGCTATGTTACCGAAACGGGCTCGAGCGAGGAGATTCGTTCCCAGCGCGATCGTTTTCGCAGCACGCCGGCGCCCGAGGAGCGCGCACTCCCCGCTGCCCGCGGTGTCGCACGTGACCCTCGTGCCGGCTACGGCGATGGTGGTTATTCCGATCGCGGGTACCGTGGCGTTTCTTCCGGTCGTCCGCGCGGCGGCTATGCAGACGCCGATACTACGCAGGTGACGCCTCGCCTTCGATCTCAGTCGCAACCTTATAGCCAGCGCTCCTCGGCGCCTCGTTCGGGCCAGCGCAACATGCAGCGCCAAGGTAGCTATCGCGGACGTTCCGACAATAACCGCGGTCGTATGCCCCAAGGCACTGGTCGCGGTGGTTCCAATCGTGGACGCGGCGGTGGGCGTGCTCCCCAGAACAACGGTCTCGATCCACGTATCGTTTACGCCGGTATTGGTGCCGTGGCGCTGCTGCTGATCGTGCTCATCGTGGTGCTCCTGCGTGGCTGCGGCTCCTCGGCGCCCGAGTCGACGCCCGAGACGCCCGTTGCCACCAAGACATCGACTAAGAAGTCTTCCAAGACGACCGAATCCGTCGATGAGGATGAAGATACCGATGAGACGACGGACGAGTCCACCGATTCGGATGCCGCTAAGACGACGGCCAAGAAGGAGGAGAACGAGGTCACAAAGGTCAAGATCTCCGTTGCCAAGGGCAAGACTGCTTGGATTGAGGTCAAGGTTGATGGCAAGTCGGTCTATGGCGCCCAGGCGACCGGCCCCTTTGAGCAGGAATACACGCCCGAGTCCTCGATCGAGATCACCACGTCCAAGCCTTCCGATGTCACCGTTACCAAGAACGGCGAAAAGGTCCGCTATGACACCAAGACATCGGGCGTGGCACGCGTGACGATCACCGTTCCCAAGAAGGAGACGACCGACGCCGAGGACGGCGAGACCACTGACGGTAACGATGATGTTAACAGTGCGGATGGAACCGACGCCCAGTCCACGGACGGCACCGATACCGCCACCGACGGTCAAACGATGACCGATTCCACCGATTATTCGTACGACAGCTACTAAGCCGCTCGTAAGCGAAAGGATTAACCATGGCTAAAGATTCAAGCTTCGACGTCGTGTCCGAGGTCAATATGCAGGAGGTCGACAATGCCTTCCAGCAGACCACGCGCGAGATTTCCCAGCGCTATGACCTCAAGGACTCCGGCGCCACCATCGAGCTTTCGAAGGGCGACAAACTCTTTACGATCAACGCCCCGGCCGACTTTGTCTCCAAGCAGATCATCGATGTCCTGAGCTCCAAGCTCATCAAGCGTGGCATCGATCTTAAGGCTGTGTCCTGGGATGCGCCTCAGGCTGCCTCGGGCGGCACCGTGCGCGTGCTCGGTCACATCGTCGAGGGTATCGACCAGACGACTGCCAAGAAGATCAATAAGGACATTAAGGATCAGAAGCTCAAGGTCAAGGTGACGATTGAGGCCGACAAACTGCGTGTTTCCTCTGCTTCCAAGGATGCGCTGCAGGCCGTGATCCAGTTCCTGCGCGACCAGGACTACGGTCAGCCGCTGCAGTTCACCAACTACCGCTAATTCATTCGAAAGGACCGCTCTCCAACATGGATACTCCGTTGGGCTCCGTGCTCTATATCACCCTCGGGTGCGCCAAGAACGAGGTCGATACCGACCGTATGCGTTCGCTGCTGACCGCCGCAGGCTACGAGGAGGCATTCGATCCGCAGGATGCCGATATCGCCATCGTCAATACGTGCTCGTTCCTTGCCTCTGCAACGTCCGAGAGCATCGAGACCACGCTCGAGCTTGCCAACGAGGTGCAGGACGGCGTTCGTTCCTGCCCGATCGTCATGTGCGGCTGCGTGCCGTCACGCTACGGTGACGACCTACCCGACGAGCTGCCCGAGGTCGCGGCCTTTGTGAAGGCCGACGAGGAAGACGGCATCGTGGCGGTCATCGATGACGTGCTGTGTGTTGAGCGCGAGATTGCCGCCTATATTCCGCAGGTCAAGCGCACCGTCGAGGGCGCTGTCGCCTACGTCAAGATCTCTGATGGCTGCAACCGCTTCTGTAGCTTCTGCATGATCCCGTATATCCGCGGTCGTTATCACTCGCGCAATGCCGAGAGCATTATCTCCGAGGTTCGCGACCTGGTCGCCGGTGGTGTGCGCGAGATCGTACTGATCGGTCAGGACACGGGCATCTGGGGTACCGACTTTGCCGATGAGGACCTCGCCGAGGGCGCGCCGCGCAATCTGGCGCAGCTGCTGCAAGCCGTTGCTGAGGCGGTGCGTCCTCATAACGTTTGGGTCCGTGTACTCTACCTGCAGCCCGAGGGCATGACCGACGAGCTTATCGAGACCATTCGCGATACGCCCGAGGTGCTGCCCTATATCGATATCCCCGTGCAGCACTGCGACGCGCGCATCCTCAAGGCCATGCGCCGCTCCGGTTCGCGCCAGGAGCTCGAGGACCTGTTCCGCGACCTGCGCGAGCGCATCCCCGGCATCGTGATCCGCTCCACGGCCATGGTCGGCTTCCCGACCGAGACCGAGGACGAGTTCCGCGATCTTATTGACTTTATGGACACAGTCGGCTTTGATTACACGAGCGTCTTTGCCTACTCGCGTGAGGAGGGCAGCCTGGCCGCCAAGATGGAAGGTCAGGTTAACGAAGAGGTTAAGCTCGAGCGCGCCCAGGAGGCCATGGATCTGGCCGAGTCGCTCGGTTTTGCCGCCACGGCGGCCCATGTGGGCGAGCGCGCCCAGGTGATTGTCGACGGCATCGAGGAGACCGAGGACGGTGCCGAGCTCATCGGACATGCCTGGTTCCAGGCGCCCGATTCCGATGGTGCGGTGCATCTGGATGCCAGCGAGGCATCTGTGGGCGATATTCTGACGGTCGAGTTTACCGATAGCTTCTGCTACGAGCTTATCGGTCATGTTGTGGAGTAGGAGAGCGTCGTGGCTAACGAGAGCAATAAGGAACTGACGAGTGTTTGGACGCCCGCCAACATCGTGACGTGCGTGCGCATCGTCTTTATTCCGGTGTTCATGATTGTGTCGGCGCTGTCTCACACAAGCGTTGCCGGTACGGATTGGAGCACCTTCGACGGTCCGCTCGCCGCTGGCGCCTTTATTCTGTACGTCATCCTGTCGTGCACCGATAAGGTTGATGGCTACCTGGCTCGTTCACGCAACGAGATCACCGACTTCGGCAAGTTCCTGGATCCCATCGCCGATAAGTTGCTCGTGTTCTCGGCCCTGCTGCTGTTTTTGGACTTTGGTGCCGTTACCGTGTGGTCGGTGTTCATCATCCTGTTCCGCGAGCTGCTGGTGAGCGCCCTGCGCATGGTCGCGAGTGCCGCCGGTGTGGTTGTCGCGGCCGATAAGCTTGGCAAGTACAAGACGGCGACCACGATGGTCTCCATCTGCGGCTACCTGTGCGTCTTTGCGATGACCGGCCTCCAGTTGGGGCCTGCGGAGCTGTTGCTCGGTCTCTATGGCGTCTCACGCTTCCTGTACGCCGTGGCCGTTATCCTGACCGTTATCTCGGGCGCTCAGTACTTCTGGAACTGCCGCAAGATCGTCTTTTCGGTCTAGGTCCTGGTGGGCATGACGGAATCATTTGAGCAGATTGTCGCGCACAATGAAGAGCTCGCAGCCGATATCGTCGAGCGTGCAAGCGTTCGTGGTGTGACGGTTTCGACGGCTGAATCTCTAACAGCGGGCATGATCGCCTCGACGATCGCCGATATCCCCGGTGCCTCGGCGGTGCTGCTCGGCGGTGCGGTGACGTACTGCGACGAGATTAAGCATCGCGTGCTCGGCGTTGAGCAAGAGACGCTCGACCGCTATACCGCGGTGTCGTACCAGACGGCGCGGGAGATGGCTGCCGGTTCGCTGGAGCTGTACCAGAGCGATATTGCCGTGAGCGCGACGGGCTATGCCGGCCCCGGTGGAGGCACCGAGGACGATCCGGCTGGAACCTTTTATATTGGCTGGGCGTATCGCTCGGCCGATGGGGGAGCGCCGGTCGTGGACTCCATTCGTTGTCACTATGAGGGCGATCGTTCATGCGTCCGTGCCCATGCGGTCGCTGAGGCACTGGGTCGCATTGTCTACGTGCTCGATTCTATGGAATAGACGTGTTTTAAGGGGCCTCCGGGCCCCTTAATTGTGGAGATAGGGACCTCTGGCGAATTTACTCTATGTGCAGGTAGTTGGCGTATTCTTCCTTATCGTACCTTGCTCGGTTCGCCTGCGGTCAAGTTTTTGGTCAGTGTTTGGTTGGCGTTTGGTTGGGTTTTGGAAAGGTCGGCTGCATATGATTTATCTGAACGGTTGACCACGAACAGCCGTTCGTTTATTATCGATGCAGGTTGTTAAGAGGAGGGCTATTCATGGCCAAGAATTCAGGTCCCGTACGTACCGTTCATGCTCGCACGACGGGTAAAGAGCGCGATGAGATGATCGCCACCACCAAGGCCGAGATCGAGAAGAAATTCGGCCAGGGTTCCATCATGAGGTACGGCGACGGTGGTCCCGAGCTCGAGGTCGAGGCCATTCCCACGGGCGCCCTGGCCCTCGATGCCGCTTTGGGCATCGGTGGCGTGCCGCGCGGCCGTATCGTCGAGATTTACGGCCCCGAGTCCTCCGGTAAGACAACGCTTTCGCTCGAGATTTTGGCAGAGGCCCAGGCTATGGGCGGCGTCGTGGCATTTATTGATGCCGAGCACGCGCTCGACCCAACGTATGCCGCGCGTATCGGCGTGGACATCGATGAGGTCCTCATTTCCCAGCCCGATACGGGCGAGCAGGCGCTCGAGATCGTCGACATGCTCGTGCGCTCTGGCGCCATTGACGCCATCGTCGTCGACTCTGTCGCCGCTTTGACTCCGCGTGCCGAGATCGAGGGCGAGATCGGCGATACTACGGTCGGCCTTCAAGCCCGTCTGATGAGCCAGGCGCTCCGTAAGCTCGCCGGCTCGCTCGCCAAATCTAAAACGACCTGCATCTTCATTAACCAGCTGCGCGAGAAGATCGGAGTCATGTTCGGTAACCCCGAGACTACGACGGGCGGCCGCGCCCTCAAGTTCTTCTCGTCGGTGCGCATCGATATTCGTCGCATCGACAGCATTAAGCTTAAGGACGAGGTCATCGGCAATCGCGTGCGTGCCAAGGTCGTTAAGAACAAGGTGGCCGCTCCGTTCCGCTCTGCCGAGTTCGACATCATGTACGGCACGGGCATCTCTAAGGAGGGCTCGATTCTGGACATGGCCGTCGAGTGCGGTATCTGCAAAAAGATGGGCTCTTGGTTTGCTTACGGTGAGGACAAGCTCGGTAATGGTCGCGAGGCCGCCAAGGCCTTCCTGCGCGAACACCCCGATTGTGCTGACGAGATCGAGCATAAGGTTCGCCTCGCCTGCGGCCTTGAATTCGATGACGATGCTCCGTCCGAGGTCGAGCTGACCGATCAGCCCGAAACTGAGGAGTTCGATGAGCTTTACGCCATCGATGGCTCCGCGATGCTCGATGATGACGACGAGTAGCGGATGCCCTCATGTCGTATACGGTGACCGAGGCCACGGTCGTCTTTCCCGATAAGAAGGCGGCCTCCTCGTTCTCGAGTGGCTATGCATCAAAAAAGCCTTGTGCACATATCGACTGTGAGCTCGAGGGCGGTTTTGAACGATCCATCTGGATTCCTGTTCGTGTCGCGCGCCTGTTCCTTAAAAATCGCCCCGATCTTCCCTGCGATTGGGTTGAGTTTCGCGAGGCAGTGCAGCTCATTGAGCGTAAATGCGCGCTTGCCATGGTGACTGAGATGCTGTCGCGCCGCGATCATGCCACCGGTGAGGTCCGTGATAAGTTGTCTCGCTATGGTTTTCGCGCGGACGCGATTGAATTCGCCGTTGAGCGTGCCACTGAGTATCGCTTTTTAGATGAGAACCGCTTTTGCTCGTACTTTATCGAGGAACGCAAACGACGCGGCTGGGGACAGCGCAAGATTGAGACCGAGCTCAAGCGCCGCCATGTCGTACTTGATGATATCCCCGGCTATCCCGAGGAGTTTTTTGCCGTGGAGGACGACTTGGTTCGCGCATCGGCTTTGCTCGCGAAGCGTCGCGTACCTGAGACACGTGGATTCGAAAAGCTCGTCCGGTTTTTAATGGGTAAGGGCTTTTCGTACCACATCGCCGCCGATGCCGTTAAGGCGCGTCTTGATGCCGAACGTGGGGAATGTGCAGTTTAGACACATGCTAGACGCATGCGTTTTGCGTACCCGCCGTTCACCGCGTTTTAGTCGCCGTACCGGGTCCATTTATTTGACAGTTGTTACGGTTCAACGTACGATAAACAATGTCATTTGCTTTGTGATATGTGCTCATCTTTGATGAGTTTGTTTATATGTTTATC
>UQUG01000060.1 GCA_900544205.1 uncultured Collinsella sp.
GCTGCGGGAATGGCCTATTTGCCTAATGTGTTCGGCTGAGATCGGAAATCAACCCCGATTGGACAAATTTTGACCGTTTGCCCCACAGAATCGACCCACTGGGGAAAATAGCTTGACGATTGAGCGGTCTTCGTGGTTCGAAAGACGGCTTCGAGCCTACATCTGCATAAACGGGTTCTGCATAAGTTCGCGCGCCATCGTGGTCGAATCGCCATGGCCCGTCAAGCAAACGGTATCGGGCGGAAGCGTCTTGGCAAGTTTGGAGAGCGAGCGCATAATCGCCGCCTCGTCACCGCCGGAAAGATCGGTACGACCGTGACTGCCCGGGAAAAGCGTGTCGCCCACAAAGGCGATGTTCCCCTGCTCGGTCGCGGCGAACAGGACGATGCCGCCCGGCGTATGCCCCGGCGTCTCGATCACCTGCAGACAGACGTCGCCCACCTCGATTGTATCGCCCTCGGCAAGCAAGCGCGTCGGCTCACCCGGATCGGGCGTCTCGATACCCCACATGGCGCGCTGCTCCTCGATATTTGCGCGAGGTACCGTCACGTCCTTAGCGCACAACTCATATAGTGCGCTGTCGCCAACGACAGCTCGAACCCCGGCAACCCCGCCAACATGGTCGGCATGACCGTGCGTGCAGACAGAGCCGAGTACGCGCACCTCGGGATGCGCGGTGCGGATATGCTCCACAAGACGCTCGCCCTCCCACGCCGGATCGACGATTAAGCACTCGTCATTCGAAATCACGGCGTAGCTGTTGGTCTGAATCGGGCCGTTGACGAGTGTCTCAATCGAAGCCGCACCTCGGGGTGTCAGGTCCAAAGTCATATCGCCCATGCGCATACCCTCCTTCTAAAATACGTTCGAGGCACCAAACGATGCCTCGAACGTAACCAATATCTATGATGCTGAGAGGCTCTCGCACCTACACACGGCGTTTGAGCTGAGCTCCGCCTTCGCCGGGCATAAGACGGCGAGCGTCGTAGACCGAATCGACACTGCTGATGGAAGCCAGCAGCGGATCCAGACCGCTCGCGTCCGAGATCTCGACCATGAAGCGCAGGGTTGCAATACCCTCGCGGTTGGTCGATGTGGCGGCAGAAAGGATATTGCCGCCCGCATCGCCAATGGCAATGGTGACATCCTTGAGCAGGCCCATGCGGTCCAGGCACTCGACCACGATCTCGACCTGGAAGAGGGTGTCGGCAGCGCCGTCCCACTCCACATCGATCATGCGCTCGGGATGTTCCATAAGACCCTTGACGTTGGGGCAGTTGGCGCGATGCACCGAAACGCCACGACCGCGCGTGATGAAGCCGACGATGTCGTCACCCGTCACGGGGTTGCAGCAATGAGCCAGACGGACCAGCAGGCCGCTGTTGCTCTCGCCCTTGACGATAATGCCGTTACTGGCGCTCTTGCCGCGCTTTTGCGGCTTGCGGTTGGAGCCGCGAGCGGGCTGCTTCACGACCTCGGCGATAGCCTCGGCCTTGGTGAGCTGTTCCTCGGGCTTGGGGTCCAAGATTTGCTCGACCTTATTGCCCACAGCGCGCGGGGCAACCTTGCCGGCGCCGACGGCGGCAAACAGGTCCTCGAGCTGCTTGAAGTTAAACTGCTCCGCCACGGCGTTGAGTGCACGCGTCGAACGCGGCGTAGAAATGCCATAGCCACGCTTACGCAGGTCCTTGGCCAGCATATCGCGACCGGCGGCAGCGTCGTCGTCCTTGGTCGCAGCGGCAAAATAGCGGCGGATCTTTGACTTGGCGGAAGGTGTCTTAACGATCTTGAGCCAATCGCGCGACGGCTTGGAACTCTTGTTAGTCAGGATTTCAACGCGGTCGCCCGTCTTGATCTCGTGCGTGAGCGGAGCCACCGCACCGTTGATTTTGGCGCCGACGCAGTGGTTTCCCACCTCGGTGTGAACGGCATAGGCAAAGTCGAGCGGCGTGGAGCCGGCACGAAGCGCCATGACCTCGCCTTTGGGCGTGAAGACAAAGATCTCCTGATCGAACAGATCGACCTTCAGCGAGTGCAGGTATTCCTTGGCATCGGTAATCTCGTCGGAAGCCGCCCAATCGAGCGAATGCTTGAGCCAGTTGATCTGGTCGTCCAAACGTTGAGCGTCATTGGTCTTGGAAGCAGACGATCCGCCCGACTTCTTATATAGCCAGTGGGCGGCAATGCCGTACTCGGCCTGCTCATGCATCTCGTAGGTTCGAATCTGAATCTCGAGCGGACGAGCCGTAGGGCCGATGACCGTCGTGTGGAGCGACTGGTAGTTATTGACCTTAGGCATGGCGATATAGTCTTTAAAGCGACCAGGCATGGGGTGCCACAGCGTATGCACCGCACCGAGCGTGGAGTAGCAATCGCGCACCGAATGGGTAATAACGCGCAGCGCCACCAGGTCGTAGATCTCGGAGAACTCCTTGCCCTTGCGCTTCATCTTTTGGTAGATGGACCAATAGTGCTTGGAGCGGCCGTTGATCTGGAAGTCCTCCAGACCAATGCGGTTGAGCTCATCGGTAAGCGTCTTGATGGTCTCGGCAAGGTAGCGTTCGCGGACCTCGCGCGACTCAGCTACCATACGCGCGATGCGCTGGTAGGCATCGGGCTCCAGGTAGAAGAAGGACAGGTCCTCGAGCTCCCACTTAATAGAGCTCATGCCCAGGCGGTCGGCCAAAGGCGCGTACACGTCCATGGTCTCGCGAGCCTTAAACAGGCGACGATCCTCGCGCAGGGCTGCCAGCGTTCGCATGTTGTGCAGACGATCGGCAAGTTTAACGATGATGACGCGGATGTCCTTGGACATGGCGAGGAACATCTTGCGCAGCGTGAGCGCCTGCTTCTCGTCCATGCTGTCGACTTCGATGTTGGTGAGCTTGGTCACGCCATCGACGAGCTCGGCCACCGTATCGCCAAACAGGCCGGAAACATCGGCGAGCGAGGTCTCGGTATCCTCGACGGTATCGTGCAGCAGCGCGGCGCACACCACATCGCAGTCCATCTTGAGGTCGGCCAAAATGATGGCCACCTCGACGGGATGGTTGATGTACATCTCACCCGAGCGCCGCTTTTGGTTGCAGTGCTTCTCGGCAGCAAAGCAATAGGCCTGCTCCACCTTGGAGAAGTCGCCCTCATTCATATATTTGAGGCACAGGCGCTCCAGCTTGTCGTAGCTGTCCGCCATAATCTCGGGCGGCAGCTCATCGGCATGCTTATAGTGCTCCATCTCCGAGAACGGCTGGAGGGTGGAATCATGGGCGGTACGGGCTGCGGCATCCATCGAGGTCCCCTTCCCCTAGGCCCGCGGTACGATCGGGCGGTTAACTTTGGCTAGCATATCAGAAGCGCACGAATCGAGCGCCCAGCTCCGGAAAGCCGAGAACTCCATGCGCGAGCGCAGACCCTCCAAATAGCGGATTGACCTGCTCAATTGCACACGGCCGGGGTTTTCTGCCATCGCGATGCGACGGGTGTCGTCAAACCCCGAAACGCGACAGAAACCAAGCTCTTCGAAGATTCCCAGACCGCTTGCCACCGAGCGCTCGTCGACCGGCGTGCGGGCATCGATGGCAAGGCACATCTGCGCGATGTCGATATCGCTCGCACTAAATGAGTCGGCTCCGGTCTTGCCGCGGTTGGAGCGCCACATAGTCTGCAGCGCGCGATAGAGCGTGACGAGCTCGTCGCGCTCGGGCGCGTAGCAGTCGAGCAGGCGCTCGTTAATGCGAGCGTCACGCGACGAATAGAGCAGGTGAATCACGGCAGGTTGCCCGTCGCGACCGGCGCGTCCGCTCATCTGGTTGAACTCGATGGCGCCAAACGGCATGTGGTAGAGCACGACATGGCGGATATCGGGCAGGTTCACGCCCTCACCGAAGGCAGAGGTCGAAACGATGCAACTGAGGCTTCCGTCACGAAACGCTTCCTCGACACGGCGACGATCGGAGCGCGCAAGCCCCGCGTTATAGAACGCGATGCGGGTCGCGCAATCGGGCACCCGCTTGCGCAGCGTCTTAGCAAGCGCCACGGACTGGTCGCGCGAGTTGACGTAGATGACGGTCTTCTCCCCCGTCGCCACGATTGACACCAGGCGGTTCTCGCGGCTCGCAAGATCTCGGTCATCCTCGAGCTGCAAGTTCTCGCGCACCGTCTCGTCGACCACCGTGCGGGTAATCGGTAGCACGCGGGCGAGCTCGGCCACAACCGGAGCCGTTGCGGTGGCAGTCGCGGCCAGAACGACCGGGTCGCCCAGGGCCTTGAGGATATCAGGCATGTCGAGATAGGCGCTGCGGTCGCCGCCCTTGGCAAGACCGGCATGATGTGCCTCATCGATAACGACAAAGCCGATGCGGCCCGAACGCGCGAAACGGTCACGGTGGATAGACAGGAACTCGGGCGTCGTGAGCACGATACCGGTGCGGCCCGAAGCTAGGCCGGCGAACACGTCATCGCGTGCGGCCTCCACGGTCTCGCCGGTCAGCACGCCAACGCCAATGCCAAGCGATGCCATCGTCGACGAGAGGTGATAGGCCTGGTCGGCAACAAGCGCACGCAGCGGATAGACAAAGATGCTCGCACGTCCGCGAAGCACCGCCTCACGCGCGGCATGCACATGGAAGATGAGCGACTTGCCGCGGCCCGTTCCCATAACCGCCAAGACACTCTGGTGATCGGCCAGGGCATCGAGCGCCTCGACCTGCGCGCGGTGCGGCTGGTTCGAGCCGATAAAGCTATGGATAAGCGAGCGTGTCAGCTCGGTATAAGAAAGCTGGGCGAGCGTCTCGCGCTTGCGCGACTCCAGGCGCAGGCCGGAATCCGCCGGCTGCACGCCACGACGAAGCTCGCATGCCGGATCGTCGACGCTGGGCAGCGTGGTACCGCGGACCAGAACATCCTTGACCATGAGCTTGGGCTTCACACGACCCTGCCAATGCTCGGCAACGGCCTCGAACACCAAGTCGACGGCGCTGTCGCAATTGATAAGCTTGTCGATCTGCGGTACACGAAACATGATGGCCGGCACACTCGCGGCGCCATCCGTCGCCACGAAGCGCATGTGCTCGCCGGTCTTACCCACCACGGCGCGATCACACATCGTCACGCCCTCGGCAGCCAGCAGCGGCACCTTATTACCCTGGCCAAACGGCTCAAGGCGGGAAATCTGCTCGATGGTCTCGATATTCAATTCGGAAAGGTCGACCGTGGCGGCAACCTCGTCGGTGTCCTCAAAGTCCTCGGCGGGAAGCTCGGACAACACGGCTGAAAGGCGACGGCGGAACTCATCGAGCTTGGATGCCTCGATGGTCACGCCCACCGCACCGGCATGTCCGCCGCGACGAATCATCAGGTCGGAACAGCGCTCGATGGCGTCAAACAGGTTAACTTTGCCCACCGAGCGACCAGAGCCGCGCGCGATACCGTCCTCGATCGAGAACAGCAGCGCCGGCACGTGGTAGCGGTTGGTCAGACGGCTTGCCACGATGCCCTTGACGCCCTCGTGCCAGCCTTCGCCGCCCACGACGATCGCGCGTCCGCCGTCATAGGTCTCCTCGACCTTTGCCATGGCATCGCGCGTGAGCTCCGCCTCGATCTCACGGCGCTGGCGGTTGATTTCCTCGAGCTCAGCCGCCAGTGCGCTTGCTTCGATGGGATCGCGGGCAAGCAGCAGGTCGAGCGCCAGCTTGGGATCGGCCATGCGACCGGCAGCGTTTAAGCGGGGAATGAGCGAGAATGACAGGCCATCGGCCGTAATGCTAGAGAGGTCGGCCTTGGCGAGCGCGGCAAGCGCGATATAGCCGGGGCGAGCGGTTACGCGCATCTGCTGGATGCCCTCGGCAACCAGCGCGCGGTTCTCGGGCGTGAGCGGCATCATGTCGGACACGGTGCCCAGCGCCGCGACCTCGATTAGCGAACGCCAATACGACGGCTTGCCCAGGCGCTCACCCAGGACTTGCACCAGCTTGAGCGCCACACCAGCACCGGCAAGCTCGCGCGAGGGGCCCTCGTCCTCGAGCTTGGGGTCAGTCAGGGGCACACCCTGCGGCACCTGGTCGGAGGGCTCGTGATGGTCCGTGACCACCAAATCGATCCCCAGGCTCTCCAGGTAGGAAACCTCTTCCTTGGCGGCAATGCCGTTATCGACGGTCACGATCAGCTGGGGGCGAGCGAGCTCGTTAACGCGGTCGAGCGCCGCGCGCGAAAGACCGTAGCCCTCATCAAAGCGATGCGGAATAAACGGCGTGACATCGGCGCCAAACGTGCGCAGCGCCTCGGTCAACAGGCAGGTCGACGTAATACCGTCAACGTCAAAATCACCAAAGACGGCGATGCGTTCGTGGTTGCGAATGGCGCGCTCGACACGATCGGCAACAACCGACATGCCCGGAATGACGAGCGGATCGGCCCAATCACGGTCGAGCGAAGGCGTCAAAAATAGCTGTCCTTCCTCAATCGAGGCAATGCCGTGCGCGACCATAATGCGCGCCACCAGCCCGGGAATGCCCAGACCAGCCGAAAGCTCCTTTTCGAGCTCGGGGTTTTGCTGAGCGACCGCCCAGCGATGCGTCGTCTTAAGCGATGACATAGGCACCCACCCCCGATAGGGGCAGGTCGCCGCGATACCTCTCACGGTTCATAGCGATGAGTCCTCTGTGTATGCCCGCTTCGGCAGGCAGATCTGTTGAACGGATTTATTATACCGTGCAGCGCGGACGCAAAACGCCGCGGTGCGCCGCGGTTTCGGCAAACGATGGCGGTAATGGCCTCGAAATAATCGAGCGTTTCTGACGCACGAACGCATGCGAGCGTCTAGCATATCCATTCAAAACGGATTCACGAGCAAAGGGAGTCACAAGAGTATATGAAGCAATGGGTTGGACTGGGCAAGTTTCTCGCGGGACATATGCAGGTCATCGTTCCGATTTGCGTGGCGCTCGGCGTGCTCTTTCCCCAGCAGATCGGCGTGCTCAAGCCTATCGTTCCCGCCCTGTTTGCCTTTATGACGTTTCAGGGCGCGCTCAGCAACACTTTTCACCAGGTAGCCGAGGTGTTCCACCGTCCGCTGCACCTGATTCTGGCGCTGCTGGTCTCGGCAGTGCTTATTCCCATCGCGGCGTATGCCATAGGGTCACTCTTCTTTGGCTCCAACCCCAACCTTGTCTGCGGCATCGTGCTCGAGTACAGCGTGCCCGTGGCCGTCACCGCTTTTATGTGGATCAGCATGTTCGGCGGCAACGGCCCACTCGCGCTCACCATCATCCTGACGTCCTCGGTTATCTCCCCTGTGACGATTCCGCTCACGCTTAAGCTCTTGCTGGGTGCCACCGTCTCGATCGATGTGCCGAGCATGATGCAAGACATGGCCTTTATGATCGCCATCCCCGCCGTGCTCGGCATCGTGATCAACGAGCTCACGCGTGGATGGGGACACGAGAAGCTCTCCCCCGTGCTCTCGCCCGCCTGCAAATTCATGATGATGGGGGTCATCGCGTCCAACTCCACCGCCATGAGCGAGTACGTGCTGCACATGAACACGGTGCGCCTGGAAGTCGCCCTCTTTATTTTGGTCTTCGCCATCAGCGGCTTTGTCGTCGGTTTTCTGGTCGCCCGTGCGCTGCATCTGCCGTATAGCGAGACGACTACCATGTGCTTTACCTGCGGCATGCGTAACATCTCTTCGGGCGCCGTCATCGCCACACAGTACTTTCCGGGCGAAGTCGTGTTCCCCGTCATGTGTGGCACGCTGTTTCAGCAGGTGCTGGCCTCGATTATCGGGCATCTCTTTGAGCGCCTAACCGGCGAGGAACGCGCCAAACAGCGCAAGCGGGTCAAGGCCGGGCGCGACGCGATGGCACGCTAGACTGTCCGCATTGCGCGGGCGTTAGCCTTGCTACACGAGCGTTTCCAGATGCGCGCGTAGGCGCTCAGCATCGACATCGAGCGTTGTCTCGGCATTGACCTGGGCCAAACGATAGCCCACAAAGTAGGGCGAAACCACCCAACGTGGCAGCGCCTTGGCAATGGTCCGGCCGCCCAGGTGATAGAAGAACAAGTTGTACGACTCTGCGCGACCGCCGTGGTGCTCGTTCAGGATATAGCGCAGAGCCACCTGAATTGCATCGGCAAACAGGTCCGCTTCGGCTTGGTCGCGGGCGTCGTCGCTGGCGGCGATTCCCTGTGGAGCCGAGACGTTGACCTCAAAGAACCCCATGATCGGCTCGGTTGAGATGTTGACTGCAACCCTCCCGTGTCGCCAAACATCGATGCCTTCGAAGTTGGCGGGGGCTAGTGCTGCATAACCGTCCTCCCGCTCCAGGCCCACAATCTGCATGTGTGGATGGACGAGGCTGCCGCCCGAAAGCGGGCCTTTGTTCTTGTACATGAGCACACTGCGGTACTGTTGGGAATCGATCATCTGCTGCCAACAGCCCAGGGCAAACCGCATCACATGATGCAGCTCATCCGGTTCATAGGTCACCAGGTCGGCGTCGTGATTGGCAGACTCGATCAATACGGTCTGACGTGTGGCCCGCAAGGTCTTGAACTTATTCTCGAGCCAGATGCAATCACCATCGCGCTGGATGATGTTGGCAAGTCCCTCCGTGTCGCAAAAGGGGCACGCGGTGCCAGGGCGACGATTATCGTCGGGCTTACCGCTCGCCTGCTGAACGTCAAATACCAGCGCCACGGGTTATACCTCCAGCGGCACGATCTTGGTGCCATGGAGCTCGGAGACGCCTAGCGCCGCCGCGACCGCGTCGCGATTTGCCGTAGTGATGCCGCCGCCGGGAAGGATGGTCAAACGATCGCCCGCATACTCGATTAAACGAGCCAGGTGATCGAAATTATCCTCGATCGACGTACCGGCAGCGCCGCCATGCGTGAGGATGCGCGTAACGCCGCAGTCGGCAAGTGTATCAATCGCATCGAGCTGAGCCTCGGGCGAGAGCTGGTCAAATGCCATGTGGAAGGTGATGTCAAGGGACTCACGCTTACATTCCTCGGTCGCGCAGCCTGCAGCCATCACGAGGGCGCCAAGCGTAAGTTCGTCGAGCGCCCATCCGCCAGCGCAGGGTTTGCAGCAGCCAAAGACCAAGCCGTCAACGCCCGCACTCACGGCAAGGCCCAAGTCCATCTCCATCATGCGCAGCTCATCCTGGTTGTAGTGAAAGTCGCCGCCACGCGGACGGATCATGCACATCACCCGTGCATCGTGTTCGTGGGCATAGTTGGTCGTAGCGCTGATAACGCCGGCCGAGGGCGTGGTACCACCGACGGCAAGGTTATCGCACAGCTCGATGCGCCCCGCACCGGCCTCGATGGCCGCCGGCACTCGCTCAAAGTTCTCGGCACAAAACTCGTACAGCATAGTAGATAGCCCCCAAAGACAGCAGATGTTTTCCGACGGGCATTGTCACACATCCCCATGAAGTTGCGGTGGAATAGGGACTGTTTTGGCGTCTAGAGCCCGTATTCAGTCCCTATTTCACCGCAACTCAGAATGATCTCTTGGGGACGGCACAGCTGGCCGAAAAATGTTGCCGATGGTGAATGTTGCGCAACAAGATTTCGGAATCCCGATTAACCATGACAGTATCGCATTCGCATCCAGAGGAAAGGATTGCCATGTTTAAGAGCATCCAAAAGAGCGGAAGGATCGCAGCAGTCGCCATCGGCCTGATTGCGGCCCTGTCTCCACTCGCAGCCCCTCCTGCAGCATTAGCCGGCGGTAGCGTACCAACGCCCGAACTTGAGAAGTCGTATAGCTTTAAGGTAAGTAGTGAATACTCGGATATCCGCACGAACGGCCATACAAAGTTTGGCTATCTGTACGACTGCGATGACGATTTCAACCGAAAGACAATATCCCTTATCAATTTCAATGATGGCAGCATGAGCCCCATCAATATACCAGATGAATGCCTTGATTACGCATATCTCACCGATAGCGATCAGCTCTACTGGGAAGACGGTAATAATTTGATCGTATTCTCACCAGACAACCAGACCCAAACAGTCCATCCCATCACTTCAGCCAAATATGCCTACACCAATGTAACCGTCTCCGATGATGGCAATAGAGCTGCTGTGGAGCACTATGACAATGAAGACGATCCCAGAATGGTCGAAATCTATGATCTTGAATCCGACAAACTGGTCCAGACATACCAGCCAGATAAAGATGACTCTTGGTGGTACAGTTACTCAAAAGACATGAGCCGCCTATATGCCTTACAGGACAATACCGAGGACGGCGTCGTTGCACTTAGGGTTTTCAACTGTGATACAGGGTCAACAGAATTAAAGACCGTCAACGTAAAAAAGGATGATAGGTCTTCGAATATCTACAACATTACCCTCAGTTCTAACTCGGACGACATTTATCTTCAGAGCGACATTGCACTAATAAAAGCTGACCGCGATGGAAACATGAGCGTTCTTCTCAATGACGATGAGCATGCTCCTAATAATTTCTACTCGGAATCAGTCAAGTTCTACCCAATCTATATAAAAAGAGGGTCAAACGAGCTATTTGAAGAGGCTGAAGGTTATTACGACCTAAACGATAATGATGCAAACGTTGGCGTCTATGATTTGGGAAAGGAAGAGATTATTAGCTCGACCGCCTTCCCCTTCGGCGGCGGATACCTCAAAGACATCTCACATGACGGTAAGGCCCTGCTCGGAGTAAGCACAGATGGTGACAAAGACTCGGCATGCCTAGCTGATGCAAAAACCGGAGCAAAGAGCGAGTTTGGCTCTCATTGGTCCGATCTTTGGTTCATGGACGGTGATCGTAGGATTTTGGAAACCTATAATGATGAAAACGACCCTGCGACGGTCCACGTGAACATCTATAAGTCCAATATCCCCCATTCCCTGCCCGAGGATGTGCTGTACTTTGTCCAGACTCACCTGCCATTTGTTATTGGCGGTGGCGTGGCGATCGTCCTCATCATCGGTGGCGCGATCGTTATCCTTTGCATCCGCAAGAAGCGCGCAAAGACCGCGAACGGTGTGACAGCCGCAGTGCCCAAGCCTCAGCGCAAGCAGCGTCGCCGTCAGAAGCGCGCCCAGCAGAACACCGCAGCGCCCGCAGCACCGGCAATGCCCGCGGCACCGGCAACTCCGGCCGAGCCCGCCCGCTTCTGCCGCCACTGCGGAATCCCGCTTGTGCCCGAAGCCCAGTTCTGCCCCACGTGCGGACAAAAGGTAGACTAGCGAACAAAACCCAATAGACCCCAACCACCAAGGCCCCGTTCCGAATCACTCCAGAACGGGGCCTTGGCTTGGTGTAAGGGTAGCTAATTTGGGACGGGGCTATTTTGACTACTTTGCATGCAAGTAGTCAAAATAGCCCCGT
>UQUG01000061.1 GCA_900544205.1 uncultured Collinsella sp.
GTGCCAATTTGGGGTGCAGTAGTGCTGCGCCACGAAAAGGGCCTATCTACTACGTTTAAGCCGCAGGGGTCAACCATAGTCGGCTTTTTCGAAAATCGACAAGCTGTCTACCTGCGGTTTTGTTTTCACGGTTTTCGGTATGGTCGAGGCTATCCGTGTTAACGTAGTAGATAGGCCACTTTTGTGGCAAGGGGGCCGATCTGCGGGTCAGGGTAGCCAAAAGAACCCCGTCCCAAAAAGACTGATTGGGAGCTGGGGCGTGTCGATGCGATAGTATTACGTGGTGATATTCGACAAACCGTGAGCTTCATCCGAGGGCTTTATGGAACAACACCAGCATTATCAGAGCTTGCAAGATCAGGCGTACAACGCATTGCGCTCCAAGATTATCTATGCCGAGCTCAAGCCCGGCACGCGCCTTTCGGCGATTGGTCTGGAAAAGGAGACGGGAATCGGGCGCACGCCCATTCGCGAATCCTTTGTGCGCCTGCGTGAGCAGGAGCTGGTGGAAACGCGTCCCAAAAGCGGCACCTACGTCTCTAAGATCAGCATGGAACGCGCCGAAAACGCCTGCTTTTTGCGCGAGAAGCTCGAGAGAAGCGTGCTTATTAAATGCTGTTCGGCCGCCTCGCCCGAGCAAAAGCAGCGGCTTGAGCAGATTCTTGCCGAGTCCGAGTCGCTCGACCATAGCGAAACGCGTCGTTTCTTTGACCTGGACAACCTGTTCCATGAGACGTGTTTTGAGATTGCCGGTCGTCACATGTTGTGGGATTGGATGAAGAGCATCAACACGCATTTTGAGCGATACAACTGGTTGCGTATGGTGTCGCAGGATCTGGATTGGGAACCGATTCGTCGGCAGCATCGCCGGATTCTCGAGGCCATTAAGAGGGGCGATACCGATGCGGCGAGTTATCTGGCAGAGACGCACTTGCACCTGATGCCCGAGGAGCAGGGCCCGGTTATCGCCTTGCATCCCGACTATTTTGAGCTGCCTAAAGACTCGTCTATCTAGCCCATCATCGCATCTGCTCGAGACGCAAAAAACGACGCTGCTCACCTACAGCGTTTTGCAAGCGAGATTTTTAAAAAAATGCCTAAAATGGCTCAGGCTGCCGACAATGGGGAAACGGGGTGCGCCATGGCGCAGATGAGAATCAAGGACATTGCCGCCGAGGCGGGCGTGAGCCCGGCCACGGTCTCGCGCTATCTCAACAACCGCCCCGGGCAGATGACCGAGGAAACCCGCGCTCGCATCGCGGCGGTTATCGAGCGCACCGGCTATCGCCCACGTGCTGCCGCGCGCAATCTGCGCAGCTCGCGCACCAACCTCATCGGTGTGATCCTGGCCGACATCGCCAACCCGTTCTCGAGCGCCATGCTTGAAGGACTTTCCGCCAGCGCCGCCGCGCGCGGCTGCTCGCTCATGACGGCCATTAGCGGCAACGACCCCGCTAAGGAGGCCGAGTCGCTCGCCAGACTTATCGATGCTGACGTGGACGGCCTGGTCGTCAACACCTGCGGAGGCAACGACAAGGCGATCGCCGCGGCCGCGGGGCGCCTGCCCGTTGTGCTGCTCGACCGCGACGTTGCCGACGGCGGTGTCGATCTGGTGACATCTAACAACCGTGAGCTGGTCGCCGGCCTGGTAGACGCCTTGACCGCCGCTGGCAGCGAGCGCCTGTGCCTGCTCACCGAGGCAAGCGACGACAGCCCCGTGCGTCGCAAGCGCGCCGAGGCCTTTACCGACGAGCTTTTGCACCGCGGCCTTGCCGGCGAGGTCGTCACCCTGGCCGACGGGGGCGCCACGGGCGTCGGCCGCCTGGACGAGACCATCCGCGGCTATGCAGGTAAAAAGCTCGGCCTCATTGCTGTCAACGGCTTGGTTTTCCTGCGTCTGACCGAGGCGCTAGCGCAGCTGGGACCCTCGCTGCCGGCGGGGCTCAAGATCGCGACGTTTGACGACTACCCCTGGAACCATGTGCTCTTTGGTGGCGTGACCACGGCCGCGCAGGACACCCTCACCATTGCCGAGCGCGTAGTCGAGCGCCTTTCCGAGCGCATCGACGTTGTTACCACCACCGTGGGCGAGGCCGCAAAGCTCGCCCCCAAGCGCATCGAGATTCCCGGCCACATCGAACACCGCGCTTCGACCTCGCGCTAGCCTGTGTGATAATATATAGACAATGTCATACAGGAGGTATCCATGGCTGCGTCTGTGCTGAGTGTGCGAGTGGACTCGTCAATTAAAGACTCATTTGCCGAACTGTGCGAAGAGCTTGGCATGACTTCGTCTGTTGCGGTCAATATGTTTATGAGGCAGATGCTGCGCGAGCGCTCTCTGCCGTTTGTTCCTTCACTTGGTAAAAGCTCTGCGAGCGAAAGCGCCGCGACGGGCATTTTGGATACTGCCCAGATTGAGTCCGCCGTCCGCGAGGCGGCCAGCTCGATTCCCGCCATCAAAACCGTGATTCTTTTTGGTTCGTATGCCCGTGGCGAGGCGCATGCCGATAGTGATATTGACTTGCGTCTCGAAGTCGATCGCGAGCAGGGCTTTGGTCTTTTTGCGCTGTCGGCGTTTGGCGAGGCGGTGCGCAAAGAAACCGGGAGGCAGGTTGATCTCGTCTCTAGTGATCATCTTGATGACGAACTTGCCGCGGTAATCGAGCGCGAAGGAGTGATCCTTTATGATCGCGCGTAAGTCAGACAGCCTTCGCGCCCAAGAGGTTTTGGAGGCCATCTCCGAAACGAACGAGCGCATCAAGGCTTTTGATATCACCGAGGACCAGTTTCTGCATGCGAATGACGTGCGGACGAGGGCGTTGGCGGACTCCCTTTTGATGTGTGCGCTTAGGGTGACGGAAGAAGCGGGCAAATTGTCGGAACGCTCGCAGCGGCTTCATCCCGAAATTGAATGGCGTGGAATTATCGGCATGAGAAATTATCTTGCGCATGATTACGGCAATGTCGACCGCTCGGTTGTTTGGGATGCAGTGACGATGGAGTTCCCTGCGCTGGAACGAGCCTGTAGACAAATTGTCTCCGAATCTGAACGCTAGCCGCTCGTTCGCAACTGCCTGTTCGCACACGTTTTTTGAGCGCTTGATACGCTTTAACCCTGCGGAAACATTTTTCTGCGATAGTATCTGCGATATAGACCAGTCGAAACCCGCCCGAAAGAAAGGGGAGCGACATGAACCAGCAGAACATCGATTACGTACTCCGCTCCGTAGAGCAGCGTGACATCCACTTTGTGCGTTTGTGGTTTGTCGACATTCTCGGCCGCCTCAAGAACTTTGCCATTAGCCCCGAGGACCTCGAGGTAGCTTTTGAGGAGGGTATTGGCTTTGACGGCTCCGCCATCGAGGGCTTTGCCACGCCCGAGGAAGCCGACATGCTGGCGTTTCCCGATGCTTCGACCTTCCAGATCCTGCCGTGGCGCCCGAGCCACAACGGCGTCGCCCGCGTGTTCTGCGACGTGTGCACTCCCGATTGCAAGCCCTTTACCGGCGATCCACGCGATGCCCTGCGCCGCATGTTCCGCAAGGCCGAGAAGGCTGGCTATCTGCTCAACGTGGGCGCCGAGCTGGAGTATTACTATTTCCCCGACGAGCACACGCCCGAGCCGCTCGACAACGTGGGCTACTTCGATCTTTCGGTGAGCGATGCCGCCCGCGACCTGCGCCGCAACACGGTCCTCACGCTCGAGAAGATGTCCGTGCCCGTGGAGTACACCTTCCACGCCGCCGGTCGCTCGCAGCACGGCATGAGCCTGCGCCACGCCGAGGCCCTGAGCATGTCCGACGCCATCACCACGGCCAAACTCATCATTAAGCAGCAGGCCTACGAGAGCGGTTGCCACGCCTCCTTTATGCCCAAGCCGTTGGCGGGCGAGGACGGCAGCGCCATGTTTTTGCATCAGTCGCTGTTCAACCACGACGGCAACAACGTCTTTTGGGGCGAGGACGACGAGAAGTACCATCTCTCCGATATCGCCAAGCACTATATGGCCGGCATCTTGGCGCACGCACGCGAAATCAGCGCCATCACCAACCCCACGGTCAACTCGTACAAGCGCATCACCACGGGCGGCGACTCCGTGCCGCAGTACGCCACGTGGGGCCTGCGTAACCGCGCGAGTATGGTCCGCATTCCGGTCTACAAGCCCGGCAAGCAGCTGTCCACGCGCATCGAGCTTCGTAGCCCCGACCCCATGGCCAATCCGTACCTGGTCAACGCCGTCACGCTGGCGGCTGGTCTCGATGGCATCGAGCGCAAGCTGGAGCTCCCGCCCGAGGCCACGGCCGAGACGCTCAAGCTCACCGACCGTCAGATGCTCGAGGCCGGCTACACGCCGCTGCCGCGCTCGCTCAAAGAGGCGCTCGACGTGTTTGAGGACTCGCAGTTTATGAAGGATGCCCTCGGCGAGCACATCCACAGTTTCTTCCTTAAAAAGAAGCGCGACGAGTGGCATAAGTTTGAGTCCACGATCACCGAGTGGGAGATTAAGCACTATCTGGCGAACTCCTAATCGCGCTGGCTTGTTCCAGTACGATTGAGCTCATTTCCTTGGAGGCCGATATGTCCGAAAAGAGTGCCCTGTTCATGGCGCGCACGACGCGCTTCCACGAGTTTGCCCGCAGCTTGACGACCACCCTGGGTGTCGAGGTGAGCCTGGCAACCCCCGATTCGCCGACTGCGGCGCACGACTTTGACCTGCTGATCCTCGACTCCGACGGCATCCGCAGCGACCGCATCGATCAGATTGCCAAGTGGCTTGACGATCGCGGCGGTGTCCCCATGTTGGTGATCGTCGACGACGAGGCGCTCGGTACCTTGCGCCTGCCCAATCACGCGCATGCCGACTTTGTATGCCCCACGGCGACATCCAACGAGCTTAAGGCTCGTGCGCAGCGCCTGATGGGCGAGGAGGAGACCGTCGCCGCCGACGATGTGCTCAACATCGACAACCTCGAGATTAACCTGGCTACCTACCAGGTGACGCTCGATAACGAGCCCATCGACCTGACGCTGATGGAGTACTCGCTGCTGAGCTTTTTGGCGACGCATCCCAACCGTGCCTACAGCCGCGAGGTGCTGCTGCACCGCGTGTGGGGCTTTGAGTACTGCGGCGGCACGCGCACCGTCGACGTGCACATTCGACGCATCCGCTCCAAGGTGGGCCCGCAGATCGCGGCGCACATCACCACCGTCCGTGGCGTGGGTTATCTGTTTAAGGACTAGATTTCCACCACAAAGGGGACAGGCACCTTCGTGGTGGTTTTGCCGCATGCGTGGATCCCTTTCGAGTTTGCAGCAGAACTTAAGCCTTCCTAAAAGATTGCGTTCTCATACACGTTCGCCCGCATATTGGGGTACAACTCAACGTGAACAATGATGGCCCGCCACATGTTTGGCGGGCCTTTGGTTATTTGACGAAAGGATCGCAGCTATGAGCGAGTACGATTCCCAGCGTCCCCAGGATGCGGGCAACGCCGGCGAGACCCAGCAGCAGCCGCGCGTGCAGGTGGAGTCGACGCCTGCCGGTAGCAACATTCCCTACGTGCAGGCTTACGACACGCAGACCGGAAAGCCGCTGGGCAGCCAGCAGGTTGTAAACAAGCACACAGTGGTCAAAACCAAGACCAAAAAGTTGCCGATCTTTATTACGGCACTCGCCGGCTGTGCCTGCGGCGCCCTGCTGGTCATTGCGCTCATTATGAGCGGCACGCTCGATATCGGTGGCGGAAAGAATGCCGTGACGGCGGGTGCTTCGGGTTCGTCGACGCAAAAGATCACCATTGACTCAGAGGACACCACGCTGGCCGAGGCCGTTTCTGCCAAGGCATTGCCCTCCGTGGTTTCCATTACCGCCACTTCGGGCGGCAGCCAGAATGGCTCGCTTTCGCAGTCTGCCGACGAGTCGGATAGTTCGGGCAGCGTCGGTTCGGGCGTGGTGCTCGATACCGAGGGCCACATCCTCACCAACAACCACGTGGTCGATGGTTACGACCAGTACGTGGTGACCATGGACGACGGCACCACCTACGAGGCCGAGTTCGTGGGCAACGACGCCTCGAGCGACCTGGCCGTCATCAAGCTCAAGGATGCCGATGCCTCCAAGCTCACGCCGATTGAGATCGGTGATTCCTCCAAGCTCAACGTGGGCGAGTGGGTCATGGCGATCGGCTCGCCGTTCGGCAACGAGCAGTCTGTCTCCACGGGCATTGTGTCGGCGCTGTATCGCTCCACGGCCATGAGCTCTACCAGCGGTAACACTATCTACGCCAACATGATCCAGACCGATGCCGCCATCAACCCGGGCAATTCCGGTGGCGCGCTCGTCAACGACAACGGTGAGCTGGTGGGCATCAACTCGCTCATCGAGAGCTACTCGGGCTCCAGCTCGGGTGTTGGCTTTGCCATTCCGGTCAATTACGCCAAGAACATTGCCGACCAGATCATCGACGGCAAGACGCCGGTGCATCCGTACATGGGAGCTACGCTTTCGAGCGTCAATGCGCTTAACGCCCGCACCAACAAGCTGAGCACCGATAGCGGCGCGTATGTGGCGAGCGTCGTTGAGGATGGTCCTGCCGCCAAGGCCGGCATTCAGGAGGGCGATGTCATTACCAAGCTGGGCGACGACGAGATTACGAGCGCCGATGGCCTGATCATCGCGCTGCGCAGCCACGAGGTGGGCGAGAAGGTCGAGATCACGCTCATGCGCGGCAAGGAAGAGAAGAAGGTCACCGTCGAGCTGGGCTCCGATGAGGAGCTGCAGAACCAGCAGCAGGACGACAGTTCGACCGACACCGGCAACGGCGGTATTACCGACGAGCAGCTGCGCCAGTACCTGGAGGAGCTGCTGGGCCAGCAGGGCCAGGGTCAGGGCTACTAACGAGCCATTTCGCACATGCCGAAGCCAGAGGGGCTGTCCCATCAACGCGGGACAGCCCCTCTTTTCTTATTGATCCGTTGGGGACGGAGGAAAACGGATCACTTGTGGCTGGCAAGAGGCCTGGTTCGTAATGGTCTGGACAGTTAGTTCAGATACGTATAAATCTGGGGCAGCTTGGGATGCGTTTTGAGCAATTTTTGATTGGGATGGGGTTTGAATGGGTGTTTGGGAGGGCGAGCGGGACGTTTACATGGTCTCAGGGAGCCCAAATTAGTTGAAACAGGGGTGTTCGTGTCTAATCCAGCTCTAGGATTTATACGTATCTGAACTAACTGTCCACCCCAGTCTGGCGGCTGCCGATTCGGTGCGGTTTGAGACCGCTATTCGGCCCCATTGCGACCGGTGGTACTCTTGTATCCGTTTGAAATCGAGCGAAGGAGTGCCGCTATGGAGCAATCGAGCCTGTTTGGTGACGGCGTGGACATCGATACCGAAACACCCGCGACCGCGGAAGCCACCGCACCGGACGATGCCCGTGCCCAGGCGGCAGCGCGTGCGGCCGAGCTGCGCCACGAGCTCGATTACCACGCCTATCGCTACTACATGCTCGATGCGCCCGAGATCACGGACGCCGCCTTTGACAAAATGCTCGTTGAGCTGCAGGAAATTGAGGCGACCTACCCCGATCTGGTAACGCCCGACAGCTACACCCAACGCGTGGGCGGCTACGTGAGCGAGCAGTTTATGCCGGTCACGCACATGGCGCGCATGTATTCCATGGACGATGCCATGGATCTGGACGAGCTCGACGCGTGGCTCCAGCGCACCGAGGATGCGCTCGGTGCCGGCAGCGTTACCTATACCTGCGAGCTAAAGATTGACGGCCTGGGCGTGGCCCTTACCTACCAAAACGGCACCTTCGTACGTGCGGCCACACGTGGCGATGGCACCACGGGCGAGGATGTGTCGCTCAACGTGCGCACCATCAAGGATGTGCCCATGCACCTGTCCGAGCCGGCGCTTGTCCACATGGGCGCCGACCGCGAGCGCACCATTGAGGTGCGCGGCGAGGTCTACATGCCTAAGGGCAGCTTTGTGCGCCTGAACGACGAGGCCGATGCCGAGGGCCGCGACCCCTTCGCCAACCCGCGCAACGCCGCCGCCGGTAGCCTGCGCCAAAAGGATCCCAAGGTCACGGCGCGCCGCGACCTGGCCACCTTTATCTATGCCATCGCCGATACCGACCCGCTGCACGTCCACAGCCAGCGCGAGTTCCTCGATTGGCTGCGCAGTGCCGGCTTTAGCGTCAACCCCAACGTGGCACGTTGCGCCACGCCGGCCGAGGTCCACGAGTTCTGCGCCCAGGCGCTCGAGCACCGCGGTGACCTCGATTACGACATCGACGGCGTGGTCGTAAAGGTCGATAGCTTTCAGCAGCAGCTCGACCTGGGCTTTACCGCCCGCGCGCCGCGCTGGGCCATTGCCTTTAAGTTCCCGCCCGAGGAAAAGCAGACCGTCCTGCGCGAAATTCGCATCCAGGTGGGCCGCACCGGTGTGCTCACGCCGGTCGCCGAGTTCGACCCGGTGACGGTCGCCGGCTCCACCATCGCGCGCGCCACGCTACACAACATCGACGAGATCCGTCGCAAAAACGTGCGCGAGGGCGACACCATCATCGTGCATAAGGCAGGCGACGTAATCCCCGAGGTTGTGGGCCCGGTGCTCGACAAGCGCCCGGCCGATTCGGTCGACTGGCACATGCCCGAGGTCTGCCCCGTGTGCGGCAGCCCCGTGGTTCACGAGGATGGCGAAGTCGCTTACCGTTGCGTTTCTATCGACTGTCCCGCGCAGCTCAAGGAGCGCTTGCTCCACTGGGTGAGCCGCGGCTGCATGGACGTCGACGGCCTGGGCGACGAGATCGTCGACAAGATGATCGCCGCCGGCCTTATCCACGATGTCGCGGACTTCTACCAGCTCACGGTCGACGACATCGCCGGACTGGACACGGGGCGCACCTATGCCAGCCCCAACAGCAAAAAGGGCGTCAAGAAGGGTGACCCCATTCCGGTAGGCCTCAAGACGGCCGAGAAAATCATCGCCGAGCTCAACAAGTCCAAGAGCCAGCCGCTCGGTCGCGTGCTGTTTGCCCTGGGTATCCGCCACGTGGGCAAGAGCGTGGGTGAGGTCATCGCCGAGCGATTCCTGTCGATTGACAAGCTCGTCTTGGCGAGTGAAGAGGATATCGCCGAGTGCGAGGGCATCGGTCCTAAGATTGCGGCGAGCGTCAAGCAGTTCCTGGCCGTGCCCGAGAACCTTGCCGTGCTGGAGCGCCTGCGCCAGGCGGGCCTGTCGCTCGAGGTCGATTTGAGCGCCGCGCACGCGCAAGCCGCAGCCGACGCTGGCGTGGCAGGCGAGCTCGCCGACGCACAGCCACTTGCGGGCCTGACCTTCGTGCTCACCGGCACGCTCGTCAACCGCACGCGCGACGAGGCGGGCGCGGCGCTCAAGGTACTCGGCGCCAAGGTTTCGGGCAGCGTGTCGAAGAAGACGAGCTATCTGGTCGCTGGCCCCAAGGCGGGCTCCAAGCTCACCAAGGCCGAGCAGCTGGGTGTACCCGTGCTGGACGAGGATGCGCTCGAGCAGATCCTGGCGACTGGTCAGGTGCCCCAGGCTTAAGGCATCAATAGTCAAATTGAAGAACCGCCCGGAAGCACGATGCTTTCCGGGCGGTTCTTACTTTGCCGGGGCAACCGGCACCGTGATCTGCGTCACATAGGTCGCGGGATCGTCGCTGATGATGTCGTCGATGAGGGCGATTTCGCGTCGCCCCGCTACGCCACCAACTTGTCAAAAGCTCCGCGGCGGTTGAGCACGGTAAACGCGACAACACAGATGACTGCCGACAAAATCGATCCGCACGGCGAAGCGATGCCCATGGGAAACAGCGTGTCGGAATAGGCGTTCGACAGCAGCCACGCGCCCGGCACGCGAATGAGCGCCACGGCCAGCACGTTGTGCGCAAAGCCGATGTAGCTCTTGCCGTATGCAGCGAAAAAGCCGCTAAAGCAAATGTGGATGCCGGCAAAAATCGCGTCGAAAATGTAGCTGCGCATATAGCCGGTGCCGGCGGCGACCACCGCGGCGTCCTTGGCAAAAAAGCCGATAAACGCCGGCGCCACCAGCCACATCAGCGCCGTGATCAGGCAGCCATACACTACCGAGATTGTCATGGCATCTTTGAGCACCTGACGTGCACGATCGCCCTTGCCCGCGCCGGCGTTTTGCGCCGTGAGCGCGCTGACGGTGGCACCCATGGAACTCGGCACAATGAACAAAAAGCTGATCATCTTCTCGACCAGGCCTACGGCAGCGGCATCGACCAGGCCGCGATGGTTGGCGATGACGGTGATAAACATAAACGCCACCTGGATGCAGCCGTCCTGTACAGCCACAGGCACGCCGATCTTAAGAATGCTGCCGAGCACCTCGGGCTGGGGGCGCAGGTCGCTGCGCTTAACGTGGATGTTCGTGCGGCGGCTCTTGAGCCACACGAGCGCGAGGGCAACGCTGGCCGTCTGGGCGGTCACTGTGCCGAGCGCCGCGCCCACGGGGCCGAGCCCCATGTGGCCGATAAATAGAAAGTCGAGCGCGATGTTGATGATGCATGCCACGCCAATCACGTACATAGGCGAGCGCGAATCGCCCAGCCCGCGAAAGATGGCCGAGAGAATGTTGTATGCGGCGATAAACGGAATGCCGACAAAGCAGATACGCAGGTAGGCGGCGGTGCCTTCGACCGCCTCGGGCGGCGTGCCAATGAGCGCCACAACCTGCGGGCAAAGTGCAAACAAGATGACGGCCAGTACTACCGAGACGCCCATAAACAGCGTGATGGTATTGCCGATGGCGGTCTCGGCGCGGTCGAAGCGGCGCGAGCCCACGGCGTGGCCGACGATGACCGTCGTTCCCATGGCCAGGCCCACAAGCGTCACGGTAATGATATAGAGCGTCTGCGCGCCATTGCCCACGGCGGTGATGCCGGCGGCGCCGCTAAACTGCCCCATCATGTACAGGTCGGCCATGCCGTAGAGCATCTGCAAAAAGTACGAGAGCATATAAGGCAGGGCAAAGACAGCGATGGTCTTGAGGACATTGCCGCGAGTGAGGTCGTGTTCCATGGGCGGGGCTTTCTGGCTTGGTTCGTTTAGCTACCAGTGTAGTGAAAACCCTACAACGATTGTAGAGTCAAGGTT
>UQUG01000062.1 GCA_900544205.1 uncultured Collinsella sp.
ACGATCGGCAGACGCCATATCGAGCTCCTCCCTCACGATTAACTTGAACATTTGTCCATTATCACCCAGTGCAGCAGGATTGCTGCGGACATATCGGTTAACGGAGGGAAGAGGGGATGTGGGGGGGACGGAATACGTTGCAGCCCCACCCCAGCAACATCAGGGGAATGTCTCGATCTGTAACAGGTACAGGGTTATTGGGCCCCTTGATGTTACAGATCGAGATCTTTCGGCAGCCGCCAACCTTCCGTCTCAATCTGTAACAGTTACGAGGCCAAACGGTCCCTTGTTGTTACAGATCGAGACAAACTCGGCAGGAACAACCACATTCGCGTCAGTTGCACCCCTTAGCACCCATACCACTGGCGTCTCCATTCCTCAGCCAGATCGGCCCGCTGTGGAATTCCCGCCAGTCTCATCTTTTCAGCCAGCTTTCCCGGGTTCTTGAGTTCATCAAATGTAAACCGAAGCACCTTGTGCCCGAGCATTGTCAGATGAGATTCCCGCTGACGCTCTGCCACGAATGGATCGACCGACTCCCGATCCCTACCATCCTGCAGGGTATACTTTCCCTTTCCGTCGAGCTCGCCGATCACGCACGTTCCATCCTCGAGCTTCCAGAAATAGTCGACGCGAAACACACGAGTCGGATCGAGCGGATCATGAAACTCCACCTGCAACTGCGGCACCGGAAAGCCGTACGCGATGAAGAACGCCCGGAAGCGCGACTCGCCGCCGTTTTCGGACAGCCCGTCCGCATGCGATGCAATCACCTGCGCCCTGCGATACCCACGCCTGCCCTCGCAATCGGCGCGGAGGCGCTCGCACAAATCCCCACGTGATACACCTTTCGCCCGCAATGCAGAATCGGCGATTGCCAGACCATACGAAAACGGCGCACGCAGCAGACAATCCTCCACCGTGCGCCAAAACGGCGTCACCCGCACGCCATCGACTTGCTCAAGCACACCCGCCGTCTGCGGACGCAGCAGCCTACACCCCATACTCAATGTCACCGAACATCCCGTTTTGACCAAGTAACGCGGCCCGAGCAGATCATTCGGCACCTCCAGACCCCACAAAAGTGCCGCGTCATAACCCCAAAACGCCCAATCGGGATGAAACTCCGCAAGCCCCTTGATGGTCCACCGAGCCCGCTCCGACGGCGTCAACGCATCCCATTCATGCTGAAAACAGAATAGATGCGATTCGGGCTCCGCAATATCGTCTGTGCCCACATGGCGCCGCAGCCACATGAGCTCGGCATTGTCGTGCGTTACAAGCAGCACGCCTTGTTCAGCCGCCTCCGTGAGTCTGGCGAGCATCCTATTCCGCGCCAACGTGTTGCGAGTCGTATGCTTGTGTTTAAAAACGGTATTAGACACTTTCATCACCACCACGTCAGACAAATGGACCATCGTCACCGTTGCCTCCGCTGACAAATGTCTTGATCTGTAACAGGAAGACCGTTTTTTGGCCGCTAGATGTTACAGATCGAGATCTTTCGACACCGCGTCCAACCTTTGTCTCAATTTGTAACAGGTAGGTCGAGTTTTGGCCTGTAGATGTTACAGATTGAGACATTCCCCCAACCAGGTGCCAAACGTCTCGATCTGTAACAGTTAAACGTTCTCCAGGGCCCTAAACGTTACAGATTTAGACAAATCAGCAGCGCCCAAGCATTCGTCTCGATCTGTAACAGGTAGACCGGTTTTTTGTCCCTAAACGTTAAAGATCGAGACAAATAGACACGCGGCGGCGCTGCGACAGCCCATCCCTTACTCCCACTCCTGCTCGTAGATGTTGAGGGACTTTACGTAGCGCCCCTGGGCGCCCATGATGTCGCGGACCAGACGCAAGAAGAAACTGATGCACGAGGTGTCAAAGCCATCCTGCAGGTCCTCCGGATGCACCGCACCAGGCCCATCGACCGCCGTGTCACTCAGGCGTGCGATGTCATACAGATAGAGTTGTCCCGCCGTCAGCCAGACATCGTCGACGCAGGCGAGGCGCACCGCAATCGCGCCGTCGCTCCAATGCTCCTTTTGCACGATATGCGGGTCGTAGACATCAAAGCGACGGTCGGTGCGCGTATCCTTCAGCGCAACCATGCCGTTCGCAGGTTCCTTGTCCAAAATGCCAAAGCGCGAGAAATACTGCGTGTCGCGTACCTGCTCGAGCCGCTTGAGCGAGGCAGGCAAAAGCGATGCCGGCGGCTCGTCAACATACAGCTCGAGCAGCGTCTTGCCATGGCGATAGGAGCGCTCGAAGAGCAGCCAATCGGTAAACGCCATGTTGTAGGCCATGATTTCGTTTTGCGAAGGCTCGGTGCAATAGCTGAGCCACGGGTCGACAATGATCTCGAACTGTTCGCGCGCCGGCTCCAAAAACTGGAACTTCCGCAGCATCCAAAAATGGGCCATGTCGGCAATATCGTTGCCGACGGCTTCGGCTAGCTGCGGTCGGTCTAAAGCGTGGTCAGTCATGGCATCCTCCTCAAACTGATAGACCTCAATTTGAGCTTACGAGGAGGGTGGTCGGCCACGACCAGCGCGGGCAAAATAGGCCTCCGGCTGCAAACCAGATGCTGACCAAACACTTGACGAAAAGCTTGACCGAAAATGCGCACCGCAACAAAACCGCAGGTAAACATAGACGGCCAACCCGCCCTTTTGAGCCAGATACCCACAGCCACCACAGAAACAACAGGTGACCACAGCCCAAGAAGTCGACAAATAAACACCCGTACGTCGACAAACGAGCAAATCGCTCGCAAAGAGTGTCCCCAACGACTAGACAAAAAATGACTAGTCATTGGGGACACTCTTAAATGACTACTTTACAGCTCCAGCGCCTCGGCGACTTCGGCTGCGCAGGCCAGGGCATCGGCCATGGCGTTCACCACGAGCGAGCTGCCGTTGCGGGCATCACCCGCCACATACACCGGCGCGGCATCCGCGGCGACACCCTCCGCGCGAGCCGCGAGGTGCGAGCCCTCGGCAGCCATCACCGGCAGCGGACGACCAACGGTGGCAACAGGCACGCCGACAGCTTCGAACACACCGTGCTCGGGACCCGTAAAGCCGCAGGCGATGAGCACCAGCTGCGCCGGCACCTCATGCTCGGAGCCCGCAATGCGTTCGGGCTTGCCGGCCGACCAATCCAAATCGGCCACGCGCAGGCCCGCGGCCGCGCCCTTCTTGTCCAGCAGCACCTCGAGCGTATCCACGCCCCAAGCACGCATCTCGCCACCCATCGCAGCGATAGCCTCCTGCTGGCCGTAGCCGGTCTTCTTAACGTTGGGCCACTGCGGCCAGGGGTTGCTCGCCGCGCGCTTATCGGGCGCAGCCGGCAAGAACTCAAACTGACGCACGCTGCGTGCACCCTGGCGCACCGCGGTACCTACGCAGTCGTTGCCGGTATCGCCACCGCCAATGACCACAACATCTAGGCCGCGCGCGTTCACCGCGGGCTCGCCGCCATCGAGCACCGAGACGGTCGAAGCCGTCAGGTAGTCCACGGCATACACCACGCCCGGGGCATCCACATTCGTAGCCGAAAGCCCGCGCGGGGCACGGGCACCAGCAGCCACCACAACGGCGTCAAAGCCATCGAGCTTGGCCGCCACCGCAGGATCCGTCACATCGGCGCTCAGCTCAAACACAATGCCCAGCTCGCGCATGAGCGCCACGCGACGCTCGACCACGGACTTCTCGAGCTTCATGTTGGGAATGCCGTACATGAGCAGACCGCCCGGGCGGTCGTCGCGCTCAAACACCGTCACGCGGGCGCCACGACGCGCAAGCTCCCATGCAGCCACCAGACCAGCAGGACCGGAGCCCACCACGGCAACCGTGGGTGCGCCCTCCCCTGCCGGCTCAAAGCGACGCGGACCGCCATGTGCCCACTCATGGTCGCTGATCGCACGCTCGTTGTCATGGATCGTCGTAGGCTGGCCATCGACCGAACCCAGGTTGCACGCGGCCTCGCACAGCGCCGGGCACACGCGACTCGTGAACTCGGGCATGGGCGAGGTGAGCGACAGACGCTCGGCAGCCTCGTCCCAACGGCCGCGGTACACCAGCTCATTCCACTCGGGAATCAGGTTGTGCAGCGGGCAGCCGCTCGGGCGTGCCTTGCCAAAACTCGCGCCCATCTGGCAAAACGCCACACCGCACATCATGCAGCGGCTCGCCTGGGCGCGACGTGCGTCGTCATCGAGCTCCACGTACAGCGGATCAAAATCATGGCTGCGCTCCTCCACGGGGCGAAGCTCGTGGGTCACGCGATCGATATCAAGAAAAGCACCGGGCTTACCCATGGCACTTACGCCTCCTTCTTGGTCGAAGCAACAGAGCTGGCAGCCACGGACGCACCGCCCGCGGCATCAAAGCGAGCGACATCCGCGGCACTCGCGCGACCGGTCACGATGTCAAACGCCAGCTCCTCAGCCTGCGCATGCGTCTTGCCCACAGCCTCGGCCGCAGCGACAATCGCCAGCACGCGCTCGTACTCGGTCGGAATGACCTTCACAAAGTGCTTGCTCATCGTCTCAAAGCTGTAGAGCAGCTTAATGCCGCGCGGGCTCTGCGTCGCGTCCACGTGCTCTTGGATGAGCTCGCGAATCTGCACCAGCTCGCCGGCCGTCGGGGCCTTGAGCTCAACGCTCTCGTGGTTCACACGGGCATCGAGCGTGCCGTACTGGTCAAAGACATAGGCCACGCCGCCTGTCATGCCGGCGGCAAAATTCTGCCCGACCTCGCCCAGGATGAGCGCCAGACCGCCCGTCATATACTCGCAGCCATGGTTGCCGCAGCCTTCGACCACCACGGTGGCACCGGAGTTGCGCACGGCAAAACGCTGGCCGGCAAGACCGTTAATGAAGCCACGGCCGCTCGTGGCGCCAAAGAACGCAACGTTGCCCACGATGATGTTCTCGTCGAACTTGTAGGTCGCATGCGGGTTGGGGCGCACCGACACCTCGCCGCCCGAAAGGCCCTTGCCAAAGTAGTCGTTGGCGTCGCCGCACACGTTGAGCGTAATGCCGCGCGGCAGGAAGGCGCCAAAGCTCTGACCGGCCGAGCCATCGCAATCGATGGTGATGGAGCCGGCGGGCAGACCCTCGGGATGCGCCTTAGTCACCGCGTTGCCCAAGATGGTGCCGACGCAGCGGTTGACGTTGGCGATATCGGCGCGGAAGCGAATCGGACGCAGGTGCGCACGGGCATCGGCCGTATAGGGCACAAACAACGTGGAGTCGAGCGTCTTGTCGAGCTCGCTGTCCGCGGCCATCTGCGGCAGGAAGTGGCGACCGTCGGCGCCCGGAATATGCGCACCGAACTCGCAGGTCGCGCTCGCCAGCACGGGCGACAGATCGAGCAGGTTTGCTTTGCGGTTGCCCGGGACCTCGATCTGGCGTAAGCACTCGGGATGACCGACCATCTCGTCGACGGTGCGGAAGCCCAGGCTCGCCATGACCTCGCGCAGCTGCTCGGCAACAAAGAGCATAAAGTGCTCAACGTGCTCGGGCTTGCCGCGGAAGCCGCGACGCAGGCGGCAGTTTTGCGTAGCGATGCCGGCCGGGCAGGTGTCCTGCTGGCAGTCGCGCTGCATGAGGCAACCCATGGAGATGAGCGGCATGGTCGCAAAGCCAAACTCCTCGGCACCCAGCAGACAGGCGACGGCGACGTCGGTGCCGTCCATGAGCTTGCCGTCGGCTTCGAGCACCACGCGCGAGCGCAGGCCGTTTTGCAGCAGCGTCTGCTGAGCCTCGGCGAGGCCAAGCTCCAACGGCAGACCCGCATGCCAGATAGAGTCGCGCGCAGCGGCACCCGAGCCGCCATTGTGGCCGCTGATCAAGATCTTGTCGGCAGCACCCTTGGCCACACCGGTGGCGATGGTGCCGACGCCAGCCTCGCTGACCAGCTTGACCGACACGCGCGCGCCGGGGTTGGCGTTCTTAAGGTCAAAGATCAGCTCTGCCAGGTCCTCGATAGAGTAGATGTCGTGGTGCGGCGGAGGCGAGATCAGGCCGATGCCGGGCGTAGACTGACGGACCTCGGCGATCCAGGGGTAGACCTTCTTGCCGGGCAGGTGGCCACCCTCGCCGGGCTTGGCGCCCTGGGCCATCTTGATCTGAATCTCGAAGGCGCTGCACAGATAGCGGCTCGTCACGCCAAAGCGCGCACTTGCTACCTGCTTGATGGCGGAGTTCTTGGAGTCTCCGTTAGCCAGCGGGGTCTCGCGACGCGGATCCTCGCCGCCCTCGCCGGAGTTGGAACGGCCGTGCAGGCGGTTCATGGCGATGGCCATGCACTCGTGTGCCTCTTTGCTGATGGAGCCATATGACATGGCGCCGGTGTTAAAGCGGCGGACGATGTTGAGTGCGGACTCGACCTCGTCGAGTGCCACCGGAGTGCGGCCGCTGGCATCAAAGTCCAGCAGGTCGCGCAGGCGCACGGCACGGCCGGTGCGGTGCAGGCGGGCGCTGTACTCCTTAAAGGTGTCGTAGCTGTCCTCACGGCAGGCGGTCTGCAGCAGGTAGACAGTTTGCGGATCGATGAGGTGATCCTCGCCGCCGAGCGGGCGCCACTTGGTCAGACCCAGCGTGGGCAGCTGATCGGGAGCCGGGCTCTTAAGGATAGCGAGCGCGGCGTCGTAGCGCTCGTTTTGCTCGCGCTCAACGTCCTCGACACCCATACCGCCCACACGGCTCACCGTGCCGGCGAAGTACGCGTTGACGAACTCCGGCGTAAAGCCCACGGCCTCGAAGATCTGCGCCGAATGGTAGCTCTGCACCGTGGAGATGCCCATCTTGGACATGATGGAGACGATGCCGGCGGTCGCAGCCTTATTGTAGTTGGCGATGCCCTGCTCGGCCGTCACGTCCAGGTCGCCGCGTGCCGCCAGATCGCGGATGCACGCATGTGCGTTGTACGGATAGATGCCGCTCGCAGAGTAGCCCACCAGTGCCGCAAAGTCGTGCGGGGACACGGCGTCGCCGCACTCTACCACGATGTCGGCAAAGGTACGCACGCCGGCGCGGATCAGATGGTTGTGCACGCAGCCCACGGCGAGCAGCGAGGGCACGGGCACCTCGCCCGCAGCGGCGCGATCGCTCAGCACCACGATGTTCACGCCGTCGCGGACCGCAGCCTCAACGTCCTCTGCAAGCTGCTTGAGCGCAGCCTGCAGTGCGCCCTCGCCGGCATCACGGCGGTACACGGCACGGAAACGGCGGGTCTTAAAGCCCACGCGGTCGATGGCGCAGATGCGGTCAAACTCCTCCTCGTTGAGCAATGGGCGCTCCAAGCGAACCAGCTGGCAGGCCGTACGGGAGTCCTCGAGCAGGTTGCCGTGATTGCCCAGGTAGAGCGTGGTCGAAGTCACCATGTGCTCGCGCAGGGCATCGATCGGCGGATTCGTGACCTGGGCGAACAGCTGATAGAAGTAGTCGAAGAACGAACGCGTCTTCTTGGACAGGCAGGCCAGCGGCGCATCGATGCCCATCGAGGCGAGCGGCGCCTTGCCCTGCTGGGCCATGGGACGCACGACCTCGTCAACATCATCCCAGTGATACCCGAGCTTAGCCATGCGCACGGCGGCGGGCACCTCGGCGTCCTCGGCGGGCGTTGCCGCGGCGGGCCTATCGAGCGCCTCGACCGTCAGCGTCTCCTCGGCAATCCAGTCGCGGTAGGGCTTTTCCTTGGCGTAACGGGCGCGCAGCTCTTCGTTGTAGATAACGCGTCCGCGGGCAAAGTCGACCTCGAGCATCTGGCCCGGCCCCAGACAGCCGCTCGTCAGGATGTTCTCGGGGCTCACCTCGATGGTGCCCACCTCGCTCGCCAGCATAAAGCGGCCGTCGCGCGTCACGTAGTAGCGAGCCGGGCGCAGGCCGTTACGGTCGAGAGCGGCACCCAGGGTACGGCCGTCGGTAAAGGCGATGGCGGCAGGACCGTCCCACGGCTCCATGAGCATGGACTGGTAGGCGTCGTAGGCGCGGCGCTCCTCGCTCAGGCTGTCGTTGTGGTCCCACGGCTCGGGCAGCAACATGGACGCGGCACGCGTGAGCGGGCGACCGTTCATGACCAGGAACTCAAGCACGTTGTCCAGAATCGCGGAATCGGAGCCCTCGCGGTTGATGATGGGCATCACGCGCTCAAGATCATGCTGCAGCACGGGGCTGTACAGGTTGGGCTCGCGGGCGCGGATCCAGTTGACGTTGCCCTTGAGGGTGTTGATCTCGCCGTTATGGATGATAAAACGGTTGGGGTGCGCGCGTTCCCAGCTGGGCGTGGTGTTGGTGGAGTAGCGCGAGTGGACGAGCGCCACGGCCGTCTTGACGGCGGCGTCGTTGAGGTCGATGAAGAAGCGGCGCATCTGCGTGGCGACGAGCATGCCCTTGTACACGATGGTGCGCGAGCTCATGGAGCAGACGTAGAAGATCTTGTCGCGCAGGGCGAACTCGGCGTCGGCCTTCTTCTCGATGGTGCGGCGGCACACGTACAGGCGGCGCTCGAAGGCGTCACCGGCGGGCGTGTCGTCGGGGCGGCCCAGGAAGGCCTGCAGGATGGTGGGCATGCAGGCGCGGGCCGTCTCGCCCAGGTCGTGCGGGTCGACGGGCACCTCGCGCCAAAAGAGCAGCGGCACGCCGGCCTCGGCGCAGCCCTCCTCAAACACGCGACGGGCGTCCTCTACGCCCTTGTCGTCCTGCGGGAAGAACAGCATGGCCACGCCATAGTCGCCCTCTACCGGCAGAATCTGGCCACACTTTTGAGCCTCTTTGCGGAAAAAGTGATGCGGAACCTGGAACAGGATGCCGGCGCCGTCGCCGGTGTTCTTCTCGAGTCCGGTGCCGCCGCGGTGCTCCAAGTTGACCAGAATGGACAGCGCGTCGTCCAGAATCTGGTGATGGCGCTCGCCGTTGATATCGGCAAGCGCGCCGATGCCGCATGCATCGTGGTCGAATTCGGGGCGATAAAGGCCCTGCTGCTGAGCGGAATCTGCCTGCATCGCGATCCTCCCCTAGATATTAGACAGTCAGTTGACTAGGCATACTAGGAGCATCGCCAGCCCGTTGTGTTTCCCGCCCGTTTCGAAACAATCGCGTAACGCACGCCCTCCGAGTGGACACCGCCGACCTCAAGGACGGCAACAAGGGCCCCAAGTTCGGCCTGTAAGCTCACCGCTTCAAACATCTCAATCTGTAACAGGAGGAGCCGATTTCGACGACTAACTGTTACAGATTGAGATGTTTTCGAGAGACGGTTCCGAATGTCTCAATCTGTAACACGAAGGGCCAGTTTTTGCAGCTAACTGTTACAGATCGAGATTTTCCATAGGACCATTTCTTCTTGTCTTGATCTGTAACACCTAGACCCAATTTCCATCCCTAGTTGTTACAGATCAAGACATTTCGGTACCCCCCCTTCACCATCCTATTCAAATACAACAATTTTGTTTGTCTTGGTTAACTTTTTAGCATAAAACGGGTATCCTTTGCGGCGTCAAACAAACGGCACGCAGGAACTCACCATGCTCAACCATCTCAAACAACACTTTGGCTCGCACCGCACCGGTGGTCACGGAGGCCTAGACATTGCGCGGCATATCGGCCCCGGGCTGCTCGTGACCGTCGGCTTTATCGACCCGGGCAACTGGGCCTCCAATATGGCCGCGGGCTCGCAGTTTGGCTACGCGCTGCTATGGATCGTCACGCTGTCCACGATTATGCTCATTGTGCTGCAGCACAACGCGGCACACCTGGGTATCGCAACGGGCGCCTGTCTTGCCGAAGCCACGACGCGCTTTCTCCCCCGCTTCGTTGGACGCACGGTGCTCGCCAGTGCCTATCTCGCGACCATCGCCACCGCCATGGCCGAAGTCCTGGGTGGCGCGATTGCCCTTCAAATGCTCTTTGGGCTGCCCGTGCGTGCGGGCTGCGTCATCGTGGCGGCAGTATCGATGGCGATGCTCATGACGAACTCCTACAAGCGTGCCGAACGCTGGATCATCGCCTTCGTAGGCGTGGTAGGACTCTCGTTTTTGGCCGAGCTTGCACTAGTCAAGGTCGACTGGCCGCAAGCCGCCGCAAGCTGGATCACGCCCAGTATGCCCACTGGCTCTGCCGCGATTATCGTGAGTGTCCTGGGTGCGGTCGTTATGCCCCACAACCTCTTTCTACACTCCGAGGTCATCCAATCCATGCACTTCGAAGGCCAAGGCGAGCAGGTTATCGAAGAGCGCCTGCGCTATGAGCTCTTCGACACGCTCTTTTCGATGGGCGTGGGCTGGGCAATCAACTCGGCCATGGTCATCCTGGCCGCAACGACCTTCTTTGCGCACGGCATTGTCGTAGACGACCTCGCCGTCGCAGCGGACACGCTCTCCCCCATTCTGGGCCCAGCAAGCTCGACAATCTTTGCGGTGGCGCTGCTGTTTGCGGGCCTCTCGAGTAGTGTGACGGCAGGCATGGCGGCAGGCACCATCACCGCGGGCATGTTCGACGAGGAATACGACATCCGCGACCGACATTCCTCGATTGGGGTGGCGGCATGTTTCGCCGGCGCAGTGGCGGCGTGCCTGGTCGTCCCAAATCCTTTTGAGGGTCTCATTTGGAGTCAGGCGCTGCTGTCGCTTCAGTTGCCGATTACGGTCTTTGTGCTCATGCGACTCACCAGTTCGCCCCGCGTCATGGGCAAATACGCCAACTCGCGCCCGCTCAACGCGTTGCTCGTAGGAATCGGCGTCATCGTAACAGTTCTCGACATCGTGCTGCTAACGGGGATGTAATTGGGATGGCGTGACTGTCCAGATATAACGTCTTAATCTGTAACACGTAAGGCCGTTTTAAACCGTCAGATAAATCAAAAGGGCCCCGGCCGAGAATTCGACCGGGGCCCTTGGACAGAGCTCTGTATGGCTAATCGCCGTGTGTCTACGAGTTACTCCTCGACGAGCTCAAACTCATCGGGGCCGACGCCGCAGACCGGGCATACGTAATCCTCGGGCAGCTCGGGCGTGTCGACCTCAACCTCGTAACCGCAAACGGTGCACACGAACTTATACGTCTTCTT
>UQUG01000063.1 GCA_900544205.1 uncultured Collinsella sp.
AAAGAGAAGAGGCGGGGCATGCCCCGCCTCTTACACCACATCTCTGCGCGCTACCACGTAGCGGAAACCGCATCCCACAATCAAGCAAAATTTCGTCCCGTAGTTTCCCAAACAGGCTCCAAGTGGAAACCGTATCCCAGAATCCGCCCCCAAACCGGGACGCACTTTCCGGTTGAACAGTCGCAGACCACACAAGCCATTTCAAATCCAAAGTGACCATATCCGCAACGCCCGCGCTCTCAACAACGGCACCCAACCATTCAGATTTACAGCCCCAGCTCGTAGCCAAGCCGCCGTCCACCCCAGATTCCCTGAGCATCACGTAGCGGCAGGGCCCCTACAGGGTAAAGCTCTGAAAACATCCCGCAGGACGGAGGAAGCCCCCGCCGCACGTAGTGCGCAGCGGGGGCTTCCGACATGTCCGAGGACGTTTTCAGAGCTTTACCCTGTAGGGGCCCGAAGGGATACGTCCGCTACTCAGCCATCTGAGCCTGGACGGCGGTGATGGCTACGACACCCACGATGTCGTCGGCAGAGCAGCCGCGCGACAGATCGTTGACCGGCTTGGCGATGCCCTGCAGGATGGGGCCGTAGGCGTCGGCGCCGGCGAAGCGCTGGACCAGCTTGTAGCCGATGTTGCCGGCCTCGAGATCGGGGAACACAAGCACGTTGGCCTTGCCGGCAACGGAGGAGCCGGGGGCCTTGAGCTGGGCGACGGTGGGAACGATGGCGGCGTCGAGCTGCAGGTCGCCATCGATGGCGAGCTCGGGAGCCTTCTCCTTGCAGAACTTAACGGCCTCCTGGACCTTCTTGGCGACCTCGCCGCCGGCGGAGCCCATGGTGGAGTAGGAGAGCATGGCCACGTGCGGCTCAACGTTGCCCATGAAGGTGGACCAGGAGTGAGCGGAGGCGATGGCGATCTCGGAGAGCTCGTCGGAGGACGGGTTGATGTTGAGGCCGCAGTCGGCGAAGATCAGCGTGCCGTCAGTGCCGAACTGCGGGGTGTCGGTGCACATCACGAAGAAGGCCGAGACCAGCTTGGTGCCCGGGGCGGTCTTGAGGATCTGAAGCGCGGGGCGCAGGGTGTCGGCGGTGGAGTGGCAGGCGCCGGAGACCAGGCCGTCGGCATCGCCCATCTTGACCATCATGGTGCCAAAGTAGGTGGCGTCCATCACCTGGGCGCGAGCCTGCTCGATGGTAACGCCCTTCTTGGCGCGGAGCTCGGCAAACTTCTGCGCGTACTCCTCGTGCTTCTCGGCATTGCGCGGGTCGATGACGGTAGCGCCGGGAACGTTGATCTCGTCGGGGTTGCCCAGGATGACGATCTTTGCCAGGCCCTCCTCGATGATTTTGGTGGCCGCGACGATAGTGCGCGGATCCTCGCCCTCGGGCAGGACGATCGTCTTAAGGTCGGCCTTGGCGGCAGACTTCATACGGTTTAGGAAATCGCTCATGTTACTCCTTACAAGCGTTTCGCTAAGCTCCAGGCACCCGGCTGTTCACGAATAAACCCGCTGCTAGCGGGTTTACCTTTCAATTATGTACGCCACGGTGCTTGAGCTTTCCTTGTGTGGCAAGCTCATTATAGGACGCATTAGCGCTATAATCGCTCTGATAAATATGTCTCGACGTATGTTCGAGAAAAAGCCCAGTTAAAAAGCGTGTGGCTTTTGACAAGGAGTATCGATGCAGATTACCTCAGGCCTGCCTGAAGGCTTTAATGCCGGTGCGTACGACATGATCGTTGTCGGTGCCGGGTACGCTGGTGCCGTTTGCGCCCGCCGTCTTGCCGAGACTATCGGCTATCGCGTTGCCGTTCTGGAGCGTCGTAGCCACATTGCAGGCAATGCCTACGACTGCGCTGACGAGGCTGGAATCCTGGTCCACGAATACGGTCCGCACATTTACCACACCTTTAACGAGCGCGTGCACAATTTCCTGTCGCGCTTTACCAAGTGGACGGACTATCAGCACAAGGTGCTTGCCAACATCAACGGCACCCTTATGCCCGTGCCCTTCAACCACGCGAGCCTCAAGCTTGCTTTTGGCGATGAGCGCGGCGAGGAGCTGTATCAGAAGCTCGTGGAGACCTTTGGCAAGGATGTCAAGGTTCCCATTATGGAGCTGCGCAAGAAGAACGACCCGGATCTTGCCGAGGTTGCCGAGTACGTCTACGAGAACGTCTTTTTGCATTACACCATGAAGCAGTGGGGTCAAACGCCCGACCAGATCGATCCCTCGATCACTGGCCGCGTCCCCGTCTTTGTGGGCGATGACGACCGCTACTTCCCGCAGGCCCCCTTCCAGGGTATGCCGCAGGACGGCTACACCGCGCTGTTCGAGCACATGCTTGACCATGATCTGATCGATGTGTTCTGCGACGTGGACGCCCGCGATCTGTTCGAGATTGACGAGACCACCGTTAAAGTTGACGGCAAGGTCTATGGCGGCGAGATCGTCTACACCGGTCCGCTCGATGAGCTGTTCAACCTCGACCTGGGCGCCCTGCCGTACCGCACGCTCGATATGAAGTTCGAGACGCTCGATATGGATCAGTTCCAGCCCGTTGGCACCGTCAACTACACCACCAGCGAGGACTACACGCGCATTACCGAGTTCAAGAACATGACCGGTCAGGTCCTGCCCGGCAAGACCACCATCATGAAGGAATACTCCAAGGCCTATACGCCCGGTTCGGGCGAGACGCCGTACTACGCCATTCTTGAGCCCGAGAACCGTGAGCTCTACGAGCGCTATCTTGAGCGCGTCCAGAACCTGACGAACTTCCATCCGGTGGGTCGTCTCGCTGAGTATCGCTACTACGACATGGACGCCGTGACCAATTCCGCCCTCGATCTTTCGGATGAGATTATCGCCTGCCATGCATAAAGTCATAACATTCGGTATTCCCTCGTATAACGCTGCCAAGGACATGGACCATTGCATCACCTCCATTCTGGAGGGGAGCAATTACGCCACCGATATCGAGATTATCGTGGTGGACGACGGCTCCAAGGACGAGACGGCCGCCAAGGCCGACGAGTGGGAGGCCCGTTATCCCGGTATCATCCGCGCGGTTCACCAGGAGAACGGCGGCCACGGTATCGCCGTTCTTTCGGGTCTGCGCGAGGCGCAGGGTACGTACTACAAGGTCGTCGATTCGGACGACTGGCTCGACGGTGCGGCCCTTTCGACCATGCTGTCGATCCTGCGTGGCTTTGAGGAGCGCGACCAGCGCGTCGACCTGTTTATCTCCAACTACGTGTACGAGAAGGTCTACGAGGGCACGCATACCGCTATCGGCTACAAGTTTGCCCTGCCGCGCAAAAAGATCTTTACCTGGGATCAGATCGGGCACTTCCGTCTGGACCAGAATCTGCTTATGCACAGCCTGTGCTATCGCACGGACGTGTTGCGCGAGTCCAACCTGCCTATGCCGCCGCACACCTTTTACGTGGATAACATCTACGCCTACGTGCCCCTGCCGCGCTGCAAGACCATGTACTATGCCGACATCGACCTCTACCGCTACTTCATTGGCCGCGAGGGCCAGAGCGTCAACGAGGCTACGATGGTCAAGCGTCTGGACCAGCAGTTCCGCGTTACGCGCATCATGATGGAGTCGTTTCACCTGTACCAGGATGTCGAGTCTTCGCGCCTGCGCTCCTACATGATGGGCTATTTCACCATGATGATGGCAATCTGCTCGGTGCTCACCAAGCTTTCCGAGGAAGAATGCGCCGATGAGCGCCTGAAGACGCTGTGGAGTGATCTGAAGGCCTATGACGAGCGCATGTATCGTCGCGCTCGCTACGGCGTGGTGGGCTTCTTTACCAATCTGCGTGGACGGGCCGGAGACAAAACCACGCTTGGCCTATACCGTCTTGCCTCAAAGATCTTCAAATTCAACTAGCTGCCGAGTAATCGCTGCTGATAGGTTGACTGGGCCCCTTGGCCTTTAGTTTGCTACTGCGAACAGTCCTGCTCGCACGGAAAGCACATTAAGTGCTTTCCGACTCGTGCGGAACTTGTATCAAACTAAAGGCCAAGGGGCCTCTGCTACAAGAATCGATTGTCAGGTTATTTGAATTTGAAGATCTTCGACGCGCGGTACACAGGGGCCTGGGCTGAAAAGAATCTGGTTGGTAGGTTGCCCGGTGGGGCTTGGTTATGTTTGTCGCGAGTTCCGCACGAGCCGAAGAGCACTTAATGTGCTCTTCGTGCGAGCCAGGACTGTAGAGCAGCAAACATAACCAAGCCCCACCGGGCAACCGTCAGGTTAGGCTACTTCGCGGCGCCGGGGATGCCGTGGGAGGTTTTGGCGGTTTTGGCTCCGTTTACGATGGCAGTTTCCAGGGCCCTTACGGCGAGCATGCCCAGCAGGTCTAGGGGAACGGCGGCGCTTGCCTGGGCGCCCAGTTTGCCGCTGGCGAGGGTGTAGATGGTGTCGCCGTCGTTGGTGGTGTGCGTGGGACGGATGGCGTGTGCGTAGGCGTCTGCGGCCATCTGGGAGACCTTGGTGGCTTGTGCCTTAGTGAGTTCCACGTTGGTGACGATGCAGCTGATGGTGGTGTTGGTGCGGTCGAGCGGCATCTGCATGGATCCGGCGGCGGCAAAGGCTGCGAGTTCCATGTCGACGATTTGGTCGCTATCGGCTGCGGCGCGCATACCGGCGACCCACTCGCCGGTGAAGGGGTCGACAACGTTGCCGCAGGCGTTGACCGAGACCACGGCGCCCACCTTGATGGGGCCGAGCGCCACGGCGGCAGCGCCAAGGCCGGCCTTCATGCAGGTAGCGGGGCCCATGAGCTTACCCACGGTAGCGCCCGTGCCGGCGCCTACGTTGCCCTGTTCGAGCTTGGTGGGGGTGTTGTCGAGTGCTTCGCGCACGGCGGCGATGCCGGCCTCAATGTCGGGGCGAACGGTGGGGTTACCAAAGGCGAGGTCGAAGATACAGCTCGAGCACACGATAGGCACCTGCGTGGGGCCGACGGGAAGGCCGATGCCGCGGCTCTCAAGCTCGCGAGCGACGCCGCTTGCAGCCTCGAGGCCAAAGGCCGATCCGCCCGAAAGGCAGACGGCGTGGACCTTGTCGACGGTGTTCTCGGGTCGCAGCAGGTCGGTCTCGCGCGAAGCGGGAGCACCGCCGCGAACGTCAACGCCGCCGGTGGCGCCCTCGGGTGCCACGATTACGGTGCAACCGGTGCCGGCCTCCTCGTCCGTATAGTTGCCATAGCAAAAGCCATCGACATCGCAGACGTCAATGGCCTCGAGCAGTGTATCCATGTTTAACTCCTATCGGTTTTCCGCCGCGCCTTGTGCCCGGTCGGGATCCGTACGGTACGCCAAAATTGTAGGCGCTGGGGGATACCCAGCGCCAGATGCAATTACGAGAGTTTTTGAATCGCGCGCGCGACGCGGGCGATGGGTAGGCCCACCACGTTATAGAAGTCGCCCGAAATATCGTGCACGAGCATGCGGCCGCCTGTGCCCTGGATGCCGTAGGCGCCTGCCTTATCCATGGGCTCACCCGAGGCAACGTAGTGCTCGATCTGCTCGTCGGTGAGCTCGTAGAATGTCACGTCGGTCATATCGACAAACGACAGGCTCTCGGCGGCATGCGGGGCGGCCGTATCGCCTGCCTTAACGATGCAGACGCCGGTTGCGACCTGGTGCGTGCGGCCCGAAAGCTCACGGAGCATGGTGCGCGCCTCGCCCTCGGTTGCCGGCTTGCCCAAAATCTTGCCGTCGAAGGTGACGATGGTGTCGGCCGCGACCGTCAGCTCATTGGGCTCGGCATACTCGGCAGCAACGGCAGCCGCCTTGGCGCGTGCCAAGCGCTCGACAAGCGTGAGCGGGGCCTCGCCATCAAAGGGCGTTTCGTCGATATCCGCGGGAATCACGCGAATGTTGTAGCCTGCCTCGCGCATCAGCTCTATGCGGCGCGGTGATTGCGAAGCCAAAATCATAGTTGGATGCCCTCGGCGACCTTCTCGACAGCCTTGTCGCCGGCGATCGTGCGCAGCAGCTCAAGCGCAAAGGGGAGCGACTGGGCCATGCCGCTGGCGGTGATGATGTTGCCGTCTTGCGTAACCTTCTCGCCGGTATAGGCGCCCTCGGGGAAGCTTTTCTCAAAGCCAGGGAAGCACGTGGCGTGGCGCCCCTCGAGCAGGTCGAGCTCGCCCAGGATAAACGGGGCGGCGCAGATGGCGGCGACGTGCTTGGTCGCGGCGAACTCGCAGACCACGTCGCAGACGCGCTGATCGGCGCGCAGGTTGGTGGCACCGGGCAGGCCGCCGGGCAGCACGACGCAGTCGTACTCGTCAAAGTTGATCTCATCAAAGAGCGCATCGCAGGTCACGGGGATCTGCAGCGAGCTTACGACCTCGCGCGTGGGCATAATCGAGACGAGCGTGGCGCGCACGCCGCCGCGACGCATGACATCGACCATGGTCAGGCATTCAATCGTTTCAAAGCCATCGGCGGCAAGAACGGCAACGCTGGGCATAAGGGTTCCTTTCATAGGGCGGCATACAATTAGCCGTCTTATACCCCGAAGACCCCCGCTTGCCACGCTCGATTTCCCAATGTTTAAAAGGGACGGGGATTAAATAATCATTCGGTACAAATTGATCATTTAATCCCCGTCCCAGAAAAATCATCAGCTAGTTGCGCCTAAGGTGGACGACGGTCTCGCAGTGGAAGGTTTGTGGGAACAGATCGACTGGCGTGATCTTTACGGGGGAGAAGGTGCCTTCCTCGACAAAGCGTTTAAGATCGCGCGCCAGGGTGGCCGGGTCGCAGCTCACATAGGCGACATCGCGAGCGCTTGTGCTGGCGATGAGGTCGATGGCCTCAGGCGCTAGGCCTGCACGCGGCGGGTCGACTACTAGGACATCGGCGTCCTGGTCGGGGAACTCGCGCACCGCGTCTCCGCCAATGACGTCGACGTTATCAAGCTTGTTGATTTCCAGGTTACGGCGTAGATCGCGCACGGCGGGGCCGTAGGCCTCGACGGCAGCGACAAAGTCGCAGCGGCGGGCGAGCGGCAGGGTAAAGGTGCCGGCACCGCAGTACAGGTCCACGGCAAGCTCGTCTTCCTGCGGATCGAGCGCCTCCATAACGAGCTCGATCAAAATCTCGGCGCCCTTGGTGTTGACTTGGAAAAACGATGGGGCGGACAGGCGCATCTGGCCGTCAGCGATGTTCTCGGTCCACGAGCCCTCACCGGCGAGCATCTCCACCTTAGAGACACGGCGGGCCTTCTTTTCGCCCTTGCTCATCACGCGCACGATACTCGTGGGATGAGCGGCGTCCGCCAGCACGCGGGAGACCTGCGAGCGCGGAAAAGAGCCTGTCGGCGTCCAGAGTGCGACCTCGAGTGCCTTGGTGCGGCGCGATGCGCGAATGCCCACGCGTTCGAGCCCCAAGTCATGGCTGCCGCTTAGATAGTTAAGTGCGCCGACGACCGATTTGAGTGCCTTCGGGAAGCGCTTATCGAACAGCGGACACATATCGACGGTCACGATTTTGCTGGGGTCGACACCGTGCATGCCAAGGCGCACGCGACCGTTGACGACGGTCGGTTCGAGCTCGATTTTATTGCGGTAGCCCCAGTCGTCCTTGGTGTGGCAGATGGGCTGTACCAACTCATCGACCTGCTCAGGAGCGAACTTGCCGATGCGCTCGAGCGTGGAGCGCAGGTTTTGCTCCTTGGCGGCGAGCTGTGCCGTGCGTGAGAGATTGCCCCACGAGCAGCCGCCGCAGATGCCCACGAAGGGGCAGGGAGGCTGAATGCGATCGGGGCTTGGCTCCAGAATCTCGGTGGTGCGGGCGCGCATGAACGACTTGCCGTCCTGTACGACCTCGGCCTCGACGATGTCGCCTGCCACGGCGCCCTGCACAAAGACGGCCTTGCCGTTGTCGGCGTGCGCCAGCCCGTCGGCGCCGTAGGTCATCGATTCTATAGTGAGCTTCATATTCCTGCCTGTCATTCGCGTTGTTGTTCGCACCATGGTAGCAGGGAAAAGCGCCCCGCATCCGAGGCTTTCCTCAAATGCGGGGCGCTTCTACAAACGCCTATTTGGTCTTGCCGGTAATGAGCGTTTTAAGGCCTAGACCGATTAGGCCCAGACCCATGCGCACACGACCGGGGCGATGACGCTCGATGGCCTTGGTCGTGCCAGCGGGCTTCTTGCGATGGGCACTCGTCTCGGGCGCGGGCTTAGCTGCCTGCGGCTCGGGCTGAGGCGCAGGTGCAGGCTCGGGCTCAATGACGGTCGCCTGGACCTCTTGGACCTTGGGTGCTACCGGCTGCGGCTCGGGCTCGGGGGCAGGTTTCGCCTCAATGACGGGCTCGGGCGCGGCCTCGGCGTTGCGATAGGCACGCTCCAGCAGAGCTTCCTGCGAGTTGAAGGGTTTTTCACCCTCTGCACGCTCCACGGGGACCCAGGTGCCGTCGCTCGTGAGGCTGCGGGCCTTCACGTTGTCCCGCAGCTGCATGCCCATGTACTCGTGCACTAGGGCGCGGCAGGTGGGGTCGAGCACGGGGAAGGCGATCTCCACGCGGTGCTCGGTGTTGCGCGTCATCATATCGGCTGAGCTCAGGTAAATCATGTCCGAGTCCACGCCGAAAGCATAGACGCGCGCGTGCTCCAAAAAGCGTCCGACGATGGAGCGGACATGCACGTTCTCGGTCTTGCCCGGAACGCCCGGCTTGAGGCACGAGATGCCGCGGATGATCATGTCTACGCGCACGCCGGCACACGATGCCTCGGCGATCTTGTCGATAACCTCGCGGTCGGTCAGTGAGTTGAGCTTAAAGAACACGCGGGCGGGCTCGCCGGCAAGGGCGCGCTGGATCTCGCGGTCAAGCCCGCGCATGATGAGCGGTTTCAGTCCGACGGGCGCCACACCCAGGAAGCGGTAGTCGCCGCGCAGATTGCCCAGCGACAGGTTGCGGAAGAACAGGTTGGCGTCTTCACCGATGCCGGGATGGGCTGTCATGAGCATAAAGTCGCTGTAGAGTTTGGCCGTCTTCTCGTTAAAGTTGCCGGTGCCCAAAAGCGTGAGGCGGGTGAGCGCCATGCCCTCGCGATAGGTGAGCTGGCAGATCTTGGAGTGGCACTTAAAGCCTTCGGAGCCGTAGATGACGGTGCAGCCTGCCTCTTCCAGACGCTCGGCCCACTCGATGTTGTTCTGCTCGTCAAAGCGGGCGCGGAGCTCCATGAGCACCGTGACCTCTTTGCCGTTCTCGGCGGCATCGATCAGCGACTCGCATAGGCGGCTCTGCTTGGCCACGCGGTAGAGCGTGATGCGCAACGAGATGCACTCGGGATCGTAGGCTGCCTCGTGTACCAGATCCAGGAACGGATTCATGGCCTCGTAAGGGTAGAAGAGCAGCTTGTCGTGCTGCAGCACCTGTTCGCGGATGGAGCGGGTCATATCGATGGTGGGGTTGGGCTGCGGCTTAAACGGCGTAAAGAGCAGCTCGTTGCGCAGGTGCTCGGGAATCTTGCCCTCAATGCCAAAGACGTAGCCCAGGTTGAGCGGGATATCGCAGGTAAAGACCGAGCGACGCGAGAGCTCGAGCGCCTTGCGGATAGTCTTGAGCGTTGCTTTTTCGAGTGAGCCCGAGACGGCGAGCACTACAGGCTGCAGGCGCAGGCGCTTCTTAAGGATGCGCTTCATGTGCTGGCGGTAGTCCTCTTCCTCTTCGACGCCCTCGCCGTCCGGATCGATGTCGGCGTTGCGGGTGACGCGGATCAGCGCGCGATCCAGCGGCTTATAGGAGCCAAAGCAGCTGTCCAGGCAGGCGAGGATGACGTCCTCGAGCAAGATGTAGGAGTAGGTGCCGGTGGGCGAGGGAATCTCGACCACGCGGTTCATCGAGGCGGGGATCTCGATAAGGCCCAGCAGGCTCTCCTCGTCGGTGGCGCCGTCCAGACCACAGGCCAGATAGAGCGCGCCGTTGCGCAGGTTGGGGAAGGGGTGGCGAGGATCGATGACCAGCGGCGAGATGACCGGCGACACGTAGGCCTGGAAGTAGCGGGTTACAAAGGTGCGCTCCTCGGGCGTAAGCGAATCGATGCGGGCGCGGTGAACGCCCAAGGTGTCGAGCTTGCCCTCGATGCTCTTAAAGATGGACTCCCAACGGGTAAGGAGCCCGGGCATTTCGGCCATGACAGCATCGACCTGTTCGGAGGCGGTCATATTGCTCTTGTTGTCGACGGGCTGTTTTTTGAGCTCTGCCAGATCGGACAGGCCGCCCACGCGCACCATAAGGAACTCGTCGAGGTTGGACTCGAAGATCGAGACGAACTTTAGTCGCTCGAATAACGGAACGGTTTCGTCGAAGGCTTCGTCGAGCACGCGGTTGTCAAAGCGTAGCCAGCTGAGCTCTCGGTTTTGCGTGTATGAGAAGTCGCGCGGCGGTTTGCGCAGCTTTGCGGCGGCTTGCTTCTTTTCGATTTTGCTCGGCATGTGCATCTGTCCGTTCAGTCCCCACAGGGGACGGTAGCCTAACACTATTCACTATTGTCTCAATTTAGTCGACCTGTGGCACGGACGTATCGCGTGAACGGTATCTTTACCTACTTCTTACGCTGCCAAGGCATGCAACTAACTGCCCAACTCGTTTAGAAACAATCTATATCCATACTCAATTGGTGAGGATGTATGAATAAGAATGATTGCGAGCTGAATATAATCGAATCCAAATTGAATCATGAACAAACGACATATATATGCAGAAAACCGTTTTAGCTATGCAATTCCTAAACGTGAAAATATTTGTGCAATCTAGCTTAATTCCTTAGAAAAAAGAACATTTACCTTTGAAAACCTGCTTTAGAGAACCGAAGTGCATCATGGGGGAATCATATGAGATATACCGTTCATCGCACTTTGCTGACCGTTCGGGGGCGAGGTGGAATTGCAGGTGGTTTTTGGATATAACTAGAGCTGTCAGCAAGCAGCGTCCCATACGGAGGGGCGCTAACGAATCGGCCCTGACAAGGGCCCGAAAGAAAGGTAGGAGGCCATGACGAAAGGTCTGCACGTGCCTTCCGAGA
>UQUG01000064.1 GCA_900544205.1 uncultured Collinsella sp.
TGTCGACCTCAACCTCGTAACCGCAAACGGTGCACACGAACTTATACGTCTTCTTTTCCTCAGCCATGATGTTCTCCTCTCGAACGTGACTGCTGGTGTACTTGCTTATTAGTATATATTCTCAATAATATAATGCAAGTATTTTTAGAACATTTCTAGCCTTGATACGACGAAGCCTTGGGCGGCGTCTTGCCCTTTAACACCTTGTGGTAGTAGTCATAGGTCAGCGGGGCCTCGCCGCTCAAGCGCTCGGCATCCTCCACCTCGCCGATAAAGAGCAGGTGCGTGCCCACATCCACGGTATCAATCAGACGGCAGCTAAACAGCGCCGCCGCGTGCTCGGGCACATAGGGCATGCCCAGCGCGGTCTCGTGGGTCTCGTACTTGGCAAACTTGTCGTAGCCACTGCTGGTGCGGAAGCCAAAGTTGCCGATATAGAGCATATCGACCGTCTGATCGATCACGGTCAGCGCAAAGGCCTTAGCCGATACGATTACGCCGGACGTGACATTTTCCTTGTTCACGGCAATCGAGATGCGCGGCGGGGCGGATGTCACCTGCACTGCTGTGTTGATAACGCAGCCGGCACGCAGCCCGTCCGCCACGGCGCTCACCACGTACAGGCCACTCGGCATGGTAAAGAACGCAGTTTTGTCCATAACGATCACTCCCCTAGCTCGGGTTGGAACCTCATGGATGTATGTACCCACAAAAAAGGCGGCACCCATAACGGACGCCGCCTTTGAGACATATGTGTCAGAACAGTAAGAAAGATGAGACACCCGCAGTTGCGGTGAAATAGGGACTGGATAGCCCCTCAAACAGGCAAAACAGTCCGTATTCCACCGCAACTTATGCAGAGTGCCTAGCGGTTGCGTTCCTTAAGGGCGCGGTCGATCTCGCGTTGGACATCACGCTTGGCCATGTCCTCGCGCTTGTCGTAGAGCTTCTTGCCGCGACCCAGACCCAGCAGCAGCTTTACGCGGCCGTCGGTATTAAAGTAGAGCTCCAACGGAACCAGCGCATAACCACGGTTGCGAAGTTTGCCGTCAAGAAAGTCGATCTCCTTGCGGTGCAGCAGCAGACGACGCCGACGGTCGGGATCGCGATTCCACACGCCACCATGGCTATAAGGATGGATATGCAGGCCGACGAGCCAGCACTCCCCGCCGCGGATCAGCGCGAAGGTATCGGTGATCTGGCAGGCGCGCTCGCGAATCGACTTGACCTCGGTGCCGCTCAGTTCAATGCCGCACTCAAATGTCTCATCGATAAAGTACTCGTGATGTGCCGAGCGATTCTTGGAGATGAGTTTGCGCTCGCGCTTACTGGGCATCGTCGGCCTCCTTGGCGCCATCGGCGTTTGAGCCCGCAGCCTCGCGCTTTGCCTTGCGCTCGGCATTGAGTTCGGCATCGCTCTCGCGCACCAGTTTGATAATCGCCGCGCAGGCCTCCTCGCCCACCAAGTCGCGAGCGCGCACCGTCAGGCGCGTCGCCTCCTGCTTGTCGCCGTCGCTTGCGGCATCGGTCGCGCACATAATCAGGCAGATGGCAATCTCGGCCGAAGGCGAGGTCGGCACGCCCTGCAGGGCCAATTCACCCATCACGTGCTCGTCGCTCTCATCAGCGGCATCCGGATAGGTGGTATGGATCTTGTTGAGCAGGCGCGTCGTATGCGCATCGTTGGGCGCCAGGCGCAGCGCCAGACGCGCGCAGCCCACGGCAGCCGAAACGTTCTCGGTCTCGGGCTCCAAGAAGTACTGACCCAGATTGGCGTAAGCGCGGGCGGCGCACTTGCCATCGCTTGCACGCTCCAGCACCGAGAACGAGAGCGATGCCCATTCCTGCTTGTCTTCGAGTGCGCGGAACAGCTCGGCCAAATCCAAGCGATAGTTGCAGTTCATGGGGTCCCAACGCACAGCCTGCATCAGGGCATTGCGAGCGCTCACATAATCCTGCTGGCGAATGTAGGCAAACGCCATATCAGAGTACAGGCGGTCAAACGGCACCTCGACCTGCACGAGCTCGCGCGGATCCTTCTCCACGCGGCGATAGGCCAAGCGCTCAAACTTGCTATCAAAGCTAAAGTATTGGCGCTTCTCCTCCGTCTTGCACTCGGCGTCGATATACTCCTCGGCGAGCTCCACCAGGCGCTCCAGCAGCGGCGTCGCCGTAGCCAGGTCGCCCTGCGCCAGATAGTTCTCGGCATACGTGATGTCTTGCAAGCTGATGGGCAGGTCCATGACAACTCCTCGGTCCAGGCGGCAGACTCAACGCGCCTTAAACATCGGTCAATACACAAAACCCGGGTCTCTTGCGAGGCCCGGGCGTTCAATTTTGGTAGCCCGTACCAGATTCGAACTGGTGATCTCCGCCTTGAGAGGGCGGCGTCCTAAACCGCTAGACGAACGGGCCATATGTAGCAAATGCAATGGCTGGGATGGAGGGAGTCGAACCCCCATTGACGGAACCAGAATCCGCTGTCCTGCCATTAGACGACATCCCAATGACTGCATCGCTGCGCTCGGCTGTGCCTTTGCGCAAGAAAGAAATATACGGGAAGTCTCGCCGTGACGCAAGCCCCAATTTTGACTTTTTTGAAATTCAGTCAAATACGGCCAACACGTGAAGGACCTGTGAAGCACCAGCGACACCTACGGCGTCAAAGCCCGTAAAACATCCCACATCTACCGCTGGTAGATTACAACAATGCAGCACTCACGGCTGATGGCACAATCGAACCGTCATCATTGCACGGATATCGAGGCACCATGGACGAAGAGCTTGATTACCTATGGGAGACCCTGGGCCTCGAGATCACTGCTGACCTTTGGCCCGAACGGGACAAAATCCATCCCACACTGCGCCCCGCCATCACGGTGATGCAGGCAAAATACCGCCGTGCATCCTTTTTGATCATGCGAGTGTCATGGCACGCGGGACTCCCCGACCTTAAGCGAATCCAGGCAAGCCTCGTCGAGCTGTCCGGTATGCCGACCGTCATATCCGAGGCGCACCTGGAGCAGCGCCAGCGCGAGCGGCTGCAACAGCAGCGGATTCCCTTTATCTGCCCCGGCGTTCAGGCATATCTGCCCTTTATGGACGAGGAGTACTGGAGCGGCAAGCCCAACAAGCACGTAAAGGTCTACGATCCGCACGAATGGGCACAGCTTGAGGATTGAGCCGAGCGAGCCCGCCGATGGAAAACACGTCCCACCCCGATCACTCAAAACGGGTCGCACTTTCCGGAGCCGCTACAGCAACGCCTCGGCCCAAGCCGCTTCCCTAAAGCCGGGAATCGCAAAGTCGTCGCCCACCAGCAGCGGACGCTTGACCAGCATGCCGTCGGTCGCCAGCAGCTCGTAGCACTCCCGATCTGTCATGCCCGCATCCAGACGCGCCTTCAGGCCCAGCTCTCGATATTTCATGCCCGACGAATTAAAGAAGCGCCGCACCGGCAGCCCCGAACGAGCAATCCAGGTCGCAAGCTCATCAGCCGTGGGGTTGTCCAAAACGATATCGCGGTCGATATACTCTACCCCATGTTCGTCCAGCCATGCCTTGGCCTTCTTACAGGTCGAGCACTTGGGATATTCAACAAACAATACCGCCATGGGATTTCCTTTCTTAGAGAAAACAGGTGTCTGGAAAACTGCACATCGACGACCGCTCGCGATTGCAGCCGTTATTGTAGTCAATGTCGAAGCGTAGGCAGTCGCGATGTCTCGCCTTAAGGCTAGTGCCTCGCATGGGCGCCGATCGGCCGAGTCGCATGGCGCACCAACGCCGCCGCCAGCAATACCAACAGCATGGCGGTGACATAGCCCGCGGCATCGAATCCTAAATCGATAACGTCGAAATGCCTGCCGGGAACAAAGATCTTATGTACCTGATCGCCAACGGAGCAGGCGACGCAAAAGAGCAATACGGGCACGCAACGGGAGCACACGCTCCACGGACGCCTGGAAAAGCAAACCACGACCACCGAGGCGAACAATCCGACGAAGAAAAACTCTACGGTATGGGCAACGCGACGGACGTTTATGCCCGCCCACATGCGAATGGAAGCAAGTCGGCCAGACCGGACATTCGAGGCAGCCGAATCGGTGCCCCCGGTCATTCCGTTCTCCGTCTGGGCTTCACCCGTGGCATCGGCAGCCTGAACGCCCGTAGCCTGACCCTCCACCACACGCGCGGTGGACTCGCTCAGCAACGACGTCTCCACCGCATTTTGCTCCGTCAGCACCCAGATGCCCGCCAGCGTTGCAGCGAACAGAACGATCGCGGTCCATCCGATTATTTGTTTTACACGCGCCAAGGGCCAACCTCCTTTTTTTGAATATCAGCGAGTGTAGCCCCAAATGACATCGTCACCGTATCAAAATTTGAATCGCAACAGGAAGCGACAAAGCGACGCAAACCCCTACCCCGCCTCGCGCATCCAGCGATCGAACGTCCCCACGCACACGCCCAAGCACTTTGCTGCCTGGCTGCGGGTAATATCGCCCGCCTCATAGCTATCGCGCACCAGCTCAAACTGAGGAGGGCACGGCTTGCGAGGTCGACCGAAACGGACCCCTCGCGCCCGCGCCGCTGCAATTCCCTCCGCCTGGCGCCGATGGATATTCTCGCGCTCCACCTGCGCCACGTAGCTCAGCAGTTGCAGCACAATATCGGCAATCAGGGCGTTGGTCACATCCGGCGCGCCGCTGGCCCTGGCGCGCGTGTCAAGCAATGGCATGTCCAACACCACAATGGCAACCCCGAGCTCCTTGGTAATGCGTCGCCATTCCTCAAGAATCTCGGAGTAATTACGGCCAAGTCGGTCGATAGAAAGCACCACCAGCACGTCCCCGTCTCCCAGGACGTGTAGCAGCTCGCGATAATGCGGCCGATCGAAGTCCTTGCCGCTCGCATGGTCGGCATAAATATTCGCCGAGCCCACACCATAGGCGCCCAGCGCATCCAGCTGCCGATTAAGATTTTGATCGCGCGAACTCACCCGCGCATAACCGTACACCGTCGCCATCTCATCCCCGCTTTCTTGTAAACCTGCCAAAAAGGGACAGGTTTATTTTGGTAGGTTTTACCTCCCAAATAGCAGGCAAGCGGGCAGCCAGGCAGACGGTAAGGTGGCCACAATTCAAATGCGGAGGGCGGTCCCGAAAGGCCGCCCTCCGCTCCTCCACCATGAGTCGGGATTTGGCTAATGGATAAGCTTGAAGTCCAAGTGCCCACGCGTGGTATTGACACGTGAGACCTCGATAATCACGCGCTGCCCCAGCTCGTAACGGGTGCCTGTGTCGGCGCCCGTCAGAGTAAGCGCGTCCTCGTCGAACTCGAACCACTCGTTGCCCAGGCTCTTAATCGAAACCAAGCCTTCGACCTGCGTCAGGTCCAAGCGCACAAAGAGGCCCATGCTGCTAACCCACGAGACGGTTCCGGCATAGCGCTCGCCCAGGCTATCCTCATAGTACTGGGCAATCTTGATCTTTTGCGTCGCATGGCTGGCGGCATCTGCCGCGCGCTCGGCATCGCTACATGCGCGGCAGATCTGCGGCAGAATGCGCGGCAGCGACTCGCGCCCCTTGCCGATCAGCCACGGCGTACGGACCAAGGCGTCCTTGCCGCCGAGCTGCTCATAGGCCAACTGCAGTTTGAGCACGCGGTGCACCACCAGATCGGGATAGCGACGGATGGGACTCGTAAAGTGACAGTAGCACGGCGCGGCGAGCGCAAAGTGGCCCTCGTTGCGCGGCTTGTACAGCGCGCGCTGCATGCTGCGCAGAAGCAGCGTGTTAACGAGCGGTGCGTTGGCCGAACCGGCGGCAGCATCAACTGCAGCCTGCAGCTCATCGGGGCTCCCCAGGGCAATACCGGCAGCACGGCGATCGTCGATGATGCCTAGCTGCGCCAACGCAACGGCAGCACCGTGCAGGCTATCGGGGCTCGGATCCTCATGCACGCGATAGCAGGCCTCGATATCACGGTCTGCCAGCCACTCTGCAACGCACTCGTTGGCGAGCAGCATGGCTTCCTCGATAAGCGACGTGGCACACGAACGCTCACGCGCCACAATCTGCACGGGCACTCCGTCCTCATCCAATAGAGCGCGAATCTCGGCCGTGTCAAAATCGACTGAGCCGCGGGCGCGACGAATACGACGGCGAAGTTCGGCGAGTTCGTTAGCGGCGACAAGGAAATCGCCGAGGTCGATGTTGTAGCCGCGGGCAGTCTCCTCGCACGCAAGACCGCGCTCAAGCGTTTCCTCGCGCGAGGCCTCGGCAGCCGCAACATCCTCGGCCGCACCCTCCAGCACCGAATACTCAACCGCACCGGCACGCACCAGCAGCGCCTCGGCGCCGTCATAGTCCATACGCACACGCGAGCGAATCACGCTGGGGTACGGATCGTAATGCCGCACGCGACCCTGCTCATCGAGCTCGATATCGACGGTAAACGCAAGACGGTCCTCGTCAGGGCGAAGCGAGCACAGGTCACAGGACAGGCGTTCGGGCAGCATGGGAAGCACGCGATCGGCCAGATACACCGATGTCGTACGATGGCGAGCCTCAAGATCGATATGCCCGTCCCAAGCCACATAGTGTGAAACGTCGGCGATATGCACACCCAGCTTGTAGCCACCCTCGGGCGTGCGCTCCAACGAAATGGCATCGTCAAAGTCGCGCGCGTCGACCGGGTCGATCGTGATGACAAAGCGGTCGCGCAGATCGCGACGGAGCGGGTCCTTAAGCGCCGCGGACACATCGAGCGAAAGCCCCTCGGCCTCGTCCAGCGCGGCCTCGGGATAGCTATCGGTATAGCCGTAACGCGCCATCACATATTGAACGCCCAAATCGGGCGCGTCATCTCCGCCAATGCGGCGCTCGATCGTCACGGTGCCCGATTCCAGGCGCGTCGGGTAGGTCAAAATGCGCGCGACAACAGCATCACCCGGGTGGACACCCAGGCGATCCGCCGAGGTATCCTCGGGCAGAATGAAGAAGTCGGCCTTCAGACGCGAATCGAGCGGCTCGATCACACCGAGCGGACCGGCGGTCTGGTACGTACCCACTACGCTTATGGCTGCGCGCTCAACCACGCCTTCGATCACGGCGCGCCGCTCACCGTGCGGGCTGTTCTTAATGCTCACGGCAACGGTATCGCCATCCATAATCTCGCGCTTGCCACGGCCCATGACCTTGTAGTCGCCATTCTCGGTTATGACATAGGCACTGTGCTCATGGAGCTGCACGCGCCCGGTCAGGCTCGGACGGCGTTCGCTGCGCACCGGCCCGCGTTTATTGCGAGCTCCACGCTTATGCTTGTTATTGCGCCCCATGGCGCCTCCTAACTATCGATTGCGAACTCCAAAGAGTCTACCCAAATGATTCGCTTTCCTGCCGTCCCCTAGGGATCAAAAAACGGGCCGCCTCATAAGAGACGACCCGTTGGAAGGGATGAATTCCAGGCATGCCTACACGCGCAGATAGCGGCGCATGGCGATGGCAGAACCAAAGAGACCGATAATCACGCCGACCAGAATCAGCGCAGCATAGGTCACCAGGTAGTACTGCATCGGCAGGGCAAACGACATCCAGCCGATGCTCTCCTGCAGACGCGGAATCATCAGATTGCGCAGCAGCTCCAGAACGCCGATGGAAAGCAGCGAGCCCAAAATGGCCTGCAGTACGCCCTCGGTGATAAACGGGCCACGAATGAAGCCGTTGCTGGCACCGACCAGACGCATAATCGCAATCTCACGACGACGCGCCGTAATGGACAGGCGAATCGTGTTGTTGATGAAGATGAATGCGATAAAGGTCAGAAGGCCAACGAGCACCACAGCGGCGATGCGGATGTAGTTGGTCACCTGGAACAGGCGGCTCACTTCCTCCTGGCCGTACAGCACGCTCGCGTTGACGTCGCCGTCATCCGCGATCTTCTGGAAATCGGCATCCTTCTTGAGCTTCTCTGCCGTGCTCTCGACCTTGGACGGATCGTCCATCTCAATAGCGAAGGAAGCCGGCAGCGGGTTCTGGCCATCGAGCGCGCTCATGGTGGCGTCGGCGTTGCCCGACATCTTGCTCGTATACTCGGCCAGCGCGTCGTCCTTGTCCTTATAGGTCACGGACTTGACGTTATTCCACGTCTTAAGCTCGGCCTCAAAAGCCTGAACATCGGCCTGATCGGCGTCATCGCTAATGAACGCGTTGATGACAACCTGATCCTCGACGGTGCCGATCACGGAGTTCAGCATCGCGGAGCCCATGATAAACAGGCCGATGATAAACAGCGAAAGGAAGATCGTGATGACGGCGCCGAGCGAGGTAGTCCAGTTACGGAAGAAGTGGCTGATTGCCTCTTTGAAGGAGTAGCCCACGTTAGTTGGTGCCATAGTTGCCGTAACCTCCCCTCTCCTGGTCGCGGATAACGTGGCCGCCCTCGAGGGCGATCACGCGACGGTGCATGCTATCGACCATCTCGCGGTCGTGCGTGGCGACGATCACGGTGGTGCCGGTGCGGTTAATACGCTCGAGCAACTTCATGATGCCCAGCGAGATCGCCGGGTCGAGGTTGCCCGTCGGCTCGTCGCAGATCAGCAGCGGCGGACGGTTGACCATAGCGCGGGCGACGGCAACGCGCTGCTGCTCGCCACCGGAAAGCTGGTCGGGCAGCGAGTCCATCTGATCGGCCAGACCGACCAGACGCAGCACCTCGGGCACCTGGCTGCGAATGACGCCCTTGGGCTTGCCGATGCACTGCAGGGCAAACGCCACGTTTTCGTAGGCGGTCTTTTGCGGCAAAAGCTTAAAGTCCTGGAACACGGCGCCAATCTGGCGGCGCAGGAACGGAACCTTGCGGTTCTTGATCTTCATGAGGTCCTGACCGGCAACAAGGATGCGGCCGCTCGTCGGCTTAACGTCGCGGTTGAGCGTCGACAGCAGCGTGGTCTTGCCCGAACCGGAGTGACCGACCAGGAAGACGAACTCGCCCGGATAGATCTCGATGTTGATGTCGTCGAGTGCGGGCTTGTTGGGCTGTGCCGGATAGATCTTGGTGACATGCTCCATAAGGATGACGGGCTCGACACCGGCCTGCTTGGCCATCTTCTTGCGGCTGGCCTGCGGATCGATGGGCGCGAACACCGACGTAAAATCGGGGTTGTTGAGCGCGTTATCGAGGCTTGCGACCTCGGCCGCCTGATCGCTCTCGACCACCGGGGCAGCAGGCTGCGTGGGGTCGGGAATAGCGGCAAAGAGACCGGACTGCGCAGGCTGAGGAGCCGGCGTCGCAGGGGCCAAGGGGTCGGGAATGCCGGCCATGGTAGGCTGCGGCGTGGCGGCACCAGCCTGAGGCTGCTCCACGCGAGCGGTCACGGCCTGAACGGGCTCAAAACCCGCCGTGCCGGAAAGCGCGACATCGCTGGTTGGATTGTAGGCAAGGGGATCGGATGCCGGCTGTGCCTGATCTGCCGGCTGAGCGGGGGCCTGAGCAACAGGCTGGCCCTCTGAATCCGGAGTGGCGAAACGACTGCCCTGGACGCCTGCCTGCGTCTTGGGGGCATCATCGCCCGCACCGGAGGTACGGAAGTGGTTACCCACTGGTGCTCCTTATCGTCGTGCGTTTAAACTACATGAGCGCTTAGTATTTTAGCAGCATTAGCTTTGCTGCACATAAGAAGCATGGCGTGCTTAGGGATCCCGTCGGCCGTGCACAGGGTTACTCTCCAAATCGTCCTCGGACATGTCGGAGCCCCCGCTGCGCACTACGTGCGGCGGGGGCTCCTCCGTCCTGCGGAAAGATTTGGAGAGTAACCCTGTGTCCGGCCTGCGATAACTAAGGGGTCGCCGCGTTTTACTTGGGGTGCTGCATATACAAAGTTGGAAGGGTCTGAATTGCGCTTTGTCGATATATGCCCTTTTCCCTGATGGGACCGTGCTTGAGGGGCGTCTTCATAAGTTGCGGTGAAATAGGGACTGTTTTACCAGTTAAAAGGTCTAATCAGTCCCTATTTCACCGCAACTTAAATTAAGGCTAATTGTTGCGTAACTCGAATTTGAATTATCGCTTTACATTGGCCTCAATAGGAACGTCTATGGTTGTGGGGGCTGGTATGAATTGTCCTTATTGTGGTGCTGAGTTGCGCAATGGCGTGAGGTATTGCACAACATGTGGGGTTGCCATCCATGGCATGTCGACTAATTCTGCAATTCGGGTAAAGCCTCGGAATCACATTGCGGTTGTTCTTACCTGCATGTTGGCAATTGCCATTGTCGGCGGCAGTTGTTTGGGTCTTCATCTGCGGCAAGCATTGTCTTGTTTTATATCGGCTCATTCGGAGCATGCTATTGTGCTCAACATCTCTGCCGCGGGTTGGGATACCGATAGCGGGGCCTCACGTGTCCCGATACACATTACGGGCAAGACCGTCGACGAGATAACGGTCGACAAAGTTGAGTTCGTCGCCTCCGACGGTTCCGGTATCAGCCTCATTCAAGGTGTGTACACGCTCGAGGCGGCAGGTTCCCCCATCGCCACTGATGGCAAGATTTATCAAATTCCCTGTACGAGCGTGACGCTCGTCCTCGACGATGTCTTTGCCGCAGGCGAAACGATCGATCTCGCCGAGCTCGCTGAGCAGGATTCGATACTCACCTTCTGCCCCATCGATGCCGGCGATATGACTAACAACGAAATCTATGATGTCGCCCTACTCGCCATGACATATAAAGGCGACGACGCCCCTGATGTTGCCGCACTGTGCCAGGCAGCAATCAATCGTCGTGCCGCCGCCAGCATGTTAGCGTCGGAATAATTTAGCCAAATATAGTCGGCCGAGATTGACCAATCCCGGCCGACCCATTTTAGCCAACACGCCCGCATCTATGACTTTCCTATCGCTTC
>UQUG01000065.1 GCA_900544205.1 uncultured Collinsella sp.
AAGGACATGCTCGACATCCGCAAGCGCTTCGAGCCGCGCGCCGAGGAGCTCGCCAGGAAGTACGCGCTGGCCGACTACACCATGTTCATCGGCTCGGGCGCGCTGTGGGGCGAGACCATCCTGTACTCCATGTGCCTGCTCGAGGAGATGCAGTGGAAGCGCATCCGCCACATCACCTCGCACGACTTCTTCCACGGCACGCTCGAGCTGCTCGAGCCCGGCGTCCCGGTGTTCCTGTTCATGGGAGAGGACGAGTGCCGCGCCCTCGACGAGCGCGTCCGCGCCTTCCTCACCAGCGGCGTGACCGGCGACGAGGACTACGTCATCATCGACACCGCCGAGTACGCGATCCCGGGCCTGGACGACGACTTCCGCGTCATCGTGTCCCCCTGGATCCTGTCGGTGCTCACCACCGACCGCCTCTCGCGCAACTACGAGCTGGTCACCAAGCACAACCTCAAGTACCGCCGCTACTACCACCAGTTCGACTACTAAGAGCTGGTCACGGGTCCGATATCTTGGCTGGTTGATATCTCGACCCTGCACAAGGGCGTCCGCAATTGCGCGGGCGCCCTTTTTGCGTTGTGACAAGAGACTGCTGCTAACCGCTTGCCCTATGTTTCCAAATGAATACGGCGTGAGCGGCTGCGATGGATTTTCCCCGCAAACACTCTAGTATGCTAAAGTACCCAGAAGACCGGCGGAGCTATGCCGGTCTTCTGTTCTATATGAAACACAGCATGAGGAGGCTCACCAGATGACGGCCACACCGTGGGGATTCCGGGACATATTGCCCGAGGAGGCTCAGGCGCGCGAGGAGATTGCGCTGACGGTGAAGGGCTGCTTTAGGGAGCATCATTACCTGCCGGTCGAGACGCCGCTGCTCGAGGACAAGGGCTCTCTCGAGGAGGGTGGCCGCATTGCGGACACCCCGTTTAAGCTCTTTGATGATGACGGCCGCCTGCTGGTGGTCCGTCCCGACAACACGCTGCCGATCGTGCGCTTGGTTTCGACCCGCATGCGCGCGGCCGATCTGCCGCTGCGCCTTCGCTACGAGGCGCCGGTGGTTCGCGAGTGCCAGCGCAATGCCGGCGGCTCGCGTCAGTTTACGCAGTTGGGTTTTGAGCTTATCGGTGTGGGCGATACCGCGGGCGATGTCGAGATCGTCTCGCTGGTGGCGGAGGCCATGCGCAAGCTGGCGCTGCCCGATGCGCGCATTATTGCGGGCAGCGTTCGTCCGTTTAAGGAACTGCTCGCGGCCTGTGAGGATCGCGAACTGGCTGCCGAGGCATTGCGTTGCGTACACGCCAACGACTTTGTGGGCCTCGATGCCCGTGTGGCGGCAAGCGCCGAGCCCGAGGCCGTCAAGGCTGCCATCAGCGAGCTGCCGCGCTTGCACGGCGGCGCTGAGGTACTCGACCGCGTCGACGCGCTTCTGGCGGCGGTGGGCATTGTCGCGCCGCTCACGCGCGAGCTGCGTGCCCTGGTCGAGGGCCTGGCTCCCGAGGACGCCCAGGTGCTGTCCTTCGACTTCTCCATCATGAACTCGTTTGATTACTACACGGGTCTGGTCTTTAAGGCCTATGCCGGCGGCCTGCCCGATCCGGTGGGTTCGGGCGGACGCTACGACTCCATCTTTACCGGTGCATTTGGCGACGGCATCGAGGTGCCGGCGGCGGGCTTCGCCTTTTCGCTCGAGCGTCTAGAGGCCGCGCACACCTCGGCCGAGGACGCTGCTTCCGATGGCGATCACGCCGCGGGCCGTGGCGCCGAGGGTCCGCTGCGCATTGCCGTGCCCAAGGGCTCGCTTAAGGCCGACACACTCGACGTGCTCGAGGCCGCGGGCTTGGATGTCTCGGAGCTGCGCGATCCCGGTCGTCACCTCATCGTGCGCGGCCGCGACACACAGGCCGGCGAGGGCACGGTCGGCGATATCGAGTTTGTCATCGTGCGCCCCAGCGATGCGCCCGCCTTTGTGGGCTGCGGTGGTGCCGATTGCGGCATCTGCGGTTGGGACTCGCTCATCGAGGCAGACCTCAACCTGCTGCAGCTGGTCGACCTGGGCTATGGCCTGTGCACCTTTATCGAGGCGGAGCCCGCATGGCGCGCCGGTCAGGCCGAGCGCAACTATACTCGCCGCGGGTCGCTTCGCGTGGCCACCAAGTATCCGCGCATCGCGGGTGCATGGTATGCCGAGCGCGGCGTGAACGCCGACATCGTTTCGCTGCACGGCAACATCGAGTTGGGCCCCATCGTCGGCATGACTGATCGCATCGTGGATATTACTGCCACGGGCGCCACGCTGCGCGACAACGACCTGGTCATCACCGGTCGCATTATGGACTGTACGGCCCGCTTCTTCGTCAACCCGGGTGCTGCGCGCCTGGATCCGCGCGTGCGTAATCTGGCAGATCGCTTGGCAGCGGCCGTGAAGGACAAGCATTTTGAGCCCGTTGCGGGCTCGACACAATAGCGCGAGCACGCACGGGCGTCCCAACGTCTGGGCTGCGGGCCGATTGGCGCCGCCGCCCGGCCTCTCGTTTTTCGAACTCAACCTCGACCGATAGGGGATTCCGATATGAAGACCATCAAGCTTGCTCCCGGTGAGCGCCTCGTTACCAACCAGCTCAACCGCAAGGGTGTGCTGCCGCAAAGCATCGTCGACGCCGCCCGCGATATCGTGGCTAACGTGCGCGCCAACGGCGATGCCGCGGTGCGCGATTACTGTCAGCGTTTTGACGGTGTCGAGCTGCAGAGCTTCCGTCTGCCGCAAGAGCAGGTCGATGCCGCGCTCGAAGGCCTCGATCCGGCCTTTGTCGCCGCGCTCGAGAAGGCCGCGCGCCAGATTCGTGAGTTCCACCAGCGCGAGGTCGAGCAGAGCTGGTTTACCACGCGCCCGGACGGCACGATGCTCGGCGTTAAAGTGACCCCGCTCGCGGCGGCCGGCATCTACGTGCCGGGCGGTCGCGCACAGTATCCCTCCACGGTGCTTATGAATGCCATTCCCGCCAAGGTCGCCGGCGTCAAACGCGTGGTCATGGTGACCCCGCCGCAAAAGGACGGCCTGATCAGCCCCTACACGCTCGCCGCGGCAAAGCTCGGCGGCGTGGACGAAATTTATATGGTGGGCGGCGCCCAGGCCGTGGCCGCGCTGGCATACGGTACCGAGACCATTCCGCGCGTCGACAAAATCACCGGCCCGGGTAACGCCTTTGTTGCGGCGGCCAAGCAGATTGTCTCGGGCGATGTGGGAATCGACATGGTCGCCGGCCCGTCCGAGGTCTGCGTGCTGGCCGATGCCACGGCCAAGCCCATGGTGGTCGCGGCAGACCTGATGGCTCAGGCCGAGCACGATCCGCTGGCAGCCTGCTATTTGGTGACCTGCGACGAGCAGTTTGCGCGCGAGGTCGAGGCGGGTATCGATATTCTGGTGGCGCAGTCCCCGCGTGCCGAGATCACGCGTGCCTCGCTCGATAACGAGGGCACCATCGTGGTGGCCGCCGATATGGCTGCCGCCGTCGAGGCGGTGAACACCGTGGCGCCCGAGCACCTTGAGCTGCACTGTAAGGATGCGATGGGCCTGCTCGGCGGCATTCGCAACGCCGGCGCCATCTTTGTGGGCGCGTGGAGCTCCGAGCCGCTCGGCGATTACGTTGCCGGCCCCAACCACACGCTGCCGACCGGCGGCACGGCCATGTTCTCCAACCCGCTTTCGGTCGAAGAGTTCGTTAAGCGCTCGAGTGTCATTTGTTATACACCCGAGGGCCTGCTCTCGGACGCTCCCGCGACGCAGCGCCTGGCCGAGGCCGAGGGCCTGTGGGCGCACGCGCTTTCCGCCGCTTTGCGTCGCCGCGTGTTGGAGCAGGGCGAGGATGCCGTGAGCGCTGCGTCGCTGGCTGCGGCCGACCTGACCAAGGTCGCCTGGCCGGGTGATACGACCGCGACGGTCGCCGAGGGCGTGGACCTGGCGGCTGCAGGCTCGGATGGCGCTGGCGCGACCGGCGAGGAGGCTTAACATGGCCGAACTCACGCCGCGCATGAAGGAGCTCGTCCAGCCCTACTTGGCCGGTATTGAGCCCTACGATCCCAACTTTACGCCCACGCGCATCAATCTTTCGGCCAACGAGAACACCTATCCCGTGCCCGCTGGCGTGCGCGAGGCGATCGACGCGGCCTTGGCTGCCACACCGCTCAACCGCTATCCCGATCCCATGTCCAACGAGCTGCGCGACGAGCTTGCCACTTGGCATGGCGTGACGCGCGAGAACATCTGCGTGGGCAACGGCGGAGACGAGCTGCTCTATAACTACCTGCTGGCGTTTGGCGGCGCGGGGCGGACCCTGCTCAACTGCCCACCGTGCTTTAGCGAGTATGCGTTCTTTGCGTCGCTGTGCCAGACCGAGGTGCGCGACGTGTGGCGCGACCCGGCGACCTTTGAGCTCGACCAGGCAGCCGTGCTTGCCGCGGCGCCGGAGTGCAGCCTGGCCATCGTGACTTCGCCCAACAACCCCACGGGCGACGTGGTACCGCTCGACTTTGTCGCGGCCCTGTGCGATGCGTGCCCCGGCATGGTCATGGTCGACGAGGCCTACGTTGAGTTTGCGGACGATTCGTTTGGCGCGGCTACCACGGCGCAGGGGCTTATCGCCGAGCATCCCAACCTGGTGATTCTGCATACGCTGTCCAAGGCGTTTGGCGCCGCCGGCACGCGTCTGGGCTATGTGATCGCGGCGCCCGAGGTCATCGATGCGTTTGCGGCGATTCGCCAGATCTACTCGGTTAACGTGCTGAGCCAGGCCGCCGCGCTTGCCTGCGTACGTGTTCGCGATGCGTACGCACCCGTGGTGGCACAGGTTGCATCCGAGCGGGAGCGCGAACTGTGTGCCCTGCACGCAATGGCTGCCGAGGGTCTGCCCGTGGAGGCGTGGCCGAGCGCGGCGAACTTTGTGCTCGTGCGCACGCCGCATGCCACGCACGTGCGCGAGCGTCTGCGCGACGAGTATTCGATTTTGGTGCGCGACTTTAGCTACGCGCCGGGGCTCGCGGACTGCCTACGCATTACCGTGGGTACCCCGCAGGAAAACGACGAGGTGCTGGCTGCGTTTGCCGCGCTGGTGAAGGAGGAGATGTAGATGGACCGCTATGCCGAGGTGACCCGCAAGACGGGCGAGACCGACATTGTCGTAAAGCTCGACCTGGACGGAAGCGGCGTGTGCGATATCTCGACCGGCGTGCCGTTTTTCGACCACATGCTCAACGCTTTTGGCCGCCATGGTCTGTTCGATCTGACGGTGCACGCGGTGGGCGACGTGGAGGTCGATGCGCACCACACCGTCGAGGACGCGGGTATTGTGCTGGGCGAGGCGTTTTGCCGGGCGCTGGGCGACAAGGCGGGCATTACGCGCTTTGCCGACGCGGCGATCGCCATGGACGAGACACTTGTGATGGCTGCTGTTGATATTTCGGGCCGCGGGCAGGCCTACTGCGAGCTGCCCGTGCCGACCGAGCGCGTGGGCAGCTTTGATACCGAGCTGGCCGTAGAGTTCTTCTATGCCTTCGCGCGCGATGCCAAACTCACGCTGCACGTGCGCGAGCTGGCAGGCGGCAATTCGCACCACATTATCGAGGCCGCCTTTAAGGCTGTGGGCCGCACGATGCGCCACGCCTGTGAGCTCGATCCCCGCGTGCAAGGCATCCCCAGCACCAAGGGCTCGCTGTAACCGCCACAAAGGCAAAAACCACCACGAAGGTGCCTGTCCCCTTTGTGGTGGTTTTGGATGATGGAAAAAGGAGGGTCGCGTGGGCGAACCGAAGATCGTGGTGGTCGACTACCACAAGGGCAACTTGTCGAGCGTCGTGCGCGGGCTTGCGCGCGCCGGTGCCGCCGCCTGCACGTCGGACGATCCGGGGCAGATCCGCAACGCCGACGGTCTGGTCATCCCGGGCGTGGGCGCGTTCTACGACGCGATTGCCTTTATGCGCGAGAGCGGCGAGGCGGACGCGGTGCTCGACTCCGTTGCCGCCGGAACTCCGCTGCTCGGCATCTGCCTGGGCCTCCAGCTATTTTTTGAGCGCGGCGACGAGGGCGTGCCGGCGGACGAGGGCGCAGTTGCCGACGGCAACACCCCCGAGCAGGCCGGTGGCCCCTGGGTCGATGGCCTGGGCATTATGCGCGGCTCGTGCACGCGCCTGGAGTCGAGCCGACTGAAGGTGCCGCACGTGGGTTGGGACCAGGTGCACATGACGCCCGCCGGTGCGGCCGATCCGCTGCTCGCCGGTTTTGCCGAGGGTGCCAACATGTACTTCACCCACAGCTACGCGGTGGCAGACGACGCTGATGCCGCCAATGTGCTGGCGCGCACGCACTACACGCGGAGCTTTCCGTGCATCGTGCGCCACGGCAATGTGTGGGGCTGCCAGTTCCATCCCGAGAAATCCTCTGCGCTGGGCCAGCGCATTCTTAAGAACTTCGTGAGCATCGTCGAGGGGGCCGGCCGATGATTCTGTTTCCCGCAATCGATTTGATCGGCGGCAAGGTCGTGCGCCTGGAGCGCGGCGACCGAAGCCGCTGCAAGGTATATTCCGACGACCCCGTGGCCGTTGCCCGCTCCTTTGCCGAGCAGGGCGCGAGCTGGGTGCACGTCGTCGACCTGTCCGCTGCCTTTGGCGAGGACGAGGATGCGTGCGCTGCCAACTCAGCAGCGATCGAGGCCATCTGCGGCGTCGACGGTCTGTCCGTGGACGTGGGCGGTGGCGTTCGCTCGCTTGCACGCATCGATGAGCTGGCCGGCTATGGTGCTCGTCGCATCGCACTAAGCACGGTGCTCGTGACCGAGCCGGGATTTGCCGAGGTGGCGGCTTGCGGCTTTGGCGAGCTGCTGGTGGCAGATATCGCCGCGCGCGACGGTCAGGTCAAGGTGAACGGCTGGCGTGACGGCGCGGGTGTGGCACTCGACGACGCCGTGGCGCAGCTCACCGAGCTGGGCTTTAAGCACCTGGTCTACACTGACATCGCGCGCGATGGCATGCAGACGGGCATCGACGTGGCAGCATATCGCCATGTGGCCGAGGTCGCGGGCTTTCCCGTCGTGGCCTCGGGCGGCATCTCGACACTCGACGACATCCGCGCGCTTGCCGCGGTGGGCGAGGACGCCATCGAGGGTGCCATTACCGGTCGTGCGCTCTACGAGGGCAACTTTACGCTGGCCCAGGCGTTGGCCGCCGCCCGAGGGGAGGAGTAGCCCATGCTTACCAAGCGCGTGATTCCCTGTCTGGATGTTAAGGACGGCCGTGTGGTCAAGGGCGTCAACTTTGTGAGCCTGCGCGATGCGGGCGACCCGGTGGAGCTGGCCCGCGCCTACGACCGCGAGGGTGCGGACGAGGTCGTCTTCCTGGACATTACCGCGACGAGCGACAACCGTGCGACGACTATCGAGATGGCGGCGCATGCGGCCGAGGAGCTGGCCATTCCCTATACCGTGGGCGGCGGTTTTCGCGACTTGGCGGGCGTGCGGACCATGGTTGCCGCCGGCGCCGACAAGGTGTCGCTTAACTCTGCCGCCGTGCGCGATCCGTCGTTGATCAGCCAGGCCGCCGCGGCGTTTGGCAGCCAGGCCGTGGTCGTGGCGATCGATGCCAAGCGTGTCGGTTTGCCCGGTGCATCCGGTGCCGACAAGTGGGAGGTCTTTACCGCGGGAGGCCGCAACGCCACGGGTATCGATGCGGTGGCGTGGGCCGAGGAAGCGGCTCGTCGCGGCGCCGGTGAGATCTTGCTCACCAGCATGGATCGCGACGGTACCAAGGCTGGCTTCGACCTGGCACTCACCCGTGCCGTGGCGCGCGTGGTGCCGATTCCCGTCATCGCGAGCGGCGGCGTGGGCACGCTCGAACATTTTGCCGAGGGCGTGATCGAGGGCGAGGCCGACGCCGTGCTGGCGGCCAGCGTCTTTCACTTTGGAACCTTCAGCATTCGCGAAGTGAAGGAGTATATGGCCTCTCAAGGTATTCCTGTGAGGTTGGACTTCTAGTGCTGCGGGCTGCGCTGCGGCTTGCCCAGGCACCGCATCTTGCCGCTCAAACCGTCGCTCGCGTACCAAAGTACGCGTCGCTCCTCTTTCGCGGCAACCTGCGGTACCTGGACAACCCTCGCCAACCGGCGATGTTTAAATTGGGGAATTGAAATGAAAGAAATTACTACTCCAGCGGATCTTAAATATGACGCCAAGGGGCTGATTCCTTGTGTGGTTCAGCAGTATGACACCGGCGAGGTGCTTATGGTTGCTTGGATGAACGAGGAATCGGTGGGACTGACGCTCAAGACCGGGACCACGTGGTTTTGGAGTCGCAGCCGCCAGGAGCTCTGGAACAAGGGCACGACGAGCGGCAATATGCAGGAGGTCAAGGAGCTTTGGGCCGACTGCGATAGCGATACGCTGCTGGTCAAGGTTGACTCGCCGGGTCCGGCCTGCCATACCGGCAACCGTACCTGCTTCTTTAAGAAACTCGCGTAGGGCGGGCGCTCGATTAGACGCTCGGCCAACCAGAAAGGATTGAACTATGGGTGTGCGCACCGCAAATGTTCAGGATGGAAATATCGGCGAGACGCTGACGGGGTTGGCCGAGGTGATTCATGGGCGTCGCGACGCATCGCCGCAGGAGAGCTATACCGCTCGTCTGCTGACCGACGTCGAGGATGAGCTACTCAAGAAGCTTGCCGAGGAGGCGAGCGAGGTCATCATGGCCTGCAAGGACAACGACCATGATCACATTCGCTACGAGGCCGGCGACCTGGTCTACCACCTGCTCGTGACGCTCGAGCGCTACGGCATCACCCTCGACGAACTGGCCGGCGAACTCAACGCCCGCCGCCACTAGTCATTGGGTAGTCAATGGGGACGTTCTTAAACGACTAGTTAGGCGAGGGGCGTGGGTTGCCATTCGCCGGTGGGGTGGGGGATATCGAAGGTTCGATAACCGCAGTCGTAGGCGTGGGCCTGGGCCTCGCGGATGTTCCAGCAGATGTCGCAGGCGCGGTGCGCGTCCGAGCCAAAGGTAATCGGTACCTCGGCGTGGGCGAAGCAACGCAACAGCCCAGTCGCGGGATAGTAGTCGTCGAGGCCCTTGCGGGGTGCGGCGGTCGAGACCTCAACGCGGCGACCCGTATCGTGCGCGCACTCGGCCATCTGCTGCCAAAACGGTGCGGGGTCAAAGTCGGGCGCAAAGCCTTCCTTCGAAAAGCGCATGACCAGGTCGGGATGAGCCATCACATCAAAGTTAAGTGGGCTTTCGCAGGCGCGGCACCAGTCGTCGACGTAGCGCTCCCACACGCCGCGCACGCCCAGGTTTTCCCAAACGTGCAGGTCGGTGTCGTCGTCGATCCAACCGCAAAGGGAATCGGGTGTATCGGGGCGAGCGACGTTTTCCGTTTTCGCCGTACCCGCGGCACCGGTCATGATATCGCCTGGGTTGCCAATCCAATGCACGCTGCCAAGGCGTACGACGGCGCCCTGGGACCAGCGCTCTACCAAGGGCTCGCAACCCTCGTACCAATCGCATTCAAAACCGTAGATAAAGGTGAGCTCCGGAGCGATCTGCGCGGCGAGTTTGCGGGCGTCCTCAAAGGCCAGACGATGTGCCGTCAGGTCACCCTCGACAACCTGTACTTCGCAGTTGGCGTCCATGCTGGCGGGCAGGGTGAGGTGATCGGTCGAGACCATGACGCGGCAGCCGGCCGCAGCAGCGGCACGGACGTTGTCCTCAAACGAGGCATGCCCGTCCGAAAACGAGGTGTGGGTATGGCAATCGACCAGCGGGCACATGGGCATAGCGGCTCCTTTGCGTCAAGCGAATCCGCTTCATTGTAATGGCGCAGCTCTCAACACGCCGGGCACGCCGGGGATCGAAATCGATTGGAAAGGTTGCGCGGCGCGTGGTGCGGCCTCGCTTGCTCTCAAAACGTGTACGTCAGCCTCCAAAATCGACAAATAATGACATGTTTGGAGGCTGACGTACACGTTTGGATGGGGGCGAGGGCGGCGACGGACGAAAGTCACGCTTGTGCCACGTCCGATGTGTTAGCGTTTGGGTGAACAAAACGAGCCCGTGCGGAAAGGAGCCGGACCGTATGCCATGCGATAGCAAATCTCCGCTGTCCCGCGAGACCGATGCGCCCGAGACCATCGTCAAGCTGGAATGCGATATCGACGACGCGTCGCCCGAGGTGCTCGCCTACGCCGCCGACCGCCTGCGCGAGGCCGGCGCGCGCGAGGTGCACTGGCTGCCCCTCTATTGCAAGAAAGGCCGCCCCGGCTGGCAGCTGCAGGTAATCTGCACCTACGAGGATATCGAGCGCCTGCAGACGATTATCTTTTTGGAAACCACGACCAACGGCATTCGTCGCCAGGTCATGGAGCGCGTTTGCCTGCCACGCCGCTTTGAGCGCGTAACGACGCCATGGGGCGAGGTGTCCGTTAAAGTGGCCACCCTGCCCGACGGCAGCGAGCGTGCAGCGCCCGAGTACGAGGACTGCGCCCGTCTCGCTCGCGAGCATAATGTGCCGCTCCAGCGCGTGATGCGGGCGGCCCAGAGCGCGGCACTGCGATTTGAATAACGCGGCTGGTGGCGACATCCTGCGCCTAGCCATATCAACCCCATTCGAAAGGATCTCCCCATGAAATACCTCATCGCCTCCGACATCCACGGCTCGGCATACTGGGCCGAGCGCCTCTGCGCCGCCATCGAGTCCGAGCAGCCTGACCGCGTCGTGCTGCTGGGCGACCTGCTCTACCACGGTCCACGCAACGACCTGCCACGCGATTACGCTCCCAAGCGCGTTATCCCGCTGCTCAACGCCCTGGCCGACCGCATCATCGCGGTGCGCGGCAACTGCGACG
>UQUG01000066.1 GCA_900544205.1 uncultured Collinsella sp.
TCACGAGCGGGGGCTCCTATCTTTTTAGTGCCCTCGGATTGGGTCATAGTGTCTGAGAATGGCTCGGTTCATCTCGGAGTCATCGACAATAAGCACCGAAGGTTTTTCGCTTTGGAAGGCCTCGATGGAATCGGCATCGGTCACGACCGTACCGGCCTTTGCCTTAGCGCGGCTCAGTAACTGGACAGCACGGCCAACGCCCTCATCGACCGTCTCGCCATGAATGCGAACGCCACCAACACATGCCGTCAAGCTCACGTACTCATGGCCCGGAATAATCGTGGAATGAACGGCTTCGGATACCTGATGCAGGCGACGGGCGAAGTCATCGGAGGGAATATTGGGCATGACGACCACAAACTTGTCGCAGCCATAGCGCACAAGCTCGTCAGTCGAACGAATTCCGCTGCGTATGGCTGTCGCCACAGCACCGAGCGCAAGGTCGCCGGCATGACGGCCACACGTATCGTTGAAGACCCTAAAATCATCAAGGTCGATCATCGCAACACCGGCCTTCATGCGGGCGCTACGGAGCTTTTCTTCGTAATATCGGCGATTGCGCACATTCGTCAGCACGTCGGTGTAGACAAGGTCCTCTTCTGCAGCCTCTTGCCCATCGATCGGACGCACCATCAGCAAGACATGAGGCTCGCCCTCGACCTTTAGAGGGCGCAGACGGGCGCGGTACTCAACACCATCGTTGAGCAGTTGCTCCGACACCTCATCGGAATCTGTCAAGGCCTCAAGACTCGACTGACGCAGACAAGGGCAGCGATCGCCGGCGAGCAGGCAGTTAGGCTCGCTCTTAATCTGATCGGCCGACAGCAAACGTACCACGGGGTAGGTCCTTGCGACACGGGCGACCTCGGCGGCAGCCTCCTCGTCGGTTAGATTGACCTCGTGATTATTGAGCATACGGGGCCCTTTCGATAGTTTCGCATGGAGCGGTGGGTTCCAAATGTTACAAGGGTAACACCTTGTCGATGCAGGTAGGCACGTGAATGCTGTTACATTTTTATGAGTTGGCAGACGGCGCGATTGAAGCCGCAGGCGTGAGGTTTTGAGCACGTTTGTTAACACGGCCGAAACGTTTGCGGATGAAGCCTGTTTTGTTTTTTTGCAGCTGCTAGAACCCCAGGATGCCACGGACAGTCTGGGCAGCCGCTGCCGGGCGATCGCGCAGGCCGTTGTGCGCGCCGGGAATCGTTACGAGGGGGCAATCCAAAAGCTCAGCCGCCATCCTCGTACCCGCCTCGCGGGGCGTGCCAATCGAAAGCTCGCCCAAAAGCACGGCGGCCACCGTTTTCGACGCGCGAACGCTATCCCAATCGGGAACGCAGGTCATAGTAATCCCGTATTCGTTCGCCATGAAACTGCGGCCGTTGCGCAGGGCATGCTTGGCTTCTGCCTCGGTTAACTTGGGGGCCTCAGGGTCCGAATCGCCGATGGCGCCCAGGAAGGCCCGTAATGCCCTGGAGACCTTTCCTGCGGCGATCATCTCGAGCAAAACCGGGGCCGCGCCCAGACCGGCACCCTCATCCGTCACGGCGGGTTCATGCAGAATCGCACGCGAGATTATGGCGGGGTTTGCACGGAGAAGCTCCAGGGCCACCAGCGTACCGGCACTGTGCGCGAGCACGTTTACCGGAGCGCCAATATGCTCGATAACAGCTTGCAGGTCGGCGGCTTGGGCGGCGAGGTCGTAGCGTCCGTCTGCAGCGTCGCCACTCTCGCCGCAACCGCGGCGGTCGTAGGCAATGACGCGATAGTCGCAGGCGAGCTCGCGGGCGATACCGTCAAAAAAGACACCGTCGACGCAGGCGCCGTGCACGCACACCAAGGCGGGTGCATCGGACGATACAACCGGGCCGGCATACTCGCGGCAGGCAATCGTGGCGCCCGCATTCTCGACCGTAAATTCCATGTTGTGCCCCATCGTCTTGCGTTTTGTCAACAGATTAACTGTACCCGACCCGATACCTTTCATGACGCGGCATCGAAGGCAGAGTTAAAAAACGAAACCTGCAAAGCACAAGCCCGGACCATACGTTGGAGCCGATGCTATGCTTAAGGTTAATTGTCTTGAGGAGCTTTTACCTATGTCTACGTTTCTAAATGCCAGCCCCATCTTTGGGCCCGTTCGCAGCCGTCGCCTGGGCCTTTCGCTCGGTGTCAACATGATGCCGGCGAGCGGCAAGATCTGCACGTTCGACTGCATCTACTGCGAGAACGGTCTCAATGCCGAGCGCCCCTGCCACGAATCGTATAACACGGCTGCCGTGGTGCTCGATGCACTCGAGGCCAAATTGCGCGAGATGGCAGTCGAAGGTGAGCTGCCCGATGTAATCACGTTTGCCGGCAACGGCGAGCCCACCGCCGCACCGGAGTTTCCGCAGGCCATCGCCGGCGCTGTCGCGCTGCGCGACGAGCTTGCCCCAAACTCCAAGATTGCCGTGCTCTCCAACGGCACGCGCGCCGACCGCCCCGAGGTGCACGACGCGCTCATGATGGTCGACGACAACATCCTCAAGCTCGATACGGTCGACCCGGCGTTTATCCAGCTGCTCGACCAGCCTGTTGGCCCCTACGACGTCGAGCACCAGATTGAGACGTTCGAAAGCTTTGACGGTCACGTTATTATCCAGACGATCTTTTTGACCGGTGAGTATCAGGGCAAGCCCATCGACAACACCGGCGAGGAGTACGTTGCCCCCTGGCTCGCGGCGCTTGAGCGCATTCGTCCACAAGAAGCAACCATTTACACGGTGGCGCGCGAGACACCGATCGCTGGCCTTGCCAAAGCGGCGCCTGAGGTGCTCGACGCCATTGCCGCGCGCGTCCAAGCCCTCGGCATCCCCTGCCAGGTGAGCTACTAGCAAAACCACGCAGCAGCTAGTGCCCGCCATCCCGCCCCATCAGTTGCGGTGATATAGTTCCTATTTGTGCTGTTAAACCGCTTAAATCGGAACTATATCACCGCAACTTTTATGGACGCGTGGGTGGGCTATACTAGCTGCGGATGAAAGGAAGTTAGCCATGTATGACAAAGGACCCGTACCCGGCCGCAACGACGCCTGCTGGTGCGGCAGCGGCAAAAAATATAAGAAATGTCACAGCGCCTTCGACGAGCGCCTCGAGCGCCTGTGGGAGGAGGGCTGGGAGGTTCTGCCCCGCACGCTCTACAAGACGCCCGCCGATATCGAGGGCATCAAGCGCTCGGCAGCCATCAACGTAGGCGTGCTCGACTACGTAGGCGAGCACATCGCCGCAGGCATGACCACCAACCAGATCGACCAGATGATCTACGACTACACCGTCGAGCACGGTGGTACGCCGGCCGACCTCAACTACGAAGGCTACCCCAAGAGCGTATGCACCTCGATCAACGATGTGGTCTGTCACGGTATCCCCTGCGATACAGACGTGCTGCACGAGGGCGACATCATCAACGTGGACTGCTCCACGATTTTGGACGGCTACTTTAGCGACTCGAGCCGCATGTTCTGCATCGGCGAGGTCTCGGCCGAGCGCCAGCGTCTTGTCGACGTCACCCGCGCCAGCGTGGAGGCGGGCCTGGCGGCCGTCAAGCCATGGCTGCCGCTGTCCGTTATGGCCGAGGCCGTACAAAAGACGGTCGAGGACGCCGGCTTTAGCGTGGTGCGCGAGTACGGCGGACACGGCATCGGTAAGGAGTTCCACGAGGACCCGTTTGTGGGCTTTACCACCGAGGCACCCGATGTGGACACCATCATGGCTCCGGGCATGGTCTTTACCATTGAGCCCATGGTCAATGCCGGAGCGCCCGACATCAAGATTAGCAAGGGTGACGGTTGGTGTGTGCGCACCAAGGACGGCAGCGATTCGGCCCAGTGCGAGGTACAGCTCGTGGTGACCGAGGACGGCTACGAGCTGCTGAGCTGGTAGCCGTGGATGCGCCGGATGCTGACGGGCACGCTCGTCTTGCATCCGGCGTTTTTGTTTGAGCGTTTTGCCTGATAAAACCTGCCAAAATAAACCTGTCCCTTTTTGGCAGGTCGAGCGGAGAGGACTGCTTGTGAACATCCTGGTTTTGTTGCCCGTCAACGACCGTCATCGCACAATTCTTGAGTCGAGCGCTCCGGGCGAGGACTTTATCTACACGAGCTCCGACGCCGCCACGCGCGAGCAGGTCGCCGATGCCGACGTGATCTTGGGCAACATCGACCCTGACATGCTCACGGCATGCGAACATCTCCAGCTGTTGCAATTGCAGACCGCTGGCTATGACGATTACTTGGCCGCCGGCACCGTGCCGGCCGATGCTAAGCTTTCCTGCTCGGTAGGCGCCTACGGCCAGGCCGTGAGCGAGCATATGTTTGCCATGGTCCTTTCCATGATGAAGCGCCTGCCCGGCTACCACGACTTGCAGCGCGAGCATCGCTGGGAGGACTTGGGCCCGGTTACCTCGCTCAAAAACGCCAACGTGCTGGTGCTGGGCGCAGGCGATATCGGCGGCCATTTTGCCACGCTCTGCCGCAGCATGGGCGCGCACGTCCGCGGCATCAAGCGCCATCCGCTCGTCTACCCCATTGTGTTTGAGGACATGGACGGCATGGACGCCCTGCCCGAGCGCCTGGCCGAGGCCGACATCGTCGCATCCTTTATGCCCAGCACACCCGAGACCCGCGGTCTGGCGAACGCCGAGTTCTTCGCCGCGATGAAGCCGGGCGCCCTCTTTGCCAACGGCGGCCGTGGCGATCTTGTGGTCGCTGACGACTTGGTTGCCGCTCTGGAGTCGGGACATCTCGCCGGTGCCGCGGTCGACGTCACCGACCCCGAGCCGCTGCCTGAGACAAGCCCGCTGTGGGATGCGCCCAACATGCTCATCACGCCGCACGTCTCCGGCTGGTTCCACCTGGCAGCCACGCTCAATAATGTGGTCGACATTGCCGCAGAGAATCTGCGTCACCTGCAAGCCGGCGAAACTTTACGTTGTTGGATCGAACACTAGAAGGACGTCAGGTAGTTTCTTGCGTCTACTACACTCATTGCTGCGACGGGTGCGTGTGAACAGAGTTTGGCATCGTTGGTGACCAGAAGGTCTGCCTTTGCGCGCATTGCTGCCGCAATGATTAAATCGTCTTCGTAATCGCTATGGAGCTTACGCTGCTTGCTCGCCATCCATATGTCACTCAGGTCGCAGGGTACCGGCGTGGCAAGTTGCGACAACACGTCGAGGCAATCCCATGCAAGTGATGTCGCCGCCACGGCGGCATCTTGGGATAGCGAGCCATGCTCGCGCCGATACCACGCCTTATGTTCGCTCGAAATCAAATAGAACAGATCTTTGGACGATGTCGCCGCATACAGCAAATCCACCTGCGCCGTGCATGCATCGCGTAAAAACTCAATCGCCACCGAACGACCACGTCGTGAGGGAATGAAGTAATCGAGCCACACGTTGGTGTCAACCAAGATGCGCCTTGGAGTCTCACTCATAGAGCCAGCTCATCTCCTCGCCGTAGCGATCCGCGTAGGCGTTCCGTTTGAGTTCTTCATCGCCCGAGGGCTGAGCCTTGACCATATCGATTCCCGACTCACGGCAAGCGGCAGCGAACAGCTTCGACCCCTGATCCATGAGCTCGAGCTTACGTTTAGCGGCCTTTTCGCGCTCGCGCTGTTCCGCCCGTGCACGACCGGGCGAAAGGATGTCCTGGAGCGCGCCGGGCCGATCAGCCAGCGACGCTGCAAGCCGCCAGAGCGCTCGCACCGCCTGGCTCGGCGTCATACCGGCCCTGGAGAGAGCGGCGTCCCCACTCCTTTTAAGATCGGCATCGAGACGTACGTTGATCTGAGCGGCTGTTGTGGTCATGACCTCTCCTTAATACTTTATAATCATCATAAAACTCTATGGTAGATACGTAAAGCATGTATAGCATTTATAAGCATTAGCCGTACTCTGTACACAAAAAGCCGCCGAGGCACACTGCACCTCGGCGGCTACGTATCACCGATCTAGTTCGGTTTCACCCTTTGCATTCGTCCAGATAAAACCTGCCAAAATGAACCTGTCCCTTTTTGGTAGGTTTTAGAGCTCCACGCTTTCGGCGCCGTTGATGTTGAGGTTGCGCTCGTAGAAGGCCGTGAGAGCGCGGATGGCGTACATCACGTCGCGCACGCCGCCGGTCTCGTAGCTTGAGTGCATGGCCAGCTGCGGCAGGCCCACGTCCACGGCATGCATGCTCGCCTGCATATTGGACAGGTTACCGAGCGTGGAGCCGCCGGCCATATCGCTCTTGTTGGCGAAGGCCTGCGTGGGCACATCGGCGTCATCGCAGATAGCCTGGAACACCGCGCGGCTAAAGGCATCGGTGCAGTAGTGCTGGTTGGCGGCTTCCTTGATGACGATGCCGCCGTTGAGCACAACCTGGTTGCGCGCATCGCACTTCTCGGCGTGGTTGGGGTGCACGGCATGCGCGTTGTCGCAGCTCACGAGCATCGATGCGGCAAGGGCGCGATGATACGACTCGTCGTCAAAGCCCAGCGATCCGTTGATGCGGCGCAGCGCGTCGGCCAAGAACGTCGACATGGCGCCCTGCTTGGTCTCGGAGCCAACCTCCTCATTATCAAAGCAGCAGAAGACCGAGACGTCGCGCGCGTTCTCGGCACCCAAAAATGCCTGCAGCGAGCTGTAGGCGCAGGCCAGGTCGTCGAGCTTGGGCGTCGAGATAAACTCGTCGGCCCAGCCCCAAATGCGCGCATCCTGACGATTGACCAGGAACAGGTCGCGACCCAGGATCTGCTCGGGCTCAACATCCAGCTCTTCGGCGATCAGGGCATCGAAGTCACCCGGCTTAAGCTCGCCGGCGCTGATGAGCGGACACAGGTCAACGGCTCGGTTGGGCGCAAAGCCCTCGTTAACGCCGCGGTTCATGTGGATGGCGAGGCTCGGGATAATAGCGACCTCGCGCTCGGTGGCAAGCAGGCGGCTCTCAATACGGTCGCCCTCGCGCACCAGCACGCGACCGGCCAGCGCCAGCGGGCGATCGAACCAGGTGTAGTCGATCATGCCGCCGTAGGCCTCGGTGTTCAGGCGCAGCGTCTCGCCTGCGCCGTCGAGCTCGGGCACGGCCTTAACCTTAAACGTCGGAGAATCGCTGTGCGACGCCGTGAGCTGGAAATGATAGTCGCCGGCAACGCCGTCCTCGCCCCACGTCGCGGCAAGGTCCTCGCCCACCTTAAAGGCAACAACGCTCGAGGTGTTGCGCTGCGTGTAATAGCGACCGCCCGGCTCGATGTCCCACGCCGCGTTCTCGGGCAGGTAGGTAAAGCCCGCCTCGTCGAGCTCGGCCATAATGGTCGCCGCCGTATGGAACATGCTGGGGCATGCCTCGATAAAGTCGATAAGGTCGTTGGCGGCCTCGATATCGTCGGCAGTCACGTGCACGCGCTCGGGCGTTTCCTGATCCGTCATGCTCTCCCCTTTCGCTGGGTTGATGGTCCCCTCCAGCATACCCCGCCACGCCAGTGCCGCACGCTTCATTCCGTGCTTAATTCCGCGCCGCTCACCAAGTTGAGCCATCATGCCCGCGCTCCTTTTGCGACAATTGCGCTAACAGGACGAGAGGAGCCGTCATGAAGCCACGTAACATTGCCATCGCCTGCGGTGCCGCGGGTGTCGCCGTCGGCCTTGCCGCTGCCGCCGGCATCGTTTACCGCAAACAAATCAAGTCCGCCGCGTCGCTCAAACGCTTGACGGGCTACGCAGACGGCTATGACCTGTACGGCATCGACATCGCCTACGACTACGACCTTGACCGCATCATCGCAGCCGATGTGCGCGACGACCAGGCCTACATCGATGCCGTGGTGGCGCAGGTGCTGCCCGGTGTGCCGGCACATGTCCAGGCGCCCCAGTTTGCCTGCAGCGCTTTTGTCGCCGTAGATGCCGAAGGCCGCGTACGCACCGGTCGCAATTACGACTTTAAGGACGACACCTCGGCGCTGCTGGTGCGCAATCACCCGCGCGGCGGCTATGCCTCCATCGGTTTTGCGGCCCTTAACAACCTGGGCGATAATACTCCGCTTGACTCCGTCGCCGGACGTGCCGCCGCACTCATGGGCCCGTTTGCCCAGCTCGACGGTATTAACGAATGCGGCGTATCCATTGCTGTGCTCACCCTGGATTCCAAACCCTGTGACCAGGACACGCAGCGCCCCGTCATCAACACTTCGCTCGCCATCCGCCTGGTGCTCGACCGCGCGGCTACCACGCAGGAGGCCGTCGACCTGCTTTCTGCCTACGACATGCACGCCATGGCCAGATGCGATTACCACTTCTTTATCAACGACGCCGCCGGTGACGCGCGCGTAGTAGAGTGGGATCCGCACGATCCGGACCGCGCTTTCAAAGCGACTCCTGTACGACAGGTTACGAACTTCTACGCCTGCTATGGTGACGAAGTGCTGCCCAACCAAAAGAATGGCGAGCTGGGCCATGGTAAAGAGCGCGCCGTCGCAATCGCCGACGTCCTTGACGCCCATGTCGGTGCCCAGGACGAGACGATTGTCTGGGAAGCCCTGCGCACCGCAGCGCAAGAGCCCAATCCGGAAGACATCACCAGCAATACGCAATGGTCGGTCGTCTTTGACAACACCGAGCCCGCTGCCGCCATCACGCTGCGCCGCCACTGGGGCGACATCGACGCCTTCGCGCTGTAAGGAGCCAGGCCCGTCGACCTTACGTTCCCTGACGTTGCTTACATTTCCATACGCTTGAGCTAACACGTTTTACCCCCGTATCAACAGTGTGCGGGGGTAAACTTATGCGCATGTTATAACTTGCCCGGAAGGATTCATCATGCTCAGGATCGGTCTTCTTACCAGTGGCGGCGACTGCCAGGCGCTCAACGCCACCATGCGCGGCATCGTCAAAACGCTTATGACCAATAGCGAAGAACCTATCGAGATCTATGGTTTTGAGGACGGCTACCAGGGCCTTATCTACAGCAGGTTCCGCGTCATGACGCCCGCTGATTTTAGCGGTATCCTCACCCGCGGCGGCACCATCCTGGGCACGAGCCGCACGCCGTTCAAGCGCCTGGATACCCCCGAAGCCGATGGTGTCGAGAAGGTGCCGGCAATGGTCCACACCTATCATAAGCTGCAGCTCGACTGCCTGTTTATGCTGGGCGGCAACGGCTCCACCAAGACCGCCAACCGTCTGCGCGAAGAGGGCCTCAACGTTATCGCCCTGCCTAAGACCATCGATAACGACACCTGGGGCACCGAGCTGACGTTTGGCTTTACGAGCGCCATCGACGTCGCCACCAAGTGCATCGACGACATTCACACCACCGCTTCGAGCCACGGCCGCGTGTTCGTTATCGAGATCATGGGCCACAAGGTTGGCTGGATCCCGCTATACGCCGGCGTCGCGGGCGGCGCGGATGTCATCTTGATTCCCGAGATCCCCTACGACATGGATAACGTCATCAAGACCATCGAGCATCGCATGGAGACCGGCAGCCGCTTTACCATCGTGGCCGTCGCCGAGGGCGCTATTTCCAAGGAGGACGCGGCGCTGTCCAAGAAGGAGTACAAGAAGAAACTCGCCGAGCGCACGAGCCCGTCGATCGTCTACGACATCGCCAAGGAGATCGAGGCCAAGACCGGTCGCGAGACCCGCGTCGCCATCCCCGGCCACACGCAGCGCGGCGGCCAGCCCGACGCCCAGGACCGCATCTTTGCGACCCAGTGCGGCGTCGAGGCGGCACTGGGCTGTCTACGCGGCGAGTTTGGCTACATGATCGCCCTGCGTGACGGCAAGATGTGCCACATGCCGCTCGAGGAAGTCGCCGGCAAGCTCAAGTATGTCGACCCCCAGAGTGATCTGGTGCGCGAGGCCAAGGCGCTGGGCATCAGCTTCGGCGACGAATAGCCTCGGCCGAAACTGCTCTCATCGGAGACCCCAGGGCTTACCTCCCAAATCGTCCTCGGACATGTCAGGATCCCGCCGTGCGCTTCGCGCGGCGGGATCCTTCCGTCCTGCGGAAAGATTTGGGAGGTAAGCCCTGGGGCCTCCTACGGTGACTGGGGAGGCCGAGACTATTCGTCTTCTTGCTGCGGGTGCCTGGGGTAGGATGCGGCGTGCATTTTTGGGAGTATTCAGCAGCCGAGGGTGCCTGCATACTGGATTTTGGGCGAGAGACAGGCGCCGCGGGCCGCATTCTGCAAAAAAATGAGCGGTCCTCGAGGCGCCGGAGCTCAAAGTCAGGCTTTCAATGCGCTTTTGTGCGCCCGCTCCCGCACTCGCGGACTCCGGGATGCTGAATTCTCCGGAATTTTCACGCCGCCCCCTGGGGTACCCGCGGGCAAAAAGCAACCGCCCCGCCGAAATATGCAATCGGCGGGGCGGTTTATGCAAAAATGCGGTTGTGGTACATTACAGCTCGCTACAGCTTGAATCCCAGGCAGGTTACTCGGCGCTCTTGAGGGCGCCGACCATGTCGATCTTGTTGAGGGTACGATTGGTGGCGAGGTTGACGATAAACGTAAAGCCAAAGGAAAGCACCACGGCGAGCACGTAGCTTAGCGGCTCGACCTCAACATCAAAGTACAGCGACGGCATCTGCAAAATGTACGTAAAACTCTCGGCCAGCAAGCCGCCCAGTGGCACGCCCAGCGCGGCGCCAATTGCCGTGAGGATCAACGTCTCCTTGTTGACGTAGTGGTGCACCTCGCCACGGCGGAAGCCCAGCACCTTAATGGTCGCCAGCTCGCGCTCGCGCTCCGAAATGTTGGTGTTGGACAGCGTAAACACCACCACAAACGACAGGCACGCCGCCATAAAGGTCA
>UQUG01000067.1 GCA_900544205.1 uncultured Collinsella sp.
GCTACTTTGCGCGCGAGTTCGACCCCGAGAACGAGGAGTTTTGGGGCATCGTCGGTCTGCTGCACGACCTGGATTGGGAGGAGCATGAGGACGACCCCATGAACCACACCATCTATGCTGCCAAGATTCTTAAGGATGAAGGTGCGTCTCCCGAGCTCATTCGCGCCATCCAGACGCACACGTCGGACTTCAATACCTCGCTGCCCAAGCCCGAGCTGCAGATGGAAAAGATCCTGTTTGCCTGCGATGAGCTCACCGGCCTGATCGGCGCTGCAGTCATCATGCGCCCGAGCAAGAGCGTTATGGACTTTACGACCAAGTCGCTCAAGAAGAAGTTCAAGGACAAGCGCTTTGCCGCCGGCTGCTCGCGCGACGTGATTTCGCAGGGCGCCGAGATGCTGGGCTGGGAGCTTCCTGAGCTCTTCGACCGCACCATCGCAGCCATGCAGTCCTTCGCCCCCGACCACGATACCTTCCAGGCCTAACCGCCCGCGCCACTTAAAACCACCACAAAGGGGAAAGGCACCTTTGTGGTGGTTTTTGTTTGCGCGGACGCTAGGGGCGGACCTGGCCGGTGCCTCGAAGCTTGTATTTGTAGGTGGTGAGGGCCTCGGCGGCAAAGGGGCCGCGGGCGTGGAGCTTTTGGGTCGAGATGCCGATCTCGGCGCCCAGGCCAAACTCGCCGCCGTCGGTAAAGCGCGTGCTGGCGTTGGCATATACGGCCGAGGCATCGACCGCATCCAAGAAGCGCTCGCAGGCGTCCACGTCCTCGGAAATGATGGCCTCGGAATGCATGGTACCGTAGCGGTTGATGTGCGCGATGGCCTCGTCCTCGTTTGCCACGACCTTCACGCTCATCTCGAGCGCCAGGTACTCGCGACCCCAGTCCTCCTCAGTCGCGGCGACGTAGTCATCGCCCTCTACAAAGCCGGCGTCGGCGCACGCGGCGCACGTGGCCTCGTCGCCGTGAATGAGCACGCCGTGGTCGTGCAGCACGGCAACGACCGCAGGCAAAAACGCATCGGCCACAGCACGGTCGACCAGCAGCGACTCGGCGGCATTGCACACGCCTACGCGCTGGGTCTTGGCATTAACGATAATGTTGAGCGCCTTATCAAAGTCGGCGGATTCATGCACGTAGATGTGGCAGTTGCCCGTGCCCGTCTCGATCACCGGCACAAGCGACTCGCGCACGCAGCGCTGGATTAGGCCTGCACCGCCGCGCGGAATGAGTACGTCGACAATGCCGCGGAGCTTCATGAGCTCGCCAGTGGCCTCGCGGTCGGTGGACTCGATCATCGACACGGCCTCGCGCGGGAAGCCCTTGGCCTCGAGCGCATCGGCCAGCAGCTCGGCAATCATGGCACACGAGTGATAGGCCAGCGAGCCGCCGCGCAGAATGCAGGCGTTGCCGGTGCGGATGCAGATGCCCGCGGCATCGGCCGTCACGTTGGGGCGCGCCTCATACACTATGGCGACCAGACCCAGTGGCACACTCACGCGGGTCAGGTCCACGCCGCTTGCGAGTATACGGTGGTCGAGCACGCGGCCCACGGGATCGGGCAGCTCGGCGAGCTTTTCCAGGCCGGCGGCCATGCCCTCGACGCGCTCGGGCGTCAGCAGCAGGCGATCGAGCAGTCCGGCCGAGGTACCCGCATCGCGCGCAGCGGACATATCGAGCTCGTTGGCGGCGACGATGGAGTCGACACCGTTGCGCAGTGCTGCCGCCATGGCGCGCACGGCCTCCTGGCGCTGCTCATCGCTCGCCGTGGCAAGCGAGGCCGACGCTGCCTTGGCGGCAACGGCAAGATCGTGGACATACGTGGCTATATCGACCGACATGGGCGGCCCTTTCTCCTAGAAGTTTGCAACCATGGTAGCCGATTTGCGCATGGCCTCGCCCGCGGCGGTAGAATTGGTCAACCCGAAACACCGCAACGAACGGAAGTCTCACATGGCCCTCATCACTTCGTACCACGTCCCCGGCCTTTACGTCGAGGACCACAGCATCGACGTCCCCCTTGACTGGCGCGGCCTGGAGCCGATGCTCCTGGCCGTCGGCAGCACCATGCGCCGCGGCGCTATGCCGGCACCCATCGCCGGCGCGCCCGAGAGCATCAAGCTCTTCTACCGCGTGGTTTGCGCGCCCGACCGCATCAACGACGATCTGCCACTGCTCCTGTTTTTGCAGGGCGGCCCCGGCGGCGAGAGCCCGCGTCCGCTGACGCCCACAAGCGACGGCTGGATCGAGGAGGCCGTCAAGCACTTCCGCGTGGTCCTTCCCGACCAGCGCGGCACCGGACGCAGCAGCTGCGTGGACGGGCGCACGATTGCCGCCTTGGGCGATCGCGCCGAGGCAGCAGGCGCCAATGCGGCCCGCTCGCAGGCGGACTACCTCAAGCGCCACCTCGCCAGCTCCATCGTGCGCGATTTTGAGTACCTGCGCCTAGTGGGCTTTGGAGGCAAGCCGTGGGTCACGCTCGGCCAAAGCTACGGCGGTTTTTTGACGCTGAGCTACCTGTCGCTCTTCCCCGAGGGCGTGGCGGCGAGCTTTACCTGCGGCGGAATCCCCCACGTGCCGGCGAGCGCCAGCGAGGTCTACGCGCACACCTTCCCACGCATGGCAGCCAAGACGCAGCAGTATTACGACCGCTACCCCGCCGACGTCGAGCGCGTGGCGACCCTGGCAGATACCCTCGAGGAGCAAAAGCCCGTGCTGCCCGACGGCTCGCCGATGACGGTCGAGCGCCTACAGCTCATGGGCAGCGACTTTGGCATGAAGCCGAGCTTTGAGCGCATGCATTGGATTATCGATCACGCTTTTGTTGACGGCGACGGCACGCTGGCCTGCGGCGCCTCGGTATCTGACAGCTTTTTGATGCGCGCCTTCGAGCGCACCAACACGCGCACAAACCCGCTGTACTGGACACTGCAGGAGTTCATCTACGCCGACGGCGATACCATGCCCATTCGCTGGGCCGCGGCAGAAGAGAAGGCACGCCGTGCCGAGTTCGACACCCTCGCGCGCCCGCTCATGTTTACCGGCGAGGCCATGTTCCCGTGGATGTTCGAGCAGATGCCCGAGCTTAAGCCGTTTAAACCCGCCATGGACCTGCTGATGGAAGACACCAGCTGGGACAAGATCTACGACCCGCAGCGCCTGGCTTGCAACGAGGTGCCGCTCCAGGCCGCGGTGTACTTCGATGACATGTACGTGGACTCGGGCATGCAGCTCGACACGCTCGACCGCGTGGGCAACTCGCACGCCTGGGTGACCAACGAGTTCGAGCACGACGGCCTGCACGGCAGCGTGGTATTCAAGCACCTCTTCGACGAGGCCCTCAACCGCGGAGACCTGCGCCGAATCTTCTAGCAAAGGAGTATCCCCACCTGCCGGCACAATAGGAACGTCCCCAAGTGCCGGCAAAAGCGAGGCAGCGCTGCTGGCAAAACGAACCGTAGCGCTGCCTCACTTTATGCAAATACAATCAAGTTGTCTCGATGGATCGCCGGCTTCTCGGCCAGGTCTGCCAGCAGACGGTTACCGGCAATCTGGTCCTGGCGGCGGCCGGCGGCAAGTTCCAGCACGTCCGAATCGGCCTCGGCGATACCGCGGGCGACGACCATACCGCTCGGATCGCACACATCGAGCACATCGCCCTCGGCAAACTGGCCATCGACCTCGCGAATACCCACCGCAAGCAAGGAAGAGCCACGGCTGACCAGCGCCTTCGCGGCACCGTCGTCAACCGTCACCGAGCCATGCGCCTTGTCTCCCAGTGCGATCCACAGCTTGCGGGGTGCGATGTCCAGACGCTCCGCCGGCGGATCGAACAGCGTGCCCACGCTCTCGCCGCGGGCGAGGCGCACGAGCGCATCGGGCTCCTCGCCCGAGCAAATCACGCTCTGAATACCCGCCGTCATCAGGATGCGGCTCGCGCGAATCTTGGTGATCATGCCGCCCGTGCCCACCGAAGTCGAAGAATCGCCTGCCGAGGCGATAATCTTGGCATCGATCTTATGCACGACCGGGACGAACTCGGCCGTGGGGTCCTCGTGCGGATTGGCGGTATAGAGGCCATCGATGTCCGAGAGCGTCACGCACAGATCGGCAGAAACCAGGCAGCTCACAAGCGCCGCCAGCGTGTCGTTGTCGCCAAACTTGATCTCATCGACGGTAACGGTATCGTTCTCGTTGACGACCGGCACCACGCCAAGCTCCACGAGGCGCAGCAGGGCGTCGCGCGCGTGCAGGTAGGACGTGCGGCGGGCCGTATCGTGGCGCGTGAGCAGCACGAGCGAGGTGAGCAGGTCGCGCGCATGGAACTCCTCGTCGTAGGCCGACGAGATGATGCACTGACCAGCCGAGGCGCAAGCCTGCAGGCTCGGAAGGTCGCCGACCGGCTTGCGGTCGAAGCCCAACACGGGATAGCCACAGGCGATAGCGCCCGAGCTCACCACGACCAGACGCCAGCCGAGCTTGCGCAGCGCTGCGGCCTGATCGGCAAGTCCGCCGATAAAGGCGCGGTTGACCTTGCCATCGGCACCCACCACCGTGGACGAACCGATCTTTACCACCATCGTTTTATAAGAAGTCGTCATACGTCAAACCAATCAACTGTTCAGCGAACGGCCGAGTTGGCGGCCAAGGGAGCGTGACTCGCCCCTACCGCCCAAGGAATTAGTGAGTCCAAGGAAAGGCAGAAGCCGCGGCCATGTTCTTGCGCACGAGCTCGTCGCGCACCTGAGCCAGGCCCTGCTCCATGCCCACCACATAGGTCTGCGGGTACAGGAAGCGCTTGAAAGCTGCGTCCAGATGATCGAGCGCCCAAGCACAGCGCTCGCGCGCGTCCTGGATGCTCTCACGCGGAGCCACCGCACTGCCATCGCGCACGATCGGCACCAGCAGCTCGCGATACTCAAGTTCGGACACGTCGGTCACCAGGGCGGCATCATTCACGGCCACGAGGGTATTGCCGCGCGCGGCGCCCTCCCCCGCCAGATGGTCCTCGTCGTAGATCATGTCGCAGACCGGGCCGCCAAAGCCGTCGAAATAACGGCGCACGCGTTGCACACCCGGGATCGTGCGCTTGTAGGGCTGCTCGGAGAGCTTGACCACCGGCGTCCATGGATCTGTCTCGCTCGCACGGCGGGCGGAAAGCTTGTACACGCCACCCAGCGCCGGCTGGTCATAGCAGGTCGCGAGCTTGGTACCCACGCCAAAACTGTCGATGGGCGCGCCCTGGTCGAGCAGCGACTGAATCGTGTACTCATCCAGATCGTTAGAAACCGAGATCCCCACATAGGGCAGGCCCTCGGCATCAAAACGGCCGCGCACATACTTGGAGAGCTTGGCGAGGTCGCCGGAGTCGATGCGAATGGCCGACAGGCGCTCGCCCATCGCTTCCATCTCCTTGGCAACCGTAATGGCATGTTCACAGCCCTCGCGCACGTCATAGGTGTCGATGAGCAGCGTACAATTCTTGGGGCTCGACTTGGCAAAGGCGCGGAAGGCCTCGAGCTCGGAATCGAAGCTCATCACCCAGCTGTGCGCATGCGTGCCAAAGACGGGAATACCGTAACGGCGGCCGGCGAGTACATTGGACGTAGAGGAGCAGCCGGCAACGTAGCTCGCGCGCGCGACGGCCAGGCCGCCATCGGGACCCTGGGCTCGGCGCAGGCCAAACTCCGCCACAGGGCGACCGTCGGCGGCGAGCACCACGCGCGCCGTCTTGGTGGCGACAAGCGTCTGGAACCCGACGATGTTGAGCAGCGCCGTCTCGAGCAGCTGGCACTCCAGCGCGGGGCCGGTGACGCGCACCATGGGCTCGCGCGGAAAGACGAGCTCGCCTTCGGGAACGGCGTCGATGTTTACATGCGCACGAAAATCACGCAGGTAGTCGAGGAATCCAGGCTTGAACATCGCGCCGCCGGCAGGGGCCTGGAGCGAGGCGAGGTAGTCGATGTCCTCGGGCGTAAAGCGTAGATTCTCGACCAGCTCGGGCAGTTCGGCGGTGCCGCACATGACGGCATAGGCGCTGCCAAAGGGATGGTCGCGGTAAAACGCGGTAAAACAACCCTGCTCATTGGCCTTGCCGCTCTCCCACAGGCCCTGGGCCATAGTGAGCTCGTACAGATCGGTGAGCATTGCGATGTCGGTGGGATGAGAGATGTCGGTCAAAGCCATGGGGCGACCTTTCGGATGTGTGGTGCAGAATTTGAGGGTTGGACGAGAGCAGAGCATGCGGACATGACGCCCGATGCAAATCGGTTAGAGCAGGCCCATGCTGGTCAGGATCGTGTAGCCCATAAAGATGACAAACGCGATGAGGGCAAGGACAATGATGATTTTTTGAGCCGGCGCCATGCCAGGGATCTCGTTCTCGCCCGTAGGCTCCTTGGAGGTAACCATGCGCTGGGCAAAGGTCATCTCGTCACGACTCGGCTTAGGCTCGACGGACTTGGGACGAGCGGCCTTTTTAGGCTGAGGTTTGGGCGCGGCAGGTGCAGGCTTCGCAGCAGCGGGCTTGGGTGCGGGCGCGGGCGCCGATGCGGATGCGGCGTTCGCGGCGATCTCCTCGGCCTTCGCACGCTCGGCACGCAGGACAGCCAGCTCCTCACGCTCGCGACGGGCCTCTTCACGAGCCTCGCGGCGGGCCTTCTCGGCGCGGAGCTCTTCCAACTCAGCGCGCTCCTCGTCGGACAATGGTTGGGACTCAAGCTCGGCCATGGTATAGCCCTTTCTTTTAAAAAAAGCCGCCGACACAATGTCAGCGGCTTATCAAATCCAAGGGTGGAGCCTCAGAAAATCTTTGCGAACCCTACGATAGCCGCGAACGGGCGCGAAATCAAAGTCTCCACTAACTGGTTTTGCATAATAACACTGTTTAGCTCGAAAAAAAGTTAGCAAAATTCAATATGAGCTTGCCTTATTATGGGGTATACCCTATAATAATAGACGTAAGAAAGAAAGGAGGTGGTTCAAATGGATGACAAAATATGGGACTTAACGATTGCTGTCATAAGCGTGCTACTGGCAAAGGCGCTGGATGAAGGAATCGAAGCCCTAAAGAAAAAGACCTCTCGTAAGCCCGGAAAGCACACAAAGAGGTCAAGGTAGGGCAAGGGGCGCCGCTTCGGCGGTGCCCCGCTAGCCAGAATCATCTTACATCAGGAGTGCAGCGATGAAAACAGGCATTGTAGTTTTTGTCATCTCGTTTATCTCGTTTCGCATATGGCGCAAGGCCAGAGAAAAGCGCGGTGAATAAAATGGCAACCGAAGCGCAAAGACGCGCAACATCCTCTTACCGCAAAAGGTCGGTGAAACAGCTAGTCATACGCTTTTACCCTAACGAGGATGACGAGAGTATATATAAATGGCTCAAGGAGCAGAGCAATACAACCGAGTACATCAAGAGCTTGATTCGAGATGACATGAACCGTTAGAGACTTGTTGCAATGTCCCCTAAACGCAAAATGCCCGCACCCCATTACAGGGCGCGGGCATTTTAGTTAAAGAAGCTCGTTTACTCGTTTTTGCACAGCATTAAAGTTAGCGCCAAGTCGGGCCTTGCGCTCGTCACCGTTACCGTACTCGCCGCGAATGACGGCGCGTGCAAGAGCGTCGATGTCTACGGCCTTGGCGCGGGAATTGACCACGGCTTGCACCTCGTCATAGCGGATGCCAAGAATTGCCTTGCGTGTCTCACCGTTGCCGAGCTTACCGTTGAGCACATCCGTTGCAAGATCGTCGGCGCTTGCGGTGGCCGCGCGATTAATGAGGTCTTGCACCTCGTTGAATCGAGCGCCCAGCTTGGCCTTGCGCTCGTCACCGTTGCCGTACTCCCCTCGCATTACGCCTGCCGCAAGGTCGACGGTGCTACCACTATTCTTATTGTCAGTCGCATCCGGCGCACTGTAAGTACTGGGTTTCGCATAACGCGACCAAGCGGCAGCGTCCATGAAGGCAATATCAAGATCGAGGTTGCCGTTGTACCCAGATAGCCTACCGTGCGAAGAATACTGGTGCATCACGCAGGTATTCCAAGCACCAAAGCCGCCATCCGGAAGCCATGGCGAATCCTGGTATCCAGTCTGATTCTCGTTGGCATACTGGGCAACCCAGAGGGCGTGGTTAGGCGCAATCTTAGACCAATCTTCCTCTTTGGTGAGATTGCGGTAGGTATACAAGAGACACCTCACGCCAGTAAGCGCATAGATACGATCAAGGAATTTCTTGGCACCGTCTGTGCCGATCCTGCCGCCGTCCTCATAATCGAGCACGGGAATACCCTTGCCGAAATAGTTTTTACAGTTCTGATAGAAGTGATCCGCCTGCTTGACAGGATCATCCATATTCATGAAATGGTAGAAGCCCCAGAGCTTACCCGCTTTGATAGCCTTTTGCACAAACGCATCACAAAACGTATTGACGTAATTGGTGCCCTGGGTTCCTTTAATGATGACAAAATCGTATTCGATTGAATCGAGATTAAGGTTTTTTTGCCAGTCTGCGATATCGATGCCCTTCATGGTCATCTGCATCACCTCTTAATTGCATTGAATTGTGTGAAAGAAACGGCGTTAAGCTCGTCGGTTGTCCATGCATGGATTGAATTGGTGTCGTCATCAGGGTCGCGGAGCGCATAGGTACCGTCGGCGTTCTCACGCCAAATCATCACGACGTGCGAGCCGTAAGAGCGCTCGCCAAGGGTTCCGGTAACGCCTGCGAAGACGATCCAGCCGTCATCGACGGCCTTGAGGGCTTCGCCCGTGCCCCAAAACGTGTCACGGGTTTCGAAATGATAGGTCTTCGCTAGATAGGTGCTGAACTTGGCCATGTCGTTAACCCGGTCGGTCAGGCAGCTTTCGCCGACGAAAGCTGCCAGCAGGTCGGGTGTGACCTCGCGACCGTTGAGGTAGCTCAGCGCCATTGCCGCCGCCGTCAGGCCGCAGCCGTATGTGCCTATGGTTTCGTCCGAGTAAGCGGCATCAGCCCATTGAGGGTCTTTTTGCAAGAAGAGCGGCATATAGCCGCTCTTCGCACTCGTCTTTTTTTCATAAACAGGCAAAGCCGCTGTATAACCGTCGCTATAGCCTTGGTTATATGCTTTTCCAAATGCTGCCGTATCTCTGCCAACGTGGTCGGCAGTCAAAACGAACCATAAGCCCATGCCTACCGCGAAGCCCAGCATAAGCGCAACAGCAAGCCTGAGACTAGCCGCGCTTCGCGACTTCATCGGCAATCGCCTTCGTAATATCATCGGTGTCAACGTTGGCGTGCTCGAAAATCTTCATGATGGGCGTATCGGCAAGCTCTGGATAAGCCTGCTTGAGGTTTTCGAGGATAGAAGCGAACTCCATGCCGATGATTGCGCCGCAAACGACATAGATGGTAATGCCACCGAAATTCAGTCCAACGATATGCGAGCTTAGAATCTCGATACATATAGCCAACATGATGATAAGAGAAAGTGTGGCCTTATGACATAGGCCGCGACGCATCGTCGAAGACTTAAAACTACAGTTGAAAATTGCCTGGGCGATGCCTGTAACCATGTCGAAAAGCATCATCAGGAATGCGCCGCCGATTGCCCATACCTGCGGCTCCGTGAACGTGTAGATAGCTCCCATTATTTCTCCTTTGCATTGTCATCGATCATCTTCTGCACAGCGGCACGCCAGAGCTTGGGTACGCTCTCGACGGTGCGCTTGCCGTCCATGACGGCTTCGTAGTAGATCTTCGCCATCGCTACTCACCGCCCACAATGTCGCCGATTTCGAGCAGGGCGGCATTGGTGTCCTCAAGCGCCGCGCGTGTCTGCTTGAGCTGCGCAATGATGCTGTCAATGCGCTCGGTATCCGTAAGCCCGTCATCCTCGTGCGCGTCCCATAGCTCGTTGAACGCTGCCGTCACCTCTTCAATAGACGGTGTGCCGACTGCCACAAAATGCAGCTCGTCCGCTCGCCAAAACTCGATTACTTTTTCGGTATCCGCGCTGTTGTCCGCAACGTCCTTCTCGATGTTTCGACGAAGCCAAACATCGGAGGTCACGCCGCCCGGTCTTACTTCCACCGTCACCGCGTCAAGCGGCGTTGCGCTGCACGTCATAGTGCTCATGTGCTCCCCTTTCCGCCGCGCTTATTTGTGCGCGGGCTTTTTTGAAAACCTTGTTGAATCCGTTGTCGCGCCAAACGTCGGCGCAATCCGCGTGCTTGAACCAGCCGCCGTAACTGGTAGCCCTTCGCGCCCGTTTGAGCGTTGGCGAACGCCTGTATCTTCGAAGCGACCTGCACGCTCGCAGGAAAAGCGAACCGCGAAGCGTGGTACGGTTCTTTCGCACCGTGTATCCCACAACATCGACCGGCTCTTCGTTGCTGATGCGGCTTATCTTCCACGGCTTGACAGTAAGTCCGAACTTTTTGTGCAGCAGCCTTTGGAGCTGCCTTGCCGCGCTCCGCAAGTTGCGCTTGTCGGGACTGAATAAATAGATGTCATCTGCGTACCAGAGCTGGTGCGTGATCAGCGGAACGCTAGCGCCGCGCCTTACTTTGCGCATGCTCTCGACCTCGTGATAGCCGAACGACAACACCAGCTGCGCCATTCG
>UQUG01000068.1 GCA_900544205.1 uncultured Collinsella sp.
CGTGACGAGATGATGGTCGAGTACGACGCCGAGTATCCCGAGTACCATCTGGCCGAGTCGAAGGGCTATGCGAGCCCCGAGCACATCGAGGCCATTCGCAAACATGGACTTTGTCCGCTGCACCGCGTGAGCTTTTGCGGAAACTTTCTGCAGACTGAGCGCCTTTTCTAGGCCAATTGTGGAGACATGGACCTCTGGGGTTTTATAAACCTGCTGGTAGCGGGCCGTATGCAACACCATTGTTGCGTACGGCCCGTTTTTTGACGGCATTTGGTCAGCTTTTGGTTTGCTTCCGGTACTTACCCGCATGAAAGGTGCCCTCATCATCGGGGCAATGCAGTGTGCGGGAAAGGAGACCCCATGAGTGCCGCAAGCAAAAAGAGCAAGACGCAGCAGCTCAAGGAGCGTTGGGAAAACGGCGAGCTCGACTCCGGGGCGATGACGCCCGAGTTTATCAAGGGACTCAGTCCCCGCGAGCTAGGCATGCTGGGCGAGCTGATCACCATCGACTACTTTAACGAGCGCGGCTACACCTTGCTGGAGCAGGGCTATCGTTGCACCGAGGGCGAGGCCGATCTGGTGCTGCTCGATGAACTCGACGACGTCGTGGTGATGGCTGAGGTCAAGACGAGACGTGTTGCCGTGGGCTGCAATACACGGGTTTTTCCGGAGGAAGCCGTGGATGCTCAAAAACAGCGTCGGTATCGTCGCATCGCAAGCTGCTACCTTATGGAGCACTATCCGCTCAAGGCGATTCGCTTCGATGCCGTGGGCGTTACCATTCGCGGCGGGCATATCGCCGAGATCGAGCATCAGTACAACGCGTTCGATTGGCAGGTGTCGTGATGGCGTACGAGACATTCGCCGTTCACGCGGCCTGTATCCGTGGTGTCGAGGCGATTCCCGTCACCGTCGAGGTCTCGCTTGCCGGTGGCGTTCCGGGTATCCAGATGCTCGGCATCCCCAGCATGGAGGTGATGGAGTCGCGCGGGCGTATCCGGTGCGCCATGCGCTCGGCGGGCTTTGAGATTCCGCGCTCGGGCATTACCGTCAACCTGGCGCCCGGTGATATCCGCAAAACCGGCAGTGGTTTTGACCTGCCGATAGCCATCGCCGTGCTGGCTACCGATGGGCAGATTCCCCGCGATAACCTCGATCGCTGCCTTATCGCCGGCGAGCTTGGCCTGGACGGTACGGTGCTGCCCGTCAAGGGCGAGGTAGCGTTTCAGCTGCTGGCACGCGACATGGGGCTCTCCTTTATCGCCGGCAGGTCCGACCAGCATGTGCCGCTCGCGGGTGTGGACTGCGGATTTATCGATCACCTGTCTCAGCTTGCCCAGGGTATGGGCGATGCCGCGCGGCATTATCTCGATTCCGAGGGTGTTGAGGCCACTTTTGAACCTGAGCTCGACTATGCCGACGTGCTAGGGCAGGAGGTCGCCAAGCGCGGCATGGCGATTGCGGCGGCAGGGGAGCTCGGCTTACTCATGATCGGCTCTCCGGGATCGGGCAAGACCATGCTTGCGCGCCGCATGACGGGGATCTTGCCTGAGCTTTCCGTCGAGGATCAGCAGGAGGCGTTGTGTATCCATTCGGTCTTGGGTGAGAACATCGATGGCCTGCTGGCAGGTCATCGGCCGTTTCGAAGCCCGCACCACAGCATCTCGACTGCGGGCCTTATCGGCGGCGGTCGTCCGGTGCACCCGGGCGAGATCAGCTTGGCGCATGGCGGCGTGCTCTTTTTGGACGAGCTCGCCGAGTTTCCCACCGGCGTTTTGCAGACGCTACGCCAGCCCATCGAGCGCGGCTACGTCAAGATTGTGCGCGTCGACGGCGCTTTTACTTTCCCGTCGCGCTTTCAGCTGCTTGCCGCGAGCAATCCCTGCCCCTGCGGTTTTTTGGGCGATCGTGAGGTGCCCTGCCGCTGCTCGGCTTCGATGGTCGAGCGCTACCGGTCCAAGTTGCGCGGTCCTTTGGCCGACCGTATCGACATGATGATTGATGTGACCCGGCCCGATCCCCAGGTGATTATCGAGGGCGCGGAGGGCATGTCTTCGGCTGAGCTGCGCGACTACGTGGTGCGTGGACGCGCCTTTCGCGCCTGGCGCGAGTCCCGTATGGATGATGCGGATGCCGAGGCCGAGGACGATGAGTCACGCTCCATTGACGGCGTCGTGTCGACCTTTGCGCTCGACGAGGCCGCCGAGAAATGCGTGCTTGGCCTGTCGAAACGCACGCATCTCACGGGGCGCGGCATCGTGCGCCTGGTGCGTATCGCGCGCACCATCGCTGATGTCGCCGAAAGTGAGCGGGTAACTCAAGATCACGTGCTCGAGGCGGCGATGTACCAAGGGAGGAGGGACCAGTAATGCCCGAGGAGACTTTTGAGCTGCATCCCGGTGATGCGCTGTATCCAGATACCGTTTTGGAGCTCTCTGATGTACCCCAGACGCTCTATGTGCGTGGCGACCCCGCCGCGCTGTCGACGCCCGCACTCTCCATCATCGGCGCTCGCAAGGCCTCGCCGTACGGCCTTGCCGTGGCAGAGCTGGCCGCGAAAGTCGCGGTCGAGGCGGGGGTGACGGTGGTCTCGGGCGGTGCGGTCGGCTGCGACCAAGCCTCGGGTTGGGCCGCGGTCAACGCCGGTGGCAGGCATGTCGTGGTGCTGGGTACGGGCGCCGACGTCGTCTACCCGCGTTCGAGTGCGGGGCTCATCGCGCGCACGATCGATACGGGCGGCGCAGTCGTGTCCATCTCGCCTTGGGGTATGGGGCCGCGTAAGTTCGCCTTTCCGCGGCGTAACCGGGTGATTGCCGCGCTTTCGCAGGCGCTCTTCGTGTCGGAGGCCGGCATGCCCTCGGGCACGTTCTCGACGGCGGAGGCCGCCATGGACCTGGGGCGCGAACTGCTTGCGGTGCCGGGCTCCATTTTGTCACCCGAGTCGCGCGGGACCAACTACCTCATCGCCAACGGGGCCTGCTGCATTATTGACGAGGAGTCTATTGAGATGGCCATCTCGCGAATCTACGGCACCTTGCGCTATTCGCGTCCCGATGCGCCCGGTATCGCCGATCTGGACCCCACGCAGCAGGCCGTGATGCATGCGCTCATCGCCTCGCCGCTCAAGGTCGACGACATCGCGGCACTTGTCTCGCTCGATGCCGTCGGCGTGCTCAAGCTCCTAGGGTCGCTCGAACTCGAGGGCCTCATCGAACGCATGATGGATGGAAGGTATGCGCCCTCCAAGTTTGCCCTTCACGCCCAGACGCCCTTCGGTCACAATGGAAAACGTGTCAATTAGAAAGGTGTTTGCAGATGCAGTTCGATCAGGTGACGGTTATCGGTGGCGGTCTGGCGGGTTCGGAATGCGCGATCCAGCTGGCAGACCGCGGTTTTGCCGTAAAGCTGTGCGAGATGCGCCCCCAGGTGAGCTCTCCGGCCCACCATACCGATCATCTTGCCGAGCTCGTCTGCTCCAATTCGTTTAAATCGACCCGTCCGGACTCTGCGGCGGGCTTGTTAAAGGCCGAGCTTGAGCGCATGGGCTCGGTCTTGCTCGATTGTGCCCATCGCGCGGCCGTTCCCGCCGGCGGCGCCCTGGCGGTCGACCGCGTCAAGTTTTCCGAGCTTGTCGAGGCTGAGGTTGCCTCCCGCCCCAATATCGAGATTGTTCACGGCGAGGTCACGCAGATTCCCGAGGGCCATGTGGTCATTGCCGCCGGCCCCCTCTGCTCGCCCGCGTTGAGCGAGGAGGTCATGAAGCTCGTCGGCGGCGATGCCCTGGCCTTCTTTGACGCGGCCGCGCCGATCGTCGATGCCTCCACGCTCGATATGGACGTGCTGTTCTCGCAGTCGCGCTACGAGGAGCAGGGGAGCGGCGACTATCTCAATGCTCCGCTCAATAAGGAGGAATACGAGGCCTTTATCGAGGCGCTTACCACGGCCGATCGCGTGGTGCTCAAGGACTTTGAGGGCGGCGACCTGTTCCAGGCCTGCCAGCCTGCCGAGGAGGTCGCCCGCACCGGCAAGGATGCCATTCGCTTTGGCGCCATGAAGCCCGTCGGACTGACCGACCCGCGTACCGGACGTCGCCCCTGGGCGGCGATTCAGCTGCGCGCCGAGAACAAGGAGAAGACCGCCTATAACCTGGTTGGCTTCCAGACCAACCTGACTTTTGGCGAGCAGAAGCGCGTCTTCCATATGGTTCCCGGACTAGAGAATGCCGAATTCTTCCGCTTTGGCGTCATGCATCGCAATACCTTTGTCGATGCGCCCCATGTGCTCGATGGCACCTTTGCCGTGCCCGGTACGAGCGTACGCCTTGCCGGCCAGATCACCGGCACCGAAGGCTATATGGAGGCCGTGGCGACCGGTCTGCTCGCTGCGCTCAACACTTTTGCCGAGGCAATCGAGGCGGAGCCTGTTGAGCTACCGCGCGTGGGCGCCCTGGGCGCGCTCGTGGGCTATGCGACCGATCCGGCAACGGTGGGCTATCAGCCCATGCACGTCAATTTTGGCTTGGTGCCGCCGTTCGAGGACGGCAAGCGCCGCAGCAAGCGTGATCGCTACCAGGCCTACGCCGACCGCGCGATCGAAGCCCTTGACGCTTACCTGGTGACGCGCTCCGACCTGTTTGGGGGCGAACGGTCATAGCCTTTGACCTTTACGATGCCGTCGACTCGTTTATCGCTTATATCGCGCGTGTCGAAGGGCTGTCTCCCCATACGGTGACGGCCTACGCCTCGCGGCTGGAGCGCTTTGCGGCCTGGTGCGAGCGAACGGATATCGACGCGCGTACCGCCGACGTGCGCACCGTTCGCTCATATTTGGCCGAGCTCTCGCATGACCAGATGGCCCCTCGCACCCTTTCGGCGCATCTGTCGGCAATCCGGTCGCTGTATCGTTGGATGGCTGCCGAGGGGATTGTCGAGGGCGATGCGGTCTCGGCGATCGCATCGCCCAAGCTACCGCGCGACCTGCCGGGCGTCCTTACGACCCAACAGGTCGAGGCGTTGCTCAAGACGCCTGATACCTCGACGCCCGCGGGACTGCGCGATGCGGCGATGCTCGAGCTGCTCTATGCCTCGGGTGCCCGCATCTCGGAGCTTGCCGCGCTTAACGTGGAATCCATCGCTTGGTCGGAGCGCGTGGTTCGCCTTTGGGGCAAAGGCAGCAAGGAGCGTATCGTGCCTCTGTACCGTCGGGCGCTCGAGGCGGCTCGTTGCTATGTCGAGCAGGGGAGGCCGGAGTTGCTCGCCCAGGCAAAGCGCCGCGACGCCGCAGCCGGTCTGCACCCGCTGTTTATTTCTGCGCGCGGCAATCGCATGAGTGCCGCTATGCTCAGACGACGGTTCCATATGCTGGCGACGCTCGCCGGCATCCCTGCCGACATTGCCCCGCATGCGATGCGTCACACCTTTGCGACCGATCTGCTCGAGGGTGGCGCGGACCTGCGCTCGGTTCAAGAGCTGCTGGGTCACGCGAGCCTGTCCACGACTCAAATCTACACGCACCTTACGCCCGATCGGCTTAAGCGTGCCGTTGCTCAGGCTCATCCCCGTGGCGAATAGCCTTTCGCGGCCGGGGACGTCGACGCACATTCAGGTGTGTGGTTTTGATTGCGGGTTGGCAGGAAGAGGCAATCCTGCTATCATTCATCGGGTTGCTTCACGGCAACAGGTTTTTATCACGCACGCGCGGCTACTTCAAACCGTGGTGCCCGGGCTTTGGTAGCACATGTCCGGGTTGGTTTTGGAGGATGACCCCGCGCGGAGGCAAACCACAGGAGGTTTAACATGGCTACCAAGATTAATATCCGCACCCTGCTCGAGGCCGGCTGCCACTTCGGTCACCAGACCCGTCGCTGGAACCCCAAGATGAAGCCGTTCATCTTCGGTGAGCGCAACGGCATCTACATCCTCGACCTCAAGCAGACCATCCTTGACGCCGACCAGGCCTACACCTTCGTCAAGAACGTTGCCAAGGGTGGCAACGTGCTGTTCGTCGGCACCAAGAAGCAGGCTCAGGAGGCTGTCAAGAACGCCGCTGAGCGCGCCAACATGCCTTACATCAACCAGCGTTGGCTCGGCGGTATGCTGACCAACTTCGTCACCATCCGCTCCCGCATCAACCGCATGGAGGAGCTCGAGGCCATGGTCGAGGACGGCCGTATGGCAGTGCTGCCCAAGAAGGAGCAGGCTGTTCTGGGCAAGGAGCTCACTAAGCTCCAGACCAACCTCGGTGGCGCCCGCGACATGAAGGGTCTGCCCCAGGCTCTGTTCGTCATCGACACCAAGCGCGAGGAGAACGCCATCAAGGAGGCCCAGCGCCTGAACATCCCCGTCGTCGCTCTGATCGACACCAACTCCGATCCCGACGAGGTCGAGTACGGCATCCCCTGCAACGATGACGCTATCTCCGCTGTCACCCTTATGTGCGAGCTCATGGCTGACGCCTGCCTCGCCGGCTCCGGCAAGGAGCAGGTCTCCGAGGCCGAGATGGCCGCTGAGCCCAAGGCCGAGTAAATCAGTCCTATTTAAGTCTTTTTCATCTCTTTGAAAGGAACCACAATGGCCCAGATTACCGCCGCTATGGTCAAGCAGCTCCGCGAGATGACCGACTCCCCGATGATGGAGTGCAAGAAGGCTCTCGTCGAGGCTGACGGCGACATGGACGCCGCTGTCGACGTCCTGCGTAAGAACGGCCTTGCCAAGGCTGCCAAGAAGGCTGGCCGTGAGACCAACGAGGGCGCTGTCGCCGCGTTCGTCTCTGAGGATGGCAAGACCGGCGCTCTGCTCGAGCTCTCCTGCGAGACCGACTTCGTTGGCTCTAACGCCAAGTTCACCGGCTTTGCTTCCAAGGTCGCTGAGGTTGTCGCTACCACCGAGCCTGCTGACGTCGACGCTCTGCTCGAGAAGCCGATGGGCGAGGAGACCGTTTCCTCCGAGCTCACCGAGATGATTCACATCATGGGCGAGAACATGAAGATCTCCCGCTTCGCTGCCCGCAAGGCTGAGAACGGCGCGCTCGCTTCTTACATCCACATGGGTGGTAAGATCGGCGTCCTCGTCGAGTTCGCCTTCGAGAAGGCTGAGACCGCTCAGGCTGAATCCTTCAAGACCTTCGCTCACGACGTTGCCCTTCAGGTTGCCGCCGTCGCCCCGATCTGCGCTACCCGCGATCAGGTTCCGGCCGAGACCGTCGAGCACGAGAAGCAGATCTACATGGCTCAGGCTGCCGAGTCCGGTAAGCCCGAGGCTATCCAGGAGAAGATGGCTGTCGGCCGTCTGGAGAAGTTCTACAAGCAGTCCGTGCTCACCGAGCAGGAGTTCATCAAGGACAGCTCCCTCACCATCAAGAAGTACGCTGAGCAGGTCTCCAAGGAGCTCGGCGACACCATTACCGTCGTTGCCTTTGACCGTCTGGTCCGTGGCGAGTAAATAAGCTCTTGTAGCTGGTAATGAGCAGGCTGTGGGTTTTACTCACAGCCTGCTTTTTCATGGCTCTTCTTAGAGCCTTTGATAGAATGTTGAGAGTTCAATCTAAAGGAGGATCGCTTTGTCCGACATCCGATATAAACGCGTGCTTCTTAAGCTTTCCGGCGAAGCACTGATGGGCGACGGCCAATATGGCATCGACCCCAAGGTTACCGACCATCTTGCCAAGCAGGTCAAGGAGCTACTCGCCGTTGGCCATGAGGTCGGCGTCGTTGTCGGCGGCGGCAATATTTTCCGCGGCATGGCCGGCGCTGCTGGTGGCATGGAGCGTGCTCAGGCCGACTACATGGGCATGCTGGCAACCGTTATGAACGCGCTCGCCCTGCAGGATTCCTTCGAACATAACGATGTTCCCTGCCGCGTGATGAGCGCTATCCAGATGAACGAGATCTGCGAGCCCTATATTCGCCGTCGCGCCATCAACCACCTTTCCAAGGGCAACGTCGTTATTTTTGCCGCCGGTTCGGGCAATCCGTACTTTACGACCGACACCGCCGCGGCTCTTCGTGCGTGCGAGATCGGCGCCGAGATTCTGATCAAGGCCACCAAGGTCGACGGCATCTATGACAAGGATCCCGTCAAGTGCGCCGATGCCGTCCGCTTTGACAAGATCACCTACCATGAGGTGCTCGTCCGCGGTCTGCAGGTTATGGATTCCACGGCTACGGCACTGTGCCAGGACAACCGTATGCCGATTTTGGTCCTCAACATCGATGGCGAGGACACCGTCAAGCGCGCGCTCGCGGGTGAGCCCGTCGGCACGCTCGTCTATCAGGAGGATTAAGCATGGCAGAGAACATCACCGCCCACATGGACAAGTCGCTCGAGTCCCTCAAGCATAACTTCTCCAAGGTCCGTACCGGCCGCGCCAATGCCAACATTCTGTCCGACATCACCGTCGATTATTACGGTGTTCCCACGCCGGTCACGCAGGTTGCCGCCGTCAAGACCCCGGAGGCCCACATGCTGCTCATCGAGCCGTGGGACAAGGCGCTTATCAACGCCATCGTCAAGGCCATCGGCGCTTCCGATTTGGGTATTACCCCCAACTCCGATGGCGCCGTCGTTCGTCTGCCGTTCCCGGCTCCCACCGAGGAGCGCCGTCGCGAGCTCGTCAAGGAGTGCCGCGAGTACGCCGAGCAGGCCAAGGTGTCTATCCGTAACATCCGTCGCGACTTCAACAACAAGCTCGAGCGCGATGAGGAGCTCACCGAGGACGATGTCCGTCGCGAGCAGGCTAAGGTCCAGAAGCACACTGATGAGTATGTCGCCAAGGTCGAGGAGCTTCTGAAGGAAAAAGAAGCCGAGGTCATGGAGATCTAAGGTGCAATACGACGAGCATAAACTGGTCGAGTACTTTGCCGACGCCCCCGCGGGCGTCGGTTTTTCCGACCTTGACCTCAATAACATTCCGCACCATATCTCGTGCATCATGGACGGCAACGGTCGTTGGGCCACATCGCGCGGTCTTGCACGCACCGAGGGCCACAAGGCGGGTATCGTCTCCCTTCGCGAGATTATTACCGCCTGCGTGCGTCTGGGCGTCGACGTGCTTTCGGCCTATGCATTTTCTACCGAAAACTGGAACCGCCCGCAGCATGAGGTCAACGTTCTGATGCACCTGTTTGCTAAGACGTTTATCGACGAGCTGCCGCTGCTCAAGCGTGAGAACGTGCGTGTTGTCTTTTTGGGCGACATTTCTGCGCTGCCCAAGAAGACCCGCGACGTCTTTGAGCGTGGTCTTGCCGAGTGCGCTGACCATACGGGCATGACGCTGGCACTGGCCGTTAACTACGGCGCCCGTGCCGAGATCACTCGCGCCGCCCGCCAGATCGCGCTCGACGCCGCCGCCGGTAAGATCGACCCCGCCGCAATTGACGACGATATGGTGGCCTCCCATCTTTACACCGCCGGTCTTCCCGATCCGGAGCTCGTGATTCGCACCTCTGGCGAGCTGCGTCTTTCGAACTATCTGCTGTGGCAGGTAGCTTATTCTGAGTTCTACGTTACCGATACCTATTGGCCCGACTTTGATCGTTGGGGCCTTGTCGACGCCATTTTGGCCTACCAGGGCCGCGACCGTAGGTTTGGTGGACTGAGTAAGACCGAGGAGGCTTAATCGTGTCCGATCGTCCCAAGACATCCACTTCCAAGGCGCCTGTTCCTGCAGCGCCTGCGACGCCTGCTACGAAGGGCGGCACCGGCTCCTGGCTGGCGGGCTTTATCACCCGTGCCGCCGCCGGCATCGTCTATGCCGTCGTCTTTATCCTGTGCTTGGTTTTGGGTATTGTGCCCACGGCCATCTTTGTTTCCGTCATGAGCGGCCTGTGCTGCTATGAGTTCTTTCGCATGACGAGGCTCGATGGCAAGGTGGCCAACGAGCGCTTGGGTATCGCTGCCGCCGTGCTCTTTCCGCTGTCGGCATTGGGCGATTCGATGTTGTTGAATGCCCTGCTTTTTGCCTTGATGCTCGCGGTGGGCATTTGGTATGTCTGGTCGCCGCGCACCCGTATCGCCGATGTGGCCGTGACGCTCATGGGTCCTATCTACACCGGCTTTATGCTGTCGGCCATCGTGCTGCTGCGCGACGCCGTTCCTGGTTTTGCCGGCGCCCTGCTTTCGGTGGGCGTGTGCGCCTCGCTCTGGGTCTCTGATTCGTTTGCCTATATCGTGGGCAGCCGTATCGGTAAGCACAAGATGGTCCCCAAGATCTCTCCCAAAAAGAGCTGGGAGGGCTTTGTCGGCGGCATTCTGGGCTCAGTTTTGATCTGGCTTATTCTGTGGGCCACGCACTTTTATAAGCTGAGCCTGCCCTATGCGTTGCTGTGCGGCGTGGTCGTCTCCATCCTGGGCGTTATCGGCGACCTCATTGAGTCGCGCATCAAGCGTGGCGTGGGCGTCAAGGATTCCGGCAA
>UQUG01000069.1 GCA_900544205.1 uncultured Collinsella sp.
GACTTGCAGCGACGGACCTCAGGACACTCTTACACCACGTCTGCGCGCGCGACCCATTTCGACTTGCTATCTGGCCTTATTAGTCCAAAATTGCTGCTACCAAATCGGTAACAGTACTCATATTTGATGTTTTTTGACCAGCAGGTCTCCCTGCCTTAGCAAATCTAAGGCAAAACGGGCTCCAGACCGCTGAATCATGCCGCATAGGACACGCCCACAGTCCGGAACCCGGTCCAAATTGAGTTATTGCGCCGCGTTAGCCCAAGACATCCGACAGGATCTCGATCAGGCTGTCCACGTCGGCTTCCTCGCAGACGAGTGGCGGCAGGAAACGCAGCGTATGGGCACCCGTAGCGTTGATTACGGCACCGGCCCCCAATGCACGGGCCACAACGTCGTGTGCATCACCCGCAGTATCGTCAAGATCGCAGCCGAGCATCAGGCCACGGCCACGCACCTCTACCACATGCGGAAGCTTAGCCAGCGCCTGCTCCATATAGGCGCCCACCTTGGCGGCATGCTCGGCATAATCGCCACGCACAAGCGCGGAGAGCGTCGCGGCACACGCCGCGATGGGCAAGCAGCTACCGCCAAAGGTCGAGCCATGGTCGCCCGGCTTAAACACGTCGGCAATCTCCTTCTTTGCCACGACGGCACCCATGGGCACGCCGTCGGCAATGCCCTTGGCAAGACTCATGATGTCGGGACCCACGCCATAGGTCTGGAACGCAAACGGCTTGCCGGAGCGGAAGATTCCGCACTGGACCTCGTCGGCGATCAGCACGGCGCCCACCTCGTGCGCCAGGTCGCGCGCCGCCGCCATAAACTCCTCGGTCATGGGGTGCACGCCGCTCTCGCCCTGGATCGGCTCGAGCATGACGGCGCAAATCTCGCTTCCCAACTGCTTAAAGATCGCACGCAACTCGTCGACGTCGTTGGGCGTGCAGGCCACAAAGCCGCCCGGCAGAGGACGAAAGCTGTCCTGCAGCCAATCCTGCATGGTAGCGGCAATGGTCTCGAGCGTACGGCCGTGGAAGCCGCCGCGCATGCACACGATGGTGTTGCCGCCGTTACCGGCACGCTTGGCATACAAGCGTGCAAGCTTCATCGAGCCCTCGTTAGCCTCGGCGCCGGAGTTGGCAAAGAACGTCTCCCACACCCGCTCGTCCGCAGCCGGGGCACCGAGCGCGGCGGCCGTGGTCTCGTCACCAGCGGCGATGGCATCGGCAAGCACGCGCGCACCATCCACGTCATCGTTAGCAAGCTTGGACAGCAGTGCCGCGACCTGACCGCGCTGCTCGATGTAGAAGTAATTGGAGACATGCATGAGCTTTTTGGTCTGTACCTCGAGCGCCGAGAGCACAGCAGGGTTGCCATGACCTAGGCTGCACACGCCAATACCAGCAAGAAAGTCGAGGTACTCACGACCATCGTCGCCGGTGAGCTTCATACCGTGACCTTCGACAAACTCGACCGGGGAGCGGCCAAAGGTATGCATGACGTAATGGGATTCAAGCGATTGCTGAGCTGCAAGTGACATGGGATGCCTTTCGTTGGGCGCCAGACGGCGCGAGCTATGGGTGAAGAAATGCGACGGTTGCGGACTGGCTAAACGGTCTGGAGCTTCTCGACCTCGTCGAGGTTCTCGGCCAGGCGCGCCGCAAAAGTCGAAAGCGGGTGCGGGTGCGTATCGAACTCGTAAGCCGTCTCGGTGGAATGGATCACGGTACCGACGCCGGCATCGGTCAGCAGCTCCAGCAGCAGCGAGTGCGGCGTGGTGCCGTTGATGATGTGGGCGCGGAACACGCCAGCGGTGAGCGCATCGACGGCGGCACGAAGCTTGGGGATCATGCCCTTGTCGACCTCGCCGCCGTAGAGCATCTCGTTGACCTCGTCGAGCGTCAGGTTAGAGATGAGCGAATCCTTATCGCTAAAGTCCTTGTACAGGCCATCGACGTCGGTCAAGAAAATCGCCTTATGCGCATGGAGTGCCGCGGCGACGGCGCCGGCAGCGGTATCGGCGTTGATGTTGAAGAAGCCGCCGTCCTCCCCTGCCGCAACCGTTGCGATAACGGGAATGTACTCGCTGTCGAGCAAGCGCTCGATGTAGTCGGTGTTGACGTGCGTGACTTTACCCACGCGACCGAGCTCGGGGTCGAGCGGCTCGGCGATAAGCGTCCCGGCATCGCTGCCGGACACGCCCACGGCCAGGTTGCCGTGGTGGTTGAGCGCCGCGACCAGCTCCTGGTTGACCTTGCCGCCCAGCACCTCTCGCACGATATCCATAGTCGCCGGCGTGGTCACGCGCTGGCCGTTCTTAAACTCGACGGGGATGTCATAGTAGCTGAGCGCCTCGTTGATAGCCTTGCCGCCGCCGTGCACGATGACGGGACGCATACCGATGATCTTGAGCAAAACGATGTCGCTCATCACGTCGCGGCGCAGCTGCTCATCAACCATGGCGGCTCCGCCATATTTGATAACAACCGTCTTGCCGGTCAGGTTCTTAATCCACGGCAGCGCTTCGAACAGCAGCTGCGCGGTTGCTTCGTTGGATTCGCTCGAACGACAATCGCGTGCGAATTTCATAATCTGCCTCGTCTTTCGTATCGTTATCGCGCCGTGCTCCACTGTCCGCAATCGCGGCAAGATGCGCAGCGCGCCTGGAATCTAGGAACGGTAGTCGCCGTTGATGGAGATGTACTCGTGCGTGAGGTCGCAGGTCCACACGGTCGTTGCCGCGTCGCCTGCGCCCAGGTCGGCCGAGATCACGATCTCGGGCGCCTCAAAACGTCGCAGAGCCTCGTCCTCGTCAAAGGGAACAGTCAGACCGTCGCGACAGACAGGCATGCCCATCATGTCGATGGAAACGTCTTCCTGATTAAACTTCACGCCGCACTTGCCGAGCGCCATGGCAACGCGGCCCCAGTTGCAGTCGTGGCCGGCGATGCAGGTCTTGACGAGCGGCGAGTTGGCGACGGCACGGGCGGCGATATCGGCTTCCTCGTCGTTGGCGGCGCCGGTAATGTTAACCGTCACGAGCTTTGACGCACCCTCGCCATCGGCCGCGATGTTGCGCGCCAGGCTCTCGCACACCTCGTGCACGGCAAAGGCCAACTCGTCAAAGGCGTCAGTGCCCTCGACGATAGGCTCGGCATCTGCGGCAGCGACGCCGGAAGCAAGCATGATGCAGGTGTCGTTGGTCGAGGTGTCGGAATCGACCGTTACCTTGTTAAAGGTCTGCTTGACGGTCGAGAGCAGCAGGGCATGAAGTGCCGCAGGCTCGACGGGGGCATCGGTGGTGATAACTGCAATCATGGTGGCCATGTTGGGCATGATCATGCCCGAGCCCTTGCACATTCCGCCTACCGTATAGACATTGCTCGCATGACCCGCAGCCTCACTGACGTAGGACACGGCGTACTCCTTGGAGTGCGTGTCGGTCGTCATGATGGCGCGAGCGGCATCGGCGCCACCGTGGGCGGAGAGCGCCTCGTAGGCAGCAGGAATGGCGGTCTCAAACGTGTCGATCGGCAGAATCTGGCCAATCACACCCGTGGAGGCAACCAGAATCTGCTGGGGCTCGCAGCCGATGACCTGCGATGCGATGCTGCACGTCTCGCGCGCGCATGCAAGGCCGGTCTCACCCGTGGCGGCGTTGGCATTGCCAGAGTTGACCGAAACGCCGGCGATGATTCCGTAACCCTTGTCGGCACCGCCCAGGTTGGCACGGCTCACCTGCACGGGCGCCGCGCAAAAGCGATTGGTGGTAAACACGCCGGCACCGGGACAGGGTTTATCGGGCACGACGAGCGCGTAATCCAGACGCTCGGGGTTCTTGCGGAACCCAGCATGGATGCCCGCAGCCTTAAAACCAGCCGCAGCCGTAACGCCGCCCTCGACGGCGCGAATCTTGATATCAAACAGCTCGGTATTCATCGTCTTTATGACTCCTTATGTCAAACAAAAAACGGACATCGGTTGGTGCGCCATGCCAGTCGTAATCATGAGACCAGCTTAAGAGTGGCACCCCACTCGATGCCCGACTACCAAATCGTTAACAATCGAATGTGCTACACCGGGCACGCCACTGTGGGCAAGCCTCGTCGCTCGTCAAAGCCAAAGACGATATTGGCACACTGGACCGCTTGGCCCGCAGCGCCCTTGCACAGATTGTCGATGGCGCCCGTCGCCACCAGCACGCCCGCGCGCTTGTTGAGCGCGAGGCCAATCTGGGCGGCGTTGGTTCCGACGACCGAAGCCGTCTTGGGCTGCTGGCCGGCGTCGAGCACACGCACAAAGGTGCGTCCAGCGTAGAACTGCTTGTAATAGTCGACAACGTCCTCAAGGATCAAGGTATCGATAGCCTGCGGCGCAAGCGGCATCGTTACCGTAGAGAGTAGACCGCGCTTGAGGGGTGCCAGGTGCGGGGTAAAGACGACGCGATCTGTTAGACCAAGGATTTGCTCGATTTCGGGCGTGTGACGATGCTTGCCCACGCCGTAGGCCTCCAAATTCTCGTCGGCGCTGCAAAAATGCGTACGAGCGTTGCAGGACTTGCCGGCACCCGTCACACCGCTGATGGCATCGACAATCACGGGACCGTTCTCGGCCACCCAGCCCGCACGCACGGCAGGAGCGGCAGCAAGGCTCGTTGCGGTGGGATAGCAGCCGGCGCAGGCGACCAACACGGGCCTGCCAGCAGCATGGCTGGAAGCAGCGGTCTCCAAGTCCTGGCAGAACAGCTCGGGCAGGCCGAAGGCACGTGTCTTGAGTAGCTCGGGGCTCGTGTGCTCGGCGGCATACCATGCCTCAAACACGGCCGGATCGCTCAGGCGGTAATCGGCCGAAAGATCAAAGCAGGAAACGTCTGCGGCAAGCAGGGCGGGCACCTGCGCCATGGCGGCGGTGTGCGGCACGGCCAAAAATACCGCGTCGCAGTTCTTGAGCTCGGGGGCATCATGCGTCGTGAAGACAAGATCGCTTACGCCGGTGAAGCTCGGGTACACCGCAGACAACGGCTGGCCGGCATCGGCGTTGGACGTAATGGCGACAAGTTCAAACTCGGGATGACCGAGCACGAGGCGAATGAGCTCGGCTCCGGCATATCCAGCCGCGCCGACGATTCCAACCTTCAAAGACATATCAGACTCCTTGTCTGCGATTTATGCACCGATGCGCATTTCGCAGCGGTCGTTATGAAGTGGGTTGAAACTTTAGCACCAAAAGATGCATGAATACGTAAATGGCTTGCATATTCATGCATTGAAACATTCCCGACACATTCGCTTGAAGGAATTGACAAATGGAGCGGGCCCCATATTACCCAGTGCACCTTACGGTGACGTTGCAATGTGGGGCCCGCTATATGCGAGAATTTGAATTGTCGAAGCTTGCTGAGAGACTCGTTTAGAGCTCGACCGGCACCCATTCGTCGTGATTGCAGATAAAGGCCTCGGGTTCCTCCACGCTAAAGAAGACGAGCGTGGGGTCGTTAGGCCCCTCATAGTGCTCGCTCAAGCGCTCAAGATGTTTCCATCCAGCCTCGCGCATATCGGGAGCGGCCTGGTCATCCAGACCCGCATGCCCGCGCAAGATGAGCCAGCCATGGCCCGGCCACCAACTCGTGGCCTCAAAGCGCTGATTTTGCAGCAGCTCTTGCCACACGTCTTTGGTGCGCGCCGTCACAAACCACAGCTTACCGTCCTGAATCTGTGCAAACGAGAACGGACGTACATGTGGCTGCCCGTCCACGCTCGTCGCCAAGTACCACGCCGGCACCGACGTCAGATACTCCAAAACCGTATTCAATCCGTCCACGTTTCCTCCTGTACTAGCCAGTTTGAGAGCCTGGTTTGTGTGAGCTAGAGCTCCAGGCGCTCCTCGCTGCCGTCGATATCACAGAAGCGGGCGACGATATTGCGGACCGAGAAAAACGCAAGGCGGCCGTCGTTGGCACTATCGTGTTGCTCGCCAATGCCCACCATGTGCTTAAAACCCGCTTGACGCACCTTGTCGCTCGCAGCTGCGTCGTCCTCAAGTGCGGCTTCGCCGGTCAACACGATCCAACATTCCCCCGGCTTCCAGCCCGATACTTCAAACTTGGGATTCGCACTCAGCTCCGCCCACACATCCTTATCGCGCGACGTGCAAAACCACAACTTACCGTCATCGACCATGGCAAACGAAAACGGTCTCACGCGGGGCTGATGTCCGTCGGCCACATCGGTCGTGGCCAGATACCACGCCGGAATGCGCCTGAGATACGAACAGGCGCGCTCAAGCTGAGCCGTGCGGTCGTTGTCGGTCATAGGGACCCCTTTCTTGCGCTCGAATCGCGCCTAAACAAGTTGAAGATTGATGCCGATGACGCAGATGAGCAGCAGCGCCGTCACCACCGCAGCCAACGCATCGCCGCGGCCAAATGCAAGCGCATGCAGACGTGTGCGGCCCTGCTCGCCGTGATAGCAGCGTGCATCCATGGCAGCAGACAGCGTCTCGGCATGACGGAACACGCCGGTGAACAGCGGAATCGCCACACTGCCGAGCATGCGTACGCCACCGAGCGGACCGCCCGTTACGCGTGCACCGCGGCTCGCCTGCGCATCGGCCGTCTGCTTCATCTCGGTGGCGAACTGCGGCATAAAGCGCAACGCGATACCCATAATCATGCCGAGCTCGTGCGCAGGAAGTCCCACACGCGCAAACGGTGCGAGCAGACGCTCAAAGCCCGCGGTGAGGTCGAGCGTCGGCGTAGTGAGCGTAATGGCACTCATGCCGGCCATCATCAACGTCAGGCGGCACGCCATAAAGGCGGCAGAACGCAGTGAGCCCTCGCTTATCTGCAGAAAACCGAGCTGCCACAAGATGCGCCCACTCTGATCGGTAAACAAGTTGAGCACCGCGACCACGACGACGATTGCCAGCAGCGGCGCCATCGATGATAGGACCCGGCGCAACGGCACCCGGGACACGGCATAGATCAGCACGACGAAAATTGCGACAGGGGCCAGTCCGCGGAAGCCACTGACCGTGAGCGTCGTGATCAGAAACACAAAGCCCAAGAGCAACTTGGTTCGCGGGTCCAGGCGGTGGATTGCACTATCGCCGGGATAGTAACTACCAAACGAAAACGCCTCCATCAGCAGCCCTCCTCTCGCGCGACCGTCTTGGATTTAGCAATGTCCGAGACGTTAGAAGAACCGTCTGAGCGACCGATCAGCAAATTTGCCAACTCGTCGGCCAACGACTCAACCGTATAGAGCCCGCCGCGACGCAGCGGCACGCCCGCCTCCGTAAGCGCCAGCGCCATACGCTGGGCGGCGGGAACGCCCAAGCCGATCGACTTGAGCTCATCGGCATGCGCAAACACCTGCACGGGCGTTCCCTCAGCAAACACCGCGCCCTCGTTCATCACAACGATACGGTCACAACAATTTGCCAGGTCATCCATGCTGTGCGAAACCATGACAACGGTCAGGCCCTCGCAATGGAGTCGATCGATGAGCCCTAGGAAATCCCTGCGCGCAGCCGGATCGAGCCCCGCCATGGGTTCATCGAGCACCAGGACCTCGGGCTCCATGGCAAGCACGCCGGCGAATGCCACGCGCCGTTGTTGACCGCCCGAAAGCTCAAAGGGGCTCTTGTCGCCGACCGTGGAAAGGTCGAGGCCCACGCGTGAGAGCGATGACTCGACACGACGGTCGACTTCATCTTGCGGCAAGCCAAGGTTGTGCGGACCAAACGCCACGTCCTGCGCCACGGTTTCGGCAAACAGCTGACGCTCAGGATATTGAAACACCACGCCGACCTTGGCCTTAACCGCGGCGGCGTCTTTCTTGTTTGACAGATCGAGCCCCAGCGCGCAAACGCTTCCCTCCTGGGGACGAATCAAACCGTTGAGATGCTGGACCAGCGTCGACTTACCCGAACCGGTATGACCTGCCAAACCCAGGAACTCGCCGCGACGCACCGTCAGCGATACATCGCGCAGCGCCCACGGGCTGCTGGGGTCGTTTCCCCAGAGAGCCTGTTTGTTCGATGAACCCTCGGCGGCCGAGCGCTTGTGCCAACGGCGACGCTCGCGGGCGCTCAGCGAATAACTGTACGAAACATGGGATAGCTCTATGACGGGCTCCGACGCGTTGCCCTCGTTGTCTACCGGAACAGTGCCGTCAGCGATTTCCAACTGGGATGCGGAAGACTGCCCCGCGGTGCCTGCCCCACTTCGCTCGGCATAAGTCTGCGCAATCTCGGCGACCATATCCGCCTCACGTACCTGCGCGCAAACGGGCACGCCCTTCGCACGAAGCGTCCTACCTAAGCAGCACGACGCCGGCATATCCAGGTTGAGCTGCGCAAGTTCGTCCGCTCGCGTCAAGATTTCCTCGGGCGTACCGAGCATGGCAACGCGCCCCGCCCGAAACACCGCGACACGATCGGCCTCGGCGGCCTCTTCCATAAAGTGCGTAATCATCACGATGGTCATGCCGCGATCGTGCAACGCGCGGCAAGCCTTCATGAGGCCCTTGCGCCCACGCGGATCAAGCATCGAGGAAGCCTCATCCAAAATGAGAACGCGCGGCTCCATGGCGAGCACGCCGGCAAGCGCCACGCGCTGCTTTTGGCCACCCGAAAGCGCGTGGGTCTCGTGGCGCTCAAAGCCCACCAGGCCCACACCCTTCAGCGCCTCGCGTACGCGCTGCGCAATTTGCGCCGATGGCACGCCAAGGTTTTCGGGACCGAACGCAACGTCATCTTCGACAAGCGTTGCCACCAGCTGATCATCGGGATTCTGGAATACCATGCCCGCGGTCGAACGAATGTCGTAGACCAGCTCGGGATCGGACGCATCCATGCCGTTAATGCGCACCGTGCCCGCATCGGGCTGCAGCAGCGCATTCAGATGCTTGGCAAACGTCGACTTGCCCGACCCATTGCCACCGAGGATGCAGAAAAACTCCCCGTCCTCGATGTTCAGATCGACACCGTCGAGTGCCGACACGGCACCGTCATAGCTAAAGGAAACGCCCCGACACTCAATCATGCGCGGCCTTTGACCTGGTCCTTTTTAGGCGTGATGAGGTTGGAGACCGCTTTATACACCGCCAGTGTCAACACCGAGTTAAGCACGGTCTTGATAAGGTTGAACGGCAGCACGGCAGGAATCATGAGCGGGGCGATCACATCGACCGAGCCATACCAGAACCATACGCCAATGGTAAGGTTTGCGACCATAGACAACGCCGTAGCGGCAATAACGCCGAGCACCAGGCCAATCACGGCACCCTTATAGGTATGCATCTTCTGATAGACGATAGCCGCAGGCAGAATGTAGCCCAGCGTGGCAACCAGGTTCATAAGCGCGCCGACCCAGTCACCCGTGGTGAGCGCATGGATAACGATAGCCATAGCGGCAACAGCAGTGCCGGCGCCAGGACCATACGCAAACCCGCACACCATCGCCGGTACCAGCGACGGGTCATACGTCAAAAACGGCGCCGAAGGAAGGATAGGCAGCTGCACGTACATAAACAGGGCGCCCAAGGCGCACATCAACGCCATGGTAACGAGCTGTTTGGTGCTCCACCTATTCGTGTTCTCAAAATGGATATGCTGCGACTGTTCAGACATAAGATCACCTGCCTCTTTCATCCGGACTCTAACCGTTGGTACTGGGATCTCACCAGTTCAGCCGGCATGCGAACCAACACACGCACGGGTCGCGGACTCATCGGCTCGGTCGCAGACACCTCGCCTGCGCCACGGCGTCCCTTTGACACCGCCCGATTTACCGCCAGTGGGGAATTCCACCCCGCCCTGAAACAGCAATTGCAAGTGTAGCACGAGCAATCGTTCGCGCAAGTATGCCGAGGGTAATTTATGGTGGGGATCAGTTGCCCCTTGATTATCGACTTCATCCGAACACCTCCCACATTCATCCGTACATGTACGGA